>NZ_CP108393.1:2277500-2601071 GCF_035961655.1 Streptomyces sp. NBC_01317 | reverse complement strand
GCCGATGGGGTGGACCGGGGGCAGATAGACGACGTCGAACCCCATCGCGGCGACCGCGGGCAGCCGCTCGGCGGCCGTACGGAAGGTGCCGCTCACCGGCGGCTCGCCCTCCTTCACCACCGCGCCCTCGGAGCGCGGGAACAGCTCGTACCAGGAACCGAACAGGGCCCGCCTGCGCTCGACCAGCAGGCGCGCGGGGCGCGAGGAGGTGACCAGCTCGCGCAGCGGGTGACGGCCGAGCGCGGCGGTGGCGTCCTGGGAGAGGGCGGCGGCCAGCCGGGCCCCGGCGGGGCGGTCCCGGTCGCGCAGCGCGTCGGCGGCGGCGAGCACGGCCTCCCGGCCGTCCTTCTTCGGTACGCCGACGGCGGCGCGTTCGTACAGGTCCGCCCCCTCGGCGAGGACCAGTTCGGTGTCGATGCCCGCCGGGATCTTGATCCCGGCGGTGTGGCGCCAGGTCGCGACGGGGTCGCTCCAGGCCTCCACGGTGTAGGTCCAGCGGCCTTCCTCGGTGGGGGTGACCTCGGCGCCCCAGCGGTCGGTGCCGGGGGCGAGCTCGTGCATGGGGGTCCACGGGCCGGGGCGGCCCGATGGATCCGTGAGGACGACATTGGCCGCCACCGCGTCATGGCCCTCGCGGAAGACGGTGGCGGTGACCTGGAAGGTTTCACCGCTCACCGCCTTCGCGGGGCGTTTGCCGCAGTCGACGAGCGGATGGACGTCCAGGACGGGAATGCGACCAATCAGCGGTTTCACTGGATCACCTGGGTGCTGTGCGGGCGTGACAGGCAGGGCGGGTGCTTCGGGTGGTACGGGTGGTCTGGTGGAAGGGGTGGTTGGAACGGGGGAAACGGGGGGAACGGGCGATGTGGATGAGGACCTGTGGGGGCTCCGTAAGTTCTGTGGTCTTTTGGGATGTTTTACCGTTCTTTGTAGCTGCTCGGTCGGCGACTGAGAGGCTGCGGCCATGTCGGCTCCCGTCCGCGTTCACTCGAATAGCGCTGGATCGTGTGCCGTACGTACCGCATGAGCCTTCCCAATATTTTCCGCCGGACAATCTGTTCGCGTGTATCTCCTACGTCATCAGGAGATGAACGGCTACCCTTTCCACCCTCTCGGCCATCCCTCCCGCCACCTCCCCAGGGGGGCGCACACCTCAATGCGCCGTGGTTGGAACGGGGGGCGTACGGCTACCGTCGGGGGGACGGTGGGACGCACATCGTCGTGTGTCCCCTCCAGCCCGTACGTCCCCTGCGAAGGTGGAGCACGTGAAGGCAATCCGTCGGTTCACCGTCCGCCCCGTCCTGCCCGACCCGCTGCGACCACTCGGCGACCTGGCGCGCAACCTGCGCTGGTCCTGGCACACCGAGACCCGAGAGCTCTTCGAGTCCGTCGACCCCGCCGGCTGGCGGCAGGCCGACGGCGACCCCGTGCGGTTCCTCGGGGGCGTCTCCGCGGCCCGCCTCGCCGAGCTGGCCGAGGACCGCGCCTTCCTGCGCACGCTGAGCGCCGCGTCCGCCGGCCTCGACACGTATCTGCACGGCCCCCGCTGGTACCAGGAGAACGACGGAGGGGGTGGGGAGCTGCCCGCCGCCATCGGCTACTTCTCGCCCGAGTTCGGCGTCACCGCCGCGCTGCCGCAGTACTCGGGCGGGCTCGGCATCCTCGCCGGCGACCACCTCAAGGCCGCCAGCGACCTCGGCGTACCGCTGATCGGCGTAGGCCTGCTCTACCGGCACGGATACTTCCGGCAGTCCCTGTCCAGGGACGGCTGGCAGCAGGAGCAGTACCCCGTCCTCGACCCGAACGAACTGCCGCTGACCCTCCTGCGCGAGGAGGACGGCACCCCCGCCCTGGTGGCCCTCACCCTGCCGGGACGGCGCACGCTGCACGCCCGCGTCTGGCAGGCGCAGGTGGGCCGCGTCCCGCTGCTGATGCTCGACTCGGACGTCGAGGAGAACGGCCCCGGCGAGCGGGACGTCACCGACCGGCTGTACGGCGGCGGCAGCGAGCACCGGCTCCTCCAGGAGATGCTGCTCGGCATCGGCGGGGTGCGCGCGGTGCGGACGTACTGCCGGCTCACCGGCCACGCCGCGCCCGAGGTGTTCCACACCAACGAGGGGCACGCCGGCTTCCTCGGCCTGGAGCGCATCCGTGAACTCGCCGACACCGGGCTCGCGTTCGACGCGGCATTGGAGGCCGTCAGGGCCGGTACGGTCTTCACCACCCACACCCCCGTGCCCGCCGGCATCGACCGCTTCGACCGCTCGCTCATCGCGCACCACTTCGGCGACGACGGCGAGCTGCCCGGGGTGGACGCCGAGCGGATCCTCGCCCTCGGCCTGGAGACCTACCCGGGCGGCCAGCCCCACCTCTTCAACATGGCCGTGATGGGGCTGCGGCTCGCCCAGCGGGCCAACGGGGTCTCCACCCTGCACGGCGCCGTCAGCCGCGAGATGTTCTCCGGGCTGTGGCCGGGCTTCGACCCGGAGGAGGTGCCGATCGGCTCCGTGACCAACGGGGTGCACGCGCCGACCTGGGTCGCGCCCGAGGTCGCCCGGCTGGGCGCCGAGCGGATCGGCACCGAACGGGCCGAACACGCCCTGTCCGTGGGCGGCGAGCCCCGCTGGGACTCGGTGGAGGACATCCCGGACGCCGACATCTGGGCCGTACGGAGGTCGCTGCGCGGGCAGTTGGTCGAGGAGGTACGGGAGCGGCTGCGCGCGTCCTGGCTCCAGCGGGGCGCGGCGGAGGCCGAACTGGGCTGGATCGACGGCGTGTTGGACCCGGACGTCCTGACCATCGGCTTCGCCCGCCGGGTCCCCTCGTACAAACGCCTCACCCTGATGCTGCGCGACCGCGACCGGCTCAGGGCGATGCTGCTCCACCCCGAGCGGCCCGTCCAGATCGTCGTCGCGGGCAAGGCGCATCCGGCGGACGACGGCGGCAAGCGGCTGGTGCAGGAACTGGTGCGGTTCGCCGACGACATGCGGGTGCGCCACCGGATCGTCTTCCTGCCGGACTACGGCATGCGGATGGCGAAGAAGCTCTACCCGGGCTGCGACGTCTGGCTGAACAACCCGCTGCGGCCCCTGGAGGCATGCGGGACCAGCGGGATGAAGGCCGCGCTCAACGGCTGCCTCAACCTGTCGGTGCTGGACGGCTGGTGGGACGAATGGTTCGAGCCGGACTTCGGCTGGGCCATCCCCACGGCGGACGGGGTGACCGCCGACGAGAACCGCAGGGACGACCTGGAGG
This sequence comes from Streptomyces sp. NBC_01317, assembly GCF_035961655.1. Taxonomy (NCBI): domain Bacteria; kingdom Bacillati; phylum Actinomycetota; class Actinomycetes; order Kitasatosporales; family Streptomycetaceae; genus Streptomyces; species Streptomyces sp. NBC_01317. The sequence goes on along the minus strand of NZ_CP108393.1, from coordinate 2,597,816 downwards.
CGGGCGCGCTCTACGAGCTGATCGAGGACCGGGTCGCGCCGCGCTTCTACGACCGGGACCGCCGGGACGGCGGTGACGGGGGCAGTGGCGACGGCGAGGGGCTGCCGGGCCGGTGGATCGAGATGGTCCGCCGCACGCTGATCACGCTGGGGCCGAAGGTGCTCGCGGGACGGATGGTGCGTGACTACGTGGAGCGGCTGTACGCGCCCGCCGCCCGCGCCCACCGCGCCCTGGACGCCGCCACCGCGACCGAACTGGCCGAGTGGAAGGGCCGGGCGCGGGCCCTGTGGCCGCACGTGTCGGTGGACCACGTCGAGACGGTCCCGTCCGCCACGGCGTCGGTGGAGACCACGGCCGGCGGTACGGCGGAGCTGGGCTCGACCCTCGCCCTGCGCGTCCGGATCGGCCTCGGCGACCTGCGCCCCGACGAGGTGGAGGTGCAGGCGGTGGCCGGGCGGGTCGGCTCCGACGACGCGATCGCGGACGCGCAGACCTTCCCGCTCAAGCCGGCCGGCGGCCCCGATCCCGAGGGGCGCTGGGTGTACGAGGGGCCGCTCTCCCTGGACCGCACGGGCCCGTACGGCTACACGGTCCGGGTCCTGCCGGCGCACCCGCTGCTCGCCACGAGCGCGGAGCTGGGGCTGGTGGCCCTGCCCGCGGAGACGGCGGGGGACGGCGCGGGGGTGCTGATGCGCTGACGCGCGGGCTTTGAGATTCTCGCTGGTCAGGGCCGGGTTCCGCGGAGCCCGGCCCTCGGCGTGCGCCCAGTGGGCCCATAGGTCTAGACCTTGACGTGCTCATGAGGATCGCTTTACGTTCAGCGTTCAACAAGGGTTCCCCGCCCTGGTGACCTGGTTACGCCGACCGGAAGGCATCCCCCATGCGCCCTCGGATCATCCCCAGAGTTCTCGGACTCGCCGCCGCCCTGACGGCGGTCACCGTCACCGCCCTCATGGCGCCGGCCACCGCCGCGCCCGTGCGGGCGGCCCCCGCCACGGCCCCGGCCGTCGCCGCCGCGCCCGCCGTCTTCACCCACCCCGGGGTGAACCTCAGCACCGCGCAACTCGACTTCGTGCGCGGCAGGGTGCAGGCCGGGGCGCAGCCCTGGAAGGCCGCGTACGACCAGATGATGGCGAGCAAGTACGCGTCCCTGTCCCGTACCGCCAAGCCCCGCGCGGTCGTGGAGTGCGGGCCGGTCTCGAACCCCAACAACGGCTGTACGGACGAGCGGGAGGACGCGATCGCCGCCTACACCGACGCGCTCGCCTGGTACATCACGCGTGACGAGCGCTACGCGCGCAAGTCGATCGAGCTGATGGACGCCTGGTCCAGCTCGATCCAGAACCACACCAACGACAACGCGCCGCTCCAGACGGGCTGGGCCGGCTCGTCCTGGCCCAAGGCCGCCGAGATCATCAAGTACGCCTACGGCAACTGGCCCAACTCCGCCCGGTTCTCGACGATGCTGCGCGACGTCTACCTCCCGAAGCTGGTGAACGGCTCCAACCGCACCGGGAACTGGGACCTGACCATGCTGGAGGCGGCGGTCAGCATCTCCGTCTTCCTTGAGGACAGGGCGAGTTACGACCGCGCGATCGGCCACTACCTGGAGCGCGTCCCCGCCTTCGTCTACCTCTCCTCGGACGGCGCGCTGCCGAGGACGGTGGCGAGCCAGAACCTCACCACCCGGGACCAGATCGTCGGATTCTGGTTCGGGGCCAACACCTTCGGCTCCACGATGAACGGTCTCACCCAGGAGACCTGCCGGGACTTCGTCCACACCGGTTACGGCATCTCCTCCATCTCGCACGTGGCGGAGACCGCCCTCCTCCAGGGGCAGGACCTGTATCCGCAGGTCGGCGAGCGGCTGCGGCAGGCGCTCGGCTTCCAGGCGAAGTACGAACTCCAGGCCGAGCCCGTCCCGTCCAGCCTGTGCGGCGGCTCGCTCACCCGTGGCCTCGCGGCGGTCACCGAGGTCGGCTTCAACGCCCTGCACACCCGCCAGGGCATCGCGATGGCCAACACCCAGACGCTCACCGAGCGGCAGCGGCCCTCCGGCACCAACAACCTGTTCGTCGCCTGGGAGACCCTGACCAACGCCGAGAACCCGGTCGTCCCCGGCCCCGGCGGCGGCACGCCGCCCACCGACCCGCCCACGTCGCCGAGCGGGCGGATCACCGGGTACGGCGGCAAGTGCGCGGACATCAACGCGGCAAGTTCCGCCAACGGCACGGCCGTACAGATCTATGACTGCAACGGCAGCTCCGCCCAGAACTGGACGGTGTCCCAGGACGGCACGATCCGGGGCCTCGGCAAGTGCCTCGACGTGGCCGCGGCCGGCACGGCCAACGGGACGCCGGTGCAGATCTACGACTGCAACGGGACCGGCTCGCAGCAGTGGCAGAAGGCCGCGAACGGCACGCTGGTCAACCCGCAGTCCGGGCGCTGCCTGGATGTGACGGGACCCAGCACCGCCAACGGCACCAAGCTCCAGATCTGGAGCTGCACCGGCGCGGCCAACCAGCTCTGGCAGCTGCCCGGCTGACCGGCGGCCCGCGTGGGGGGCTCGGGAGCGGCCCAGGTGATCAGCATAGGTCCAGACCTTGACGTGTTCATGTGTTGGTCCTAAGTTCCTCGTTCCAACAGGGTTCACAACTTCACCCCAAGTTCACATGGGTGAACCGAGTTGAGGACCTCCACTGACCCGGAAGGCCCCCCACATGCGCCCCGGACACATCGCGAGAGTCCTCGGACTCTCCGCCGCCCTGGCCGGCGTCACCGCCGGCGTCTTCATGGCTCCCGCCTCCGCCAAGGCCCCGGAGGAGGTGACGGCCGCGGTCGCCGCCCCGGCCGTCGCCGCCGCCCCGGCGGCCTTCACGCACCCCGGCGTGAACCTCAACACCGCACAGCTCGACTTCGTACGGAGCAAGGTGCAGGCCGGGGCGCAGCCCTGGAAGGCCGCGTACGACCAGATGGTCGCGAGCAAGTACGCGTCCCTGTCCCGTACCGCCAAGCCCCGCGCGACCGTCGAGTGCGGTTCGTACTCCAATCCCAACAACGGCTGCACGGACGAGCGTGAGGACGCGATCGCCGCGTACACCGACGCGCTGATCTGGTACATCACGCGCGACGACGCCTACGCGCAGAAGGCGATCCAGCTCATGGACGCCTGGTCCGGCACCATCAAGGACCACACCAACTCCAACGCGCCCCTCCAGACCGGCTGGGCGGGCTCGTCCTGGCCCAAGGCCGCGGAGATCATCAAGTACGTGCGCGGCAACTGGGCCAACTCGGGCCGGTTCGACACGATGCTGCGCAACGTCTACCTGCCGAAGCTCCTCGCCGGTTCCAACTCCAACGGGAACTGGGAGCTGACGATGGTGGAGGCGTCCACCAGCATCGCCGTCTACCTCAACGACAAGGCCGCGTACGACAGTTCGATCAGCCGCTACCTGACCCGGGTGCCGGCCTACATCTACCTGGCGTCGGACGGCGCGCTGCCGAAGACGGTCCCGAGCCAGAACCTCAACACCACGGCGAAGATCGTCAGTTACTGGCAGGGCCAGAGCACGTTCGGCTCGGCGATGACGGGTCTCACCCAGGAGACCTGCCGGGACTTCGTCCACACCGGTTACGGCATCTCGTCGGTCTCGCACGTCCTGGAGACCGCGCGCCTCCAGGGGCAGGACCTGTACCCGCAGGTCGGCGAGCGGCTGCGGCAGGCGCTGGGCTTCCAGTCCCGGTACGAGATCCAGGCGCAGCCCGTCCCGTCGAACCTGTGCGGCGGCAGTGTGGTCCGCGGCCTCGGCCCGATCACCGAGGTCGGGTTCAACACCCTGAACACGCTCCACGGGGTGGCGATGGCCAACACCCAGACGCTCACCGAGCGGCAGCGGCCCTCCGGCACCAACAACCTGTTCGTCGCGTGGGAGACGCTGACGAACGCGGGCAACCCCAACTAGCCCGCGGCGGAGTCCTGTCGCACAGCGAAGTGCCGCCCGGAGTGATCACACTCCGGGCGGCACTTTTTCCTTCAGGTGCTACGGGTCAGAACTGGAGCTTGAAGCTGTTGATCCGGCCGGTGTCCGCCGCCGCGACGTCCTGGACCTTGAGCTTCCAGGCACCGTTGGCGACCTCCGAGGAGGCGTTCACGGTGTACGTCTCGACCACGTTGTCCGCCGAGTCGCCGCTGCTGGCCGCCTTGACACGGTAGGCCGTGCCGTCCGGGGCCACCAGGTCGATGACCAGGTCACCGCGCCAGGTGTGCGTGATGTCCACGCTGACCTGGAGGTTGGTGGGCGCGTTGCCCGTGATGCCGGTGACGTTGACCGTCGAGGTCACCGCGGCGCCGTTGTCCGGGATGGCGACCTGGGTGGTGGACTCGAAGACCTTGCTCGGGTCCGGCGGCGGGGTGCCCGAGCGGGTGCCGACGTTGATGGCGGCCCAGGCGTCCTGCACGGCCTTGTACTCGACGCTGCTCGTGCCGCCGTAGAGGTCACTGGCGACCGCGAGCGTGCCGGTACGGGCGGCCGCGTAGTTCGTCGAGGTGCCGAACTTCGTGGAGAGCGCCTTGAACCAGATCTGCTCGGCCTTGGCCCGGCCGATGCCGGTCACCGGCAGGCCGTCCGAGGTCGGCGAGTCGTAGGTGACGCCGTTGATGGTCTTGACGCCGCTGCCCTCGGAGAGCAGGTAGAAGAAGTGGTTCGCCGGACCCGAGGAGTAGTGGACGTCGATGCCGCCGAGGCCCGAGTACCACGCGTCCTTGGACGCGCCGTCCTTGCTCGGCTTGTCCATGTAGCGCAGCGGGGTGCCGTTGCCGTTGATGTCGATCTTCTCGCCGACCAGGTAGTCCGCGGGGTCCGCGGGCTGGTTGGAGTAGAACTCGACGGCCGCGGCGAAGATGTCGGAGGTGGCCTCGTTGAGGCCGCCCGACTCACCGCTGTAGATCAGGCCGGCGGTGTTGGCGGTGACGCCGTGGGACATCTCGTGGGCCGCCACGTCGATGGACGTGAGGGGCTTCGCGTTGCCCGAGCCGTCGCCGTACGTCATGCAGAAGCAGCTGTCCTGCCAGAACGCGTTGACGTAGTTGTTGCCGTAGTGCACGCGGGAGTACGCGCCGACTCCGTCACCGCGGATGCCGGTGCGCCCGTGCACGTTCTTGAAGTAGTCCCACGTCTCCGCGGCACCGTAGGCGGCGTCGGCGCCCGCGGTCTCCGTGTTGGAGGCGACGCCGTTGCCCCAGACGTCGTCGGGGCCCGAGAAGAGGGTGCCGGTGCCCGACGTACCCCGGTTGAGGTTGTACGTCTTGTGGCTGCCGCGCGTGGAGTCGGTCAGGTTCCAGGTCGAGCCCGACTGGAGGGACCCGAGGGTGACCTGGCCGCTGTACTGCGTGTTGCCCACGCCGTTGTCGACGCCCTGGTACTCGAAGATCTTCTTGCCGGTGGCCGCGTCCGTGATCACGTGCAGCTCGTTCGGGGTCCCGTCCTGCTGGAGCCCGCCGACGACCGTCTCGTACGCCAGGGTCGGGGTGCCGTTGGCGGCCCAGACGACCTTGCGCGGGGCGCGCTCGGCGGCGGTCTTCTTCGAACCGTCCGCCACGGCGAGGCCGAGGGCCTGCTTCTCGGCGACGGCCGGGGTGACGTCCGCGGAGAGGTCGACGTTCTTCAGAACGGCCTTCGACGACTTCGTGACCGACTCGGTCTTCCCCGCCTTCGTCTCCTCGACGATGAGGTCACCGCCGAGGACCGGCAGGCCCGCGTAGGTGCGCTCGAAGCGGGTGTGCGTGGTGCCGTCGACGTCCTGCACGACGTCACGGACCGCGAGCTTCTCCTGTGCGCCCAGGCCGAGCTCCTTGGCGGTCTCCGCCTTGGAAGCGTCGGCCGCCTTTATCAGCGCGGTGCGCTGGGCGGGGGAGAGATCGCGCGGCAGCGCACCGGGGTCCGCCTTGCCGGCGACCGGTGCCTTGGGGGCGCTGTCGGGCTGTGCGGTGGCGGTACCTGCCTGCACACCGACGGTGAGAAGAGCTGCTGCGGCGATCAGAGCGCCGGTCGCGGTGGCACGACGGCTGGGCGTGGGTCTCACGCGAACTCCTTCTGCGATGGGGGTACCGGGCCGCACGGTGAGCAGCCCGGGCAGAGCCTGCGGAGCGAATGCTGCGGTACGAAGTGACGCCGTACCGGTGGTGCGGAGAACGGGGGAAGAGTCGCAGTCGGGGCACCCGTCTGTCAGGACCGCGTCAAGAAGTTGGCCGGAAATCGTCCGGTGCCCGAAAGGCCCTGTTCGTTAAGCGGACGTTTCGCCGGTGATCACCGCGATGCCGCCGCAGGTTCTCCCCGCCCCGACCTGCCGGACTTCGTCCCGGCCAAACTCGAATGTGTCATCGATGAACACAGTGTTGACCACGGGAAAGCGAACGCACGCGCGGCCCACTCGAACTGTGGCGCATTCCGTGCCCCGGACCGGACGCCGGGCGGCCGCGGCCGGGCCGCAGGGGGCCAGGGCGCGCACCCGTGGAACCTCCCCTGCCGCTCGCGGCGACCCCGGCCGGACGCTGTACGGGACGCACGTGGCCGGTCCGACCACGCGGCGAGGCGGGGTGACGGGTGTGGCAGGACCGCGAAGAGCCGCCCGGACGCGCCCCGGCGTCACGCCAGGCTGTCGCGCCACGCGCGGTGCAGGCCCGCGAAGCGGCCCGTGCCCGCCACGAGGTCCGCCGGGCGGCCGTCCTCCACGACGCGGCCGTGTTCCATCACCAGCACCCGGTCCGCGATCTCGACCGTCGAGAGGCGGTGGGCGATCACCACCGCCGTACGGCCGCGCAGGACCGTGTCCATCGCCCGCTGCACCGCCCGCTCGCCCGGGATGTCCAGCGAACTGGTCGCCTCGTCGAGGATCAGCACCGCCGGGTCGGCGAGCAGGGCCCGCGCGAAGGCCACCAACTGGCGCTGGCCCGCGGAGATGCGGCCGCCCCGCTTGCGGACGTCCGTGTCGTACCCGTCCGGCAGCGTCGCGATGAACTCGTGCGCCCCGATGGCCCTCGCCGCCCCCTCGATCTCCTCGCGGGTCGCGTCCGGGCGGCCGATCGCGATGTTCTCCGCGACCGTGCCGGAGAACAGGAACGCCTCCTGCGTCACCATCACGATCCCGCGCCGCAGTTCGGGGGTGTCCAGCTCGCGCAGGTCGACCCCGTCGAGCAGGACGCGGCCCTCCGTCGGGTCGTAGAAGCGCGCCAGCAGCTTGGCGAGCGTGGACTTGCCCGCGCCCGTCGAGCCGACGACCGCGACCGTCTGGCCGGCCGGGAGGGTCAGGTCGAAGCGCGGCAGGATCTCACCGCCCGTACGGTACGAGAAGCTCACCCCGTCGAAGACGACCTCGCGGCCCGGCAGATCGCCCGCGAGGGCCGGCAGCGGACGCGGCGACGCGGCCTCCGGCACCGAGGGCGTCTGGGCCAGCAGCCCCGCGATCTTCTCCAGGGAAGCCGCCGCCGACTGGTACGAGTTGAGGAACATCCCGAGCCGGTCGATCGGGTCGTACAGCCGCCGCAGGTAGAGCACCGCCGCGGCCAGCACCCCCAGCGCCAGCGTGCCGTCCGCCACCCGGTACGCGCCCCAGAGCACGATCCCGGCGACCGCCACGTTCGCGACGAGCCGGGAGCCGACGACGTAACGGGCCATCTCCAGCAGGGCGTCGCCGTTGCTGAGCCGGTGCCGGTCGTTGAGCCGCTCGAAGTCCGCGTCGTTGGCGCGCTCGCGGCGGAAGGCCTGCACCGGCCGGATGCCGTTCATCGTCTCCGCGAACTTCACGATGACGGCGGCGATCGCGGTCGAGCGGATGCCGAAGATCCGGCCCGCCCGCTTCTGGTAGAGCCGTACGAGCAGATACAGCGGCACGAACGAGATCACGGCCAGCGCGCCGAGCCCCAGGTCCAGGTAGAGCAGCATCGCCGAGATGTAGACGAACGCCAGTACCACCGCGATGAGTTCCTGGAGGCCCTCGCTGAGCAGCTCCCGCAGCGACTCCACGTCCGTGGTCGACCGGGAGATCAGCCGGCCCGAGGTGTAGCGCTCGTGGAAGTCCACACTCAGCGCCTGGGCGTGGCGGAAGATCCGGCCGCGCAGGTCGAGGAGCACGTCCTGGTTGATCCGCGCGGAGGCCAGGATGAACGCCCACTGGAAGCCGCCCGAGCCCAGCGCGCAGATCAGATACCCGGCCCCGACGGCGACGACGGGACCGTGGTCGCCGTCGCGGAACGCCGGCACCCCCCGGTCGATGGCGTACGCGACGAGCAGCGGGCCCGCCTGGGACGCGGCCTGCTGGAGCAGCAGGAGCAGCGTGGCCACGATCACCCGGGGGCGGTGGGCGCGCAGCAGCGAGCGCAGCAGGGTGCCGGTGGCGCGCGGGGGAGCGGGCAGGGCGTCACGGTCGAAGGGGTCGCCGGACGACGGAGCCTTCGTGAGGGAGGGCGCGGCGGCGGTGACGGCAGTGGCGGTGCCGTCCGCGGGCTGCCCGCCGCCCGTGTCCGTACCGGTCGAGGTGGACGTACTCATCGGGCGTTCTCCTCCGCGGCCTCAACAGCCTCCATGGCCTCAGCGGCCTCGACAACCTCGGCGGCCTGTGCAGCCTCCAGCGCTTCGGCGGCCCCCGCTCCCGCGCTCGCGCCCGACATCAGCCACGCGTACTCCTCACTGCTCCGCAGCAGCTCCTGATGCGTGCCGACCGCCGTGATCCGGCCCCCCGAGATCAGCGCCACCCGGTCCGCCAGCAGCACCGTCGAAGGCCGGTGCGCCACCACCAGCGCGGTGGTCTCCCGCAGCACCCGCCGCAGGGCAGCCTCCACCAGCGCCTCCGTGTGCACGTCCAGCGCCGAGAGCGGATCGTCCAGCACCAGGAAGCGCGGCCGTCCCACCACCGCCCGCGCCAGCGCGAGCCGTTGGCGCTGGCCCCCCGAGAGGCTGTGACCCTGCTCGCCGACCTGGGTCGCCGTACCCTCCGGCAGATCCTTCACGAACCCGGCCTGGGCCACGTCCAGCGCCCGCCCCAGGGCCTCCTCGCCCGCGCCCTCCGCGCCCATCAGCACGTTCTCCCCGACACTCGCCGAGAACAGCGTCGGCTCCTCGAACGCCACCGACACCAGCTCCCGCAGCCGTGCGCGCGGCATCAGCCCGACGTCCTGGCCGTCGAGCGTGATCCGCCCCGCCGTCACCTCGTGCAGCCGGGGGACCAGCGCGGTCAGCGTCGTCTTGCCGGAACCGGTCGCCCCGACCAGCGCCATCGTCTCGCCCGGCCTGATGTGCAGGTCGATCCGGTCCAGTACGGGCACGGAGTCCGCCTCGGCGTCCGGATAGCGGAACGACACCCCCTCGAACCGCAGCCCGCCCGCGCCCTCCGGCGCCGCGCTCCCCGTACCCGCCGCGTCGGCGTCGTCCTCGACCTCTTCCGGTACGTCCATCACCTCGAAGAATCGCTCGGTCGCCGTCGCCGACTCCTGGCTCATCGCCAGCAGGAACCCCAGCGACTCCACCGGCCACCGCAGCGCCAGCGCCGTCGACAGGAACGCCACCAGCGTGCCCGCCGACAGGTCACCGTCCGCCACCTGGATCGTGCCCAGCACCAGCGCCGCGCCGATGGCCAGCTCCGGGAGCGTCATGATCAGCGCCCAGATGGCCGCCAGCAGCCGGGCCTTGGCCAGCTCGGTGGTCCGCAGCGTCCCGGCGAGCGCGTGAAAGGCGCGGGACTGGCTGCGATGCCGGCCGAAGCCCTTGATGATCCGGATGCCGAGCACACCCTCCTCGACCACCGTCGTCAGATCCCCGACCTGGTCCTGCGCCTGCCGGGCGACCGCGGTGTACCGCGACTCGAAGAGCGAGCAGAGGACGACCAGCGGCACGACGGGAGCGAGCAGCACCAGCCCGAGCGACCACTCCTGCATGAGCAGGATCACAAAGCCGGCCAGGATCGTGACCGCGTTGACCAACAGGAACGTGAGCGGGAACGCGAAGAACATCCGCAGCAGCATCAGGTCCGTCGTACCGCGCGAGAGCAGCTGCCCCGACGGCCAGCGGTCGTGGAAGGCGACCGGGAGCCGTTGCAGGTGCCGGTAGAGGTCGGCGCGCATCGACGCCTCGACCCCGGCCAGCGGGCGCGCCACCAGCCACCGCCGGAACCCGAACAGCACCGCCTCGGCGATCCCCAGGAGCAGCAGGTACAGCGCTCCCCGCCAGATGCCGCCGGTGTCCCGGTCGGTGACCGGGCCGTCCACCATCCACTTGAGGATCAGGGGGAAGACCAGGCCGAGGCAGGACGCGACGATCGCGACAAAAGCCGCACCTGCGAGGCGGTGGCGTACGGGTCGCACGTAGGGCCACAGTCGCAGCAGGGACTGCGCGGTGGACCGTTCCTTGGTGGCTGCATGTTTTTCGGGCATCAGGGGCGAGCCTACGGTTCACCACTGACATCGCTCATGTGGTTTTCCCGACACCCGGCTCCGCCGGGGCCCTCACCCGGTGGCACCCGGCTCCGCCCGCACCCGGAACAGCAGCACCGACCTCCCCGGCAGCGTCACACCCGCCCCTCCCTCGTGGACCGTGCCCGGCTCCTCCGTCTGCTCCTCCAGCGAGGTGTCCACGACCAGTTCGTACGCCTCCGCCCACGGCGGGCCCGGCAGGACGAACTCCACCGGCTCCGGACCCGCGTGCAGGACCGTGAGGAAGCTGTCGTCCGTGATCTTCTCGCCCCGCGCGTCCCGCCCCGGGATGTCCCGCCCGGAGAGGAAGAGCCCGAGCGTCGAGGCCGGCGCGTACCAGTCGTCGTCCGTCATCTCCGTACCGCGCGGGGTGAACCACGCGAGGTCCGCCAGCCCGTCGGGCGCCTGCGGCCGGCCGGAGAAGAAGGCTCGGCGGCGCAGGACGGGATGCGCGTGCCGCAGCGCCAGCAGGCGGCGCGTCAGCCGGTACAGGCCGTGCGCGCCCGGCTGGTCCAGCAGCGACCAGTCGAGCCAGCTGACCGCGTTGTCCTGGCAGTAGGCGTTGTTGCTGCCCCCTTGCGTACGGCCCATCTCGTCGCCCGCGACCAGCATCGGCACACCCGTCGACACCAGCAGCGTGGTGAGCAGGTTGCGCAGCTGGCGCCGCCGGAGGGTGTTGACGGCCGGGTCGTCGCTCTCGCCCTCCACCCCGCAGTTCCAGGAGCGGTTGTCGTTCGTCCCGTCCCGGTTGTCCTCGCCGTTCGCCTCGTTGCGCTTGTGCTCGTACGACACCAGGTCGCGCAGGGTGAAGCCGTCGTGGGCGGTGATGAAGTTGACGGAGGCGTACGGCCGCCGGCCGCCCCACGCGTACAGGTCGCTGGACCCGGACAGCCGGTAGCCGAGATCCCTCACGTCGGGCAGCGCGCCGCGCCAGAAGTCCCGTACGGCGTCGCGGTACCGGTCGTTCCACTCCGTCCACAGCGGCGGGAAGGCCCCCACCTGGTAGCCGCCGTTGCCGACGTCCCACGGCTCCGCGATCAGCTTCACCCGGCGCAGCACCGGGTCCTGGGCGATCACCGCGAGGAACGGCGACAGCATGTCGACGTCGTGCATGGAGCGGGCCAGGGCCGCCGCCAGGTCGAAGCGGAAGCCGTCGACGCCCATCTCCGTGACCCAGTAGCGCAGCGAGTCGGTGATCAGGCGCAGGACGTGCGGCTGGACGACGTGGAGGGTGTTGCCGCAGCCCGTGTAGTCCGTGTAGGCGCGGGGGTCGGACTGGAGGCGGTAGTAGCCGCGGTTGTCGATGCCCCGCAGGGAGAGGGTCGGGCCCTGCTCGCCGGCCTCGGCGGTGTGGTTGTAGACCACGTCCAGGATGACCTCGATGCCCGCCGCGTGCAGGGCGCGGACCATTTCCTTGAACTCCTCGACCTGCTGGCCCCGGGTGCCGCCCGCCGCGTACCCCGCGTGCGGGGCGAAGTAGCCGATCGAGTTGTAGCCCCAGTAGTTGTGCAGGCCCCGGCGCAACAGGTGGTCCTCATGGGCGAACTGGTGCACCGGGAGCAGCTCGACGGCGGTCACGCCGAGCCGCTGGAGGTGGTCGATCGCGGCGGGATGGGCCAGGCCCGCGTACGTGCCGCGCAGCTCCTCCGGGATGCCGGGGTGGAGCTTGGTGAAGCCCTTCACGTGCAGTTCGTAGATGACGGAGTCGGCCCAGGGGGTCTTCGGGCGGCGGTCGTCGGCCCACTCGTCGTCGGGCGCGTCGTCGTGGACCACCACGCCCTTGGGGACGTACGGGGCGGAGTCGCGCTCGTCGCGGACGGTGTCGGCGACCTGCCGCTGCGGCCAGTCGCGCACATGGCCGTAGACCTCGGGCGGCAGCCGGAAGTCGCCGTCGACCGCGCGGGCGTACGGGTCGAGCAGCAGCTTCGCCGGGTTCCAGCGGGCGCCGGTCCAGGGGTCCCAGCGGCCGTGGACCCGGAAGCCGTACCGCTGGCCAGGGCGGACGCCGGGCACGAAGCCGTGCCAGATCTCATGGGTCAGCTCGGTCAGCGGCAGCCGGGTCTCGATCGTCCCGGGACCGCGCGGGCCGTCGTCGAAGAGGCACACCTCGACGGCCTCGGCGCCCCCGGCCCAGAGCGCGAAGTTGGTGCCCGCGACGCCGTCGGGCCCGACGCGGTAGCGCGCCCCGAGCGGGGTGGCCGCCCCGGGCCACACGTCCAGGCGGCGTATGCCGGTCTCCGCTCTCCCCCTCTCCCGCACCGATTCCCGCACTGCCTCCTGCTCGGCTGCGCTCGTCACCTGACCGGCCTCCCGCGGCTCGTCGGCCTCGCGGATCGGTGCGCACGGCGTCCCGGCCGTGGCTCTCCTCGCGTGGTCCTCCCTCTGTTCTTCCCTCATGAGACCCCGCCCTCACGTTTCCCCCGGAGGGGGGTGGTCGTTGGGCGGGACGTGAGACACGTACTGAAGCGGGCAGGGACCGGCACGGCCGTCGCTCTGGCAGGAGCAGGACTGGTGGCGGCCCTGGCCGGCCTCGTGGGATGCACCAGTGGCGGAAGCCTGCCCGAAGGGAAGTCGGGGGCCCCGGGCGACACGATCCGGATCACCCCCGAGGACGGCGCGAAGTCCGTCCGGGTGTCCGGGCGGATCGAGGTGAGGGTGCCGGACGGCCGTATCGAGCGCGTCACGGTGGCGCGGGTCGAGGACGCGCGGCGCACCGAGCTGCCGGGCCGTATCTCCCCGGACGGCCGGACCTGGCGCCCGGGAAGCGGCGCGCGGGTCGCGCCCTCGGCCAAGTACAGCGTCGACGCGGTCGCCGTGGACGGCGCGGGGCGGCGCTCCGCCCGGCACAGCACCTTCACGACGGCCGTTCCCCAGGACCGTTTCATCGGCTACTTCTCGCCCGAGAACCGCTCCACCGTCGGCGCCGGGATGATCGTCTCGTTCGACTTCAACCGGGCGATCCGGGACCGCGCGGCCGTCGAGCGGGCCATCGAGGTCACCGCCGACCCGCCGGTGGAGGTCGTCGGCCACTGGTTCGGCGACGAGCGGCTCGACTTCCGGCCACGGGAGTACTGGGCCCCGGGCACCGAGGTCACCGTCGCGGTGCGGCTGCGGGACGTCGAGGGCGCCCCGGGTGTCCTCGGCATCCAGGAGCGGACGACCGGCTTCACCGTGGGCCGCTCGCAGATCTCCCTGGTGGACGCGGAGAAACACACGATGGAGGTACGGCGGGACGGCGAGCTGCTCTCGACCCTGCCGATCACGGCGGGCGCCGCCAAGACCCCCACGTACAACGGGAAGATGGTCGTCACGGAGCTGCACGACGTCACCCGCATGGACGGCAGGACGGTCGGTTTCGGCGGGGAGTACGACATCAAGGACGTGCCGCACGCGATCCGGCTCACGACCTCGGGCACCTTCCTGCACGGCAACTACTGGGCCGCGCCTGCCACGTTCGGCTCCGCCAACGTCAGCCACGGGTGTGTCGGGCTGCTGGACGTCAAGGGCGGCGGCGAGGAGACCCCGGCGGGGTGGTTCTTCGACCGGACCCTGATCGGTGACGTCGTGGAGGTCGTCCACTCACGTGACCGGATCGTGGCTCCCGACAACGGACTTGGCGGCTGGAACATGGACTGGACGGAGTGGAGGAAGGGCTCCGCACTCCGCTGACCTGCACCCGTTGGGACGGAACGGTGACAATCACGAGATCTTCCCCATGCTTGCGATGTGATTGTCTGACGCTGGGCGCGGGCAATCGGCGCGCGAGAGTGCGGGCCGTGGCGGGGCCAGGCCGTGCGAGGGGAGACGACCATGGTGAACGGCTTGCCGATATCGGGGACTTCAGGGATACCGGGGACATCGGCGGGACCGGTCCGCGGTCCGCGGGGCCGGCGACCGGACGGACGGCGGGGGCGCGGGAAGCGCGGACTGCTGGCGCTGGCGCTGGGAGGAGTGCTCCTGGTGGTCACCGCGTGCGGGGGCGGGGACGACGGCTCCGACAAGGGTGCCTCCGCCGGCAAGGGCGGCGGCAAGGGTGCGGCCTCGGTGGAGAACGCGGCGTCCGTCGCGGTCGTGACGGTCGCGCCGAAGGACGGCTCCAAGGCGGTCGCGACCACGGGGGTCCTCAAGGTCTCCGCCGACCGGGGCAAGTTGACCTCGGTCACCGTCAAGGACGACAAGGGCAACGAGGTCGAGGGCAAGCTGACCGCCGACGGCGCCGACTGGGAACCGACCCAGCACCTCGCCGGCTCGACCAAGTACAAGGTGCACGCGATAGCCAAGGACGCCGACGGCCGGGAGTCCGCCAAGGACACCACCTTCACGACGCTCGTGCCGCAGAACACCTTCATCGGCCAGTACACGCCGGAGAACGGTTCGACCGTCGGCGTCGGCATGCCGGTGTCGATCAACTTCTCCCGGGGCATCACCGAGCCCGACGCCGTGGAGAAGGCCATCACGGTGACGGCGGAGCCGTCCGTACCGGTCGAGGGTCACTGGTTCGGCAACGACCGGCTGGACTTCCGGCCTGAGAAGTACTGGGCCGCGGGCACGAAGGTGACCGTCGAGCTCAACCTCGACGGGGTCGAGGGACGCCCCGGGGTCTACGGCGAGCAGGCCAAGTCGTTCTCGTTCACCATCGGCCGCAGCCAGGTCTCGACGGTCGACGCGAGCGCCCACACGATGAAGGTCGTGCGGGACGGCAAGCAGATCAAGAACATCCCGATCACCGCGGGCGCGCCGTCGACCACCACGTACAACGGCCAGATGGTGATGAGTGAGAAGTACGAGGTCACGCGGATGAACGGCGCGACCGTCGGTTTCGGCGGCGAGTACGACATCAAGGACGTGCCGCACGCGATCCGGCTCTCCACCTCCGGCACCTTCGTGCACGGCAACTACTGGGCGTCCTCGGGGACGTTCGGCTCCGCCAACGTCAGCCACGGCTGCGTGGGGCTGCGGGACGTCAGGGGCGGCGGCAAGAACGGCACCCCGTCCGCGTGGTTCTTCGAGCAGTCGATCATCGGCGACGTGGTGATCGTCAAGAACTCGAAGGACAAGCAGATCGCCCCGGACAACGGCCTCAACGGCTGGAACATGTCCTGGGCGGAGTGGACGAAGTAGGTCGCCTCGCAAGCACTCCCACCGCCTGAACGGCCGGGCCCGGCGCACTGTGACCAAGTGCACCGGGCCCGCCGCCGTTAATCCCCGTTAACCTGCCACCCATGGCTACCGTGAACCTCGAAGTCTCCGACGGCGTCGGCACGATCCGGCTCGACCGTCCCCCGATGAACGCGCTGGACGCCTCGATCCAGGACCGGCTGCGCGAACTGGCCGAGGAGGCCGGCCGGCGCGACGACGTACGGGCCGTGATCCTGTACGGCGGCGAGAAGGTCTTCGCGGCCGGCGCCGACATCAAGGAGATGCGGGACATGGACCACGCGGCCATGGTCCTGCGCTCCCGGGCCCTCCAGGAGGCGTTCACCGCCGTCGCCCGCATCCCCAAGCCCGTCGTCGCGGCCGTCACCGGCTACGCGCTCGGCGGGGGCTGCGAGCTGACGCTCTGCGCGGACTACCGGATCGCCGCCGACAACGCGAAGCTGGGCCAGCCCGAGATCCTGCTCGGGCTGATCCCGGGCGCCGGCGGCACCCAGCGGCTCGCCCGGCTGATCGGCCCCTCCCGCGCCAAGGACCTCATCTTCACGGGCCGTCAGGTACGGGCCGACGAGGCCCTCGCGATCGGTCTGGTCGACCGGGTGGTCCCGGCGGCCGAGGTGTACGAGCAGGCGCACGCGTGGGCCGCCGCCCTCGCCCAGGGGCCCGCGCTCGCGCTGCGCGCGGCCAAGGAGAGCGTGGACGCGGGTCTGGAGACGGACCTGGAGACGGGCCTCGCGATCGAACGCACCTGGTTCGCAAGCCTGTTCGCGACCGAGGACCGGGAGCGCGGCATGCGCTCGTTCGTGGAGGACGGCCCCGGCAAGGCGCGGTTCCTCTGATCCCGCGTTTCCGGGCTCTCGTGCTCTCGGTCTCCCTGTTCCGTCAACCGCGTGCACGGCTTATCACAACCTTAAAAGGGCCTTAAGGAAAATGCCGTGATCGCTGTTGGTGATCATCCGAATGCGGGTTGTCATCCCAGGTCAGGGTGGCTGTCGGAGGACGTCGGGTGCCTTGGGCATATGCCTGACGCCCTGTCTGGAATGACTCATTCCGGGGGGTTGAATCCCCCGGAACGCCCCCGGTGACGGCTCCGGGCAGCCATGATGGGAGACATGGCGGGCCTGGAGGGTGTGGAGCAGCCGCGGCAACGCGGCAGTGCGACCGCTGCGCGTTGGATTCCGGCCGCCGAGGACGAACAGGCGCTCAAAGCCCTGGAGTTGTACGGCAATCCGACGGACGGCGAGGTGCGGCTCCCGTCCCGCCCGGAGTCCGCCTCGGCCGCCCGGAAGATCACCCACACGGTGGTGCTGCACCAGTGGGCCCTCTCCCCGCAGACGGCCGAGCAAGCGGTGCTGCTCGTCTCCGAGCTCGTGGGCAACGCGGTGCGTCACACGGGCGCGCGGGTCTTCGGTTTACGCATGGTCCGTCGCCGTGGCTGGATCCGGATCGAGGTGCGCGACCCGTCGCGCGGACTGCCCTGTCTGATGCCGGTGCAGGAAATGGACACCAGCGGGCGCGGCCTCTTCCTGGTGGACAAGCTGTCCGACCGGTGGGGCGTGGATTTACTGCCCCGGGGCAAGACGACCTGGTTCGAGATGCGCGTCGCCGACCGCCAGGTCCCCTGACACTTCCCCCACGGACTCACTCCGTCACCCTCGCACTCTTCTCCCTGCGCCACCCGGGTGACATCCCTTGGCCACAACTCGCCATTTGATGGCAGGAGTTCGACAGGGACACGCCGCCGTACGGGTGACGGTCCCCCTACGGCCACCGTGCGGGCGGGAGGGTGCTCCCCATGATCACCACTCGTCTGCGGCGCCGGGCCGCCGCCCTCGCCCTGTCCGTCACCGCCGTACTGGTCCCCGCCTCGGTCACCGAGGCCGCGCCCGCCGCCCCCCGTACCGCCGCTCCCGCGGCCGTGACCGCAGCCGCCCCCGCCGCCCTGGCGGCCCCCGCGTCCTGTCCCGTCCTCTACGACCCGCTGTTCGCCGCGGCGGACCGCCGGGTCGACCTGAGCAGGATCACCCCCGAGCCCGCGTGGCGCTCCGACTGCCGGCAGCTGTACCGCGCCGACGGCCGCGCGCCCGCCGTCGTCTTCGAACAGGGCTTCCACCCCAAGGCGCCGCTCGACGGGCAGTACGACATCGAGAAGTACGTGCTCGTCAACCAGGACTCGCCGTACGTCTCCACCACCTTCGACCACGACCTCTACAAGCAGTGGAGGAGCGGCTTCAACTACTACGTCGACGCCCCCGGCGGGATCGACGTCAACAAGACCATCGGGAACACCCACAAGTGGGCGTCCCAGGAAGAGGTCGCCTTCATCGGGGGCATCGCCCGCGAACACATCGTCGGCGCGTGCCCGGTGGACAAGAAGAAGAAGGTCGAGATCATGACGGAGTGCGTGGACAACCCGCACTACCGCCCCTGGCGCGGCTGACCGGGACGCGCGGCCCCCCGCCGCCCGGGCTGCCGCCGTTCGGGTGAGTGCGGGCGGATAATCTGGGTCCGTCAACACAGCATGAACGAAGGGGCGGACACAGTGGCGGACATCGACGACGCGCGTAAGGCATTCGACCGGTTCGACGCCGACGGCGACGGACTCATCACGGCCGTGGAGTACAAGAGCGCCATGGCGCAGCTCGGTGACTTCCACGTCACCGAGACCGTGGCTCAGGCCGTCATCAACGCCCATGACGCCAACGGTGACGGCCTGCTGACCTTCGACGAGTTCTGGGCCGCCCGCAAGGGCGAGTGACCCCGCGCCGCACGTGAGGCCCGGCTCCGGCCGGGCCTCACGCGCGACCGCCCCGGGTGACCGCCCCGCACGAGTGCCCCGGGTGAACGCCCCCGTCGCCGTCCTGGGGCCGACAGTCACTCATATGCCTCCGCCGCCCTGCCGACATGACCGTTTCATGCTTATTTGGTCATGACCGCGGCTCGGAACTAGGTGGAGGCAGGCGCTCATGGCAAAGGGATTGAGGAACACCCTCGTCGGGGAGATGGCCGCGGAGTTCGCCGGCACGTTCATCCTCATCATGTTCGGATGCGGCGTGGTGGCGCAGGTGCAGGCACCGAACCTCGGCGACCACGACAGCATCGCCTGGGCGTGGGGCTTCGGCGTCATGCTCGGTGTGTACGTGGCGGCCCGGGTCAGCGGGGCCCATCTCAACCCCGCGGTGACCCTGTCCCTCGCGGTCTTCCGCGGCTTCGCGTGGCGCAAGGTGGCGCCGTACGCCTTCGCCCAGACGCTGGGCGCGTTCTGCGCCGCGCTGCTCGTGCGCTGGAACTACACGGAGATCCTGGCGAAGTTCGACCCGGGGCACACGTTCAAGACCCAGACGGTCTTCTCCACCCTCCCCGGCAACGGGGTGCTGCCGGTCAGTGAGTACGGCGCGTTCCGCGACCAGGTCATCGGTACGGCGCTCCTGGTGATGGTCATCTTCGCCATCACCGACCTGCTGAACACGCCCCCCGGCGCCAACCTCGGCGCGCTGATCACGGGTCTGCTCGTGGTCGCCATCGGCATGGCGTGGGGCGCCGACGCCGGATACGCGATCAACCCGGCCCGTGACTTCGGCCCCCGTCTCGCGAGCTTCATCACCGGCTACGACACAGCCTGGCGGGACCAGTACGGCAACTTCTACTGGTGGATCCCGATCGTCGCCCCGCTCGTCGGCGGACTGGTCGGAGCCGCGTTCTACAAGTTCGTGATCTCCACGTTCCTGCCCGTCGCGCAGAAGCAGGAGCAGGGACGGGCCCCGATCGCGGACGTCTGACCGACCGGATCGCCGGATCGTCCTACGGCGGGTGCGGGCCCTCAGGGGCCCGCACCCGCCGTTTTGGCCGTTGCTTTACGTGCGCCTTGCAACCGCTTTGCCATGGTTCATGTCTCTATGGGTGGAGGGGCGGCTATGGGGGCGGATGTCAGGTCCTGGGACACATGACGGCACATGACGGAGCGGAGTACGGAATGGGCACGCGCACGCGCAGGGGCATCGCCAGGGGCAGGATCAAGAGCGGCGGCATAGGCATCGCGCTGGCCACCACCGCGGTGCTGCTGGGGGCGACCGCCTGCGGGGCGAGCGCCTCCGCCTCGGGCTCCGCCACCGGCGCCGCCGCCTCGGGCGCCGGCGCGCGGACCGCGACCCACGCCACTCACGCCGCCCTGACGCCGAGCGCGAGCCCCGCGGCATCGGCGTCCCGGCCGGCCGGACCGCCGATGCTGCTGGACACGATCACCCCCCGGACGGGCACCACCGTCGGCGTGGCGATGCCGGTCTCGGTGAACTTCACCGACCCGGTCGCGCCGTCCGCCCGCGCCGGGATCGAGAAGCAGCTGAAACTGACCACGTCGGTCCCGGTCAACGGGGCCTGGCACTGGTTCGGCGACAAGCGGGTCGACTGGCGGCCCGCCTCGTACTGGCCGAGCGGTACGAAGGTGACCCTGGACGCCGAGCTGACCGGCGTCACCGACGGCCACGGCCGCTACGGCACCCACGCGTACCACCACAGCTTCACCGTCGGCAGCGACACGGAGGCCACCGTCTCCGCCTCCGGTCACACGATGAAGGTGACCCGCGACGGCAGGACCGTCCGTACGCTCCCCATCGACGCGGGCAGCAAGGACTGGCCCTCCTGGGACGGGACCATGGCCGTGGTGGGCAAGGCGAAGACGGTCCGTATGACGTCGTGCAGCGTGCACATCACCTGCGACAAGAAGGACCCGGACTTCTACGACCTGACGCTGCCCTGGGACGTCCAGCTCACCGCCTCCGGCACGTATCTCCACTACTCCACCGGCGACCCCCGGCCCGGTCACAGCAGCGGCTCGCACGGCTGCGTGCACCTGTCGCTGGCGGACGCCAAGTGGTTCTACGACTACGTCAAGCAGGGCGACCCGGTCACGATCACGGGCTCCCCGCGCGGCAACGCGGCGGCCGACAACGGCTACGCCGACTTCAACCTGACCTGGACGCAGTGGCTGGCGCAGAGCGCGACCGGCGCGCAGGTGACGCCGGTCACGCTCTGAGAACGCGCTGATGTGATGACCACAGCGTCCTGACAGGTTCCTCATCACTTCACGCCAGCCTGGGAGCGAGCCCGGGACCCCGGCCACCGGGGTCCCGGGCTCCACCGAGTTCCCGCTGGAATGGAGCCATTCCCATGAGTCACCGTCCCTCCGCGCGTTCCGTCGTGCTGGTCGCCGCGACGCTCTGCGCCGTCCTCGCGCCGTCCGCCGCCGCCTTCGCCTCCGACGCGCCCTCGGCGAAGGCCGACCGGTCCGCCGCCGCGGCGTCGGCCCGCCCCCAGCGGGCCGCGCCGCAGGACCCCACGAAGGCCGCCGAGCCCGTCCGGTCGGCAGCCCCGTCCCCCGTACCGGCCACGGGCCGCCCCTCGGCGGTGCCGCGCGGCGGTGTGGCGGCCGGTGAGCGGCCCGCGTCGGGCGGGGGCGACACCGCCGCGCTCGCCGGCTCGGCCGCGGGTCTCGCCCTGCTCGCGGGAGCGGGCGCGTACGTGCTCCGCCGCCGTACCACCACCACCGCCCACCGCAGCAGCTGACCGACTTCCGAGGGGCCTCCGTCCGGCCGGGCGGGGGCCCCTCGGTGCGCCGTACCGCCCAGGAGACTTCCATGCCTCGTCCGCAGCAGGACCCGCGACCACACACGCACCACCGCCCCGCGCTTGCCCGCCTCGCCCTCGCCCCGGCCGCCGTCCTGGCCGTCCTCGCCCTCCTCACCACCGGATG
Source organism: Streptomyces sp. NBC_01317 (assembly GCF_035961655.1). Classification (NCBI taxonomy): domain Bacteria; kingdom Bacillati; phylum Actinomycetota; class Actinomycetes; order Kitasatosporales; family Streptomycetaceae; genus Streptomyces; species Streptomyces sp. NBC_01317. The sequence goes on along the minus strand of NZ_CP108393.1, from coordinate 2,576,451 downwards.
CTCGTCCGGCTCCGGCTCCGGCTCCGGCTCCGACACCGAGGCCGCCGCCCAGGCCTCCCCGCCGGCCGGCTCCTCCTCCCCGGAAAGCCCCGGGGGTACGAAGTCCTCCGCGCCGCCCGCCGCCGACCCCGCCCGCGTCACCATCCCCTCCCTCGGTGTGGACAGCTCCCTGATGGCCCTCGGCCTCAACAAGGACGGCACCGTCGAGGTGCCCCCGGCGGACCGGGGCATGACTGCGGGCTGGTACACGGGCGGAGCCGTACCGGGCGAGCCCGGCGCCGCCGTGATCATCGGACACAACAGCACCCGCCTCGGCCGGGCCGTCTTCCACGACCTGAAGAAGATCCGCGAGGGCGCGGACATAGCCGTACGGGACACCCGCGGCGCGACCGCCCACTTCACCGTCACCGGCACCGAGACGGTCGGCAAGACGTCCTTCCCGACGCGGAAGGTCTACGGCCCCACCGACACGCGGGCGCTGCGGCTGATCACCTGCGACGGCGCGTTCGACGCGCAGGGGCACCCGGTGGACAACCTCATCGTGTACGCGACCCTGAGCTGAGGTTCTCCTCCCCAACCCGCCCCGGAGGCGCGGTCGTTGGTGTGGCAGGATGCGTCGGGGCGGTGGTGGTCCGCAGCGGGGGACAGGTCGGCACACGTCCCAGCCCCGTGGCCCGGCCAGACACCCTTGGAGCCCTTCATGACGCCCGGTACGCCGAAGTCCCAGGTCGACACGAGCAAGCCGCACCCGGCCCGTATCTACGACTACCTGCTCGGCGGCAAGGACAACTACGCCGTGGACCAGGCCCTGGCCGGCCAGCTGACCCCCGAGGCACAGGAAGGCGCCCGGCAGAACCGCGCCTTCATGCACCGGGCGGTCGGCTGGGTGGCCCGCAGCGGCATCGACCAGTTCCTGGACATCGGTACGGGCATCCCGACCGAGCCGAACCTTCACCAGGTCGTCCAGGAGGTCGATCCCAGGGCGCGGATCGTCTACACGGACAACGACCCCATCGTGCTGCGGCATGCCGAGGCCCTGCTCATCAGCACCCCCGAGGGGCTCACCGACTACATCGAGGCCGACGTGCGGCGCCCCGAGGAGATCCTCGATCACGCCCGCTCGCTGCTCGACTTCCGGCGCCCGGTGTCGCTGTCCCTGATCGCCCTCATGCACTTCGTGCCGGACGAGGACGACCCGTACGGCATCACCCGTACCCTGATCGACGCCCTGGCGCCCGGCAGCGTGCTGATCCTCTCCCACCTGACCGGGGACTTCCTCACCCCGGAGCAGAACCGGATCTCCGAGTACCGGTCCAGCGGCATCAACCTGCGCCCCCGTACCCGCGCGGAGGTCGAGCGGTTCTTCGACGGGCTCGACCTCATCGAGCCGGGCCTCGTCACCCACTGGTACAAGGACACCCCCGCGCCGGCGGACAGCACGGGCACCGACCTGCTCTACTCCGGGATCGCCCGCGTCCGGTGAGCGGGTCCGGTGAGCCGGTCCGGTGAGTCCGCCGACCGTCCACCGATCCCGGCCGCCCGGCGGACTCATATGCGCCCCACAGGTTCACCACACTGAGGTGACAGCGGCCGCGGCGAGTGTCGGAGCATGCGAACCGACACTGTGTGGGGCGCCCTCCCGGCCCGGGAGCATCTCCTGGCCGACGCGACCGTCGCCCCCCTGCTCGACGTGACGATCCCCGTCCACAACGAGGAGCGGGACCTTGAACCGTGTGTGCGGCGCCTGCACGGTCACCTGGCCGCCACCTTCCCGTACAGCTTCCGCATCACCGTCGCCGACAACGCCTCCACGGACGGCACCGCCGAGGTGGCAGTGCGGCTGGCCGCGGAGATCCCCGAGGTGCGCGCGTACCGCCTGGAGGAGAAGGGGCGGGGGCGGGCGCTCCGTACCGTCTGGACCGACTCGGACGCGCCCGTCCTCGCCTACATGGACGTGGACCTGTCGACCGGCCTCAACGCGCTGCTGCCGCTGGTCGCCCCGCTGATCTCCGGGCACTCGGACCTGGCGATCGGGTCGCGGCTGTCCCGGTCGTCGCGGGTCGTGCGCGGTCCCAAGCGGGAGTTCATCTCACGGTCGTACAACCTGATACTCAAGTCCTCGCTCTCCGCGCGGTTCAGTGACGCGCAGTGCGGCTTCAAGGCCATCCGCGGCGATGTCGCCGAGCGGCTGGTGCCGATGGTCAAGGACAGCGGGTGGTTCTTCGACACCGAGATGCTCGTCCTCGCCGAGCGTGCGGGACTGCGCATCCACGAGGTGCCCGTGGACTGGGTCGACGACCCGGACAGCCGGGTGCACCTCGTCAGCACCGCCGTGGCCGACCTCCGGGGTGTCTGGCGGGTGGGGCGGGCCCTCGCGGTGGGCGCGCTGCCGCTGGACCGGCTCGCCCGGCCCTTCGGCGACGATCCACGCGACCGGCAGATCTCGGGTGTGCCCCGGGGGCTCGCGCGGCAGCTGGTCGGTTTCTGTGTGGTCGGGGCGCTGTCCACGCTGCTGTATCTGCTGCTCTACTCCGTCTTCCGTACGGTCGGCGGACCGCAGATCGCCAACGGCGCCGCGCTGCTCGTGTCGGCGGTCGTCAACACGGCGGCGAACCGGCGGCTGACCTTCGGGGTACGGGGGCGGCGCGGCGCGGTCCGGCACCAGGCGCAGGGTCTGGTGGTGTTCGCGATCGGGCTGGCGCTGACGAGCGGGTCGCTGGCGGCCCTGGACGCGGCTTCCGGCGATCCCGCGCACTCGACGGAGCTGGCGGTGCTGATCGCGGCCAACCTGGCGGCGACGGTGGTGCGCTTCCTGCTGCTGCGGGCGTGGGTGTTCCCGGACCTGCCCGACCCGCGTGACCGCTCCGAACTGCCTGATCCGCGTGACCGCTCCGAACTGCCCGACGCGCAGGACCGGTCCGACCTGCCCGACCCGTACGACCCGAGGACGGCCCGATGACCACGACCGTGTACCCCGGAGTCCCGGCGGAGGCCGCCGACGGACACCGCCGTACCACCGGAGGCGCCCTCGGACGCTTCTGGCGGGGCAGGCCGGAGGACTCGCCCGCCGTACGGCCGGCCCTGTTCGCCGTCCTCCTGGCCGCGCTCGTGCTCAACCTCTGGGATCTGAACGCGTCCGGATACGCCAACTCCTTCTACTCCGCCGCCGTGCAGGCGGGCAGTGAGAGCTGGAAGGCCTTCTTCTTCGGATCGTCCGACGCGGCGAACTCCATCACCGTCGACAAGCCCCCGGCCGCGCTGTGGCCGATGGCGCTGTCCGTACGGCTCCTCGGGCTCGGCGGGTGGCAGATCCTGCTGCCCCAGGCGTTGATGGGGGTCGGCACGGTCGCGGTGCTGTACGCGGCTGTCCGCCGCCGGTTCAGCGCCTCCGCCGGGCTGATCGCGGGTGCGGTGCTGGCCCTGACACCCGTCGCCGCGCTCATGTTCAAGTTCAACAACCCGGACGCGCTGCTGGCGTTGCTGATGACCGCCACCGTCTACTGCGTGCTCCGCGCGCTGGAGCGGGGGCGGACGAAGTGGCTGGTGTGGGCGGGAGTGGTGATCGGGTTCGCGTTCCTGACGAAGACGCTCCAGGCGTTCCTGATCCTGCCGCCGCTGGCGCTGGTGTACGCGGTGTGCGCGCCGGCGTCCCTGCGGCGCAGGTGCGGCCAACTCGCCCTCTCCGGGCTGGCCGTGGTGGTCGCGGGCGGCTGGTGGGTGGCGGTCGTCGAGCTGTGGCCCGCCTCGTCACGTCCGTACATCGGTGGTTCGCAGGACAACTCCTTCCTTGAACTGACCTTCGGCTACAACGGCCTGGGCCGCCTCAGCGGCGACGAGGCCGGCAGTGTCGGCGGGGGCGGTGGCGGGGGCGGCGGTGGCGGGAACAGCGCGGGCGGGACCGGCATCGGCCGGATGTTCAGCGAGTCGGTGGGCAGCCAGATCGCCTGGCTGCTGCCGGCCGCGCTGCTGCTGCTCGTCGCCGGCCTGGTGGTGACGCGGCGGGCGGCCCGTACGGACGCGACCCGTTCGGCGTTCCTGGTGTGGGGCGGGTCGCTGCTGATCACCATGGGTGTCTTCAGCTTCATGGCGGGGATCTTCCACCAGTACTACACCGTGGCGCTCGCGCCGTACCTCGCCGCTCTGGTCGGCATGGGCGCGGCCCTGCTGTGGCGCGAACGCGCGCATCTCCTCGCCTCCTCGGTGCTCGGGGTGACGGTGGCGGTGACGGCGGTGTGGTCGTACGTCCTGCTCGGCCGGACCCCGGACTATCTGCCGTGGCTGCGCTGGGCGGTGCTCGTCGGCGGTCCGGTCGCGGCGGTCGCGCTGCTGGGAGTGGGGCGCTTCGGGCGTCAACTCGCCCTGGGGGCGGCCGGTCTGGGCATCGCCGCCTCGCTGGCGGGACCGTTCGCGTACACGCTGACGACGGTCGGCACCCCGCACTCGGGGTCGATCATCACGGCGGGTCCGTCCGGCGTCAGGTTCGGCGGTGCGGGGGGACGTGGCGGCGGAGGTGGCGCCAGGTTCGGCGCGGGTGGCGAGGCGCCTCCCGGCGCCGTACCCGGACAGCAGGGGCAGGGCAGGCCGGCGCAGGGCGGCGGCCAGGGAGGTGGCCAGGGAGGTGGCCAAGGAGGTGGCCAAGGAGGCGGACAAGGCGGCGGCCAGGGAGCAGGCCAAGGTGCCGGTCAAGGCGGCGGCCAGGGCCAGCCCAGGGGCGCCATGCCCGGTGGTGGTACGGCTCCGCAGGGCCGGCCAGGCGGCGGCGCGGCCGGCGCCGGTGCGGAAGCCGGGGGTGCGGCCGGGATGATGGGCCTGCTCAACGGCACGGCGGTCAGCGACCAGGTCGCGGCGGCGGTGAAGAAGAACGCGGGGGATTACACCTGGGTCGCCGCCACCATCGGCTCGCAGAACGCCGCGGGCTACCAACTCGCCACCCAGCAGCCCGTGATGGCCATCGGCGGCTTCAACGGAACCGACCCGTCGCCCACCCTCGCCCAGTTCAAGCAGGACGTGGCCGACGGCAGGATCCACTACTTCGTCGCCGGGGGCCGGGGCTCGAACGGAGGCAGCAGCGGGCAGATCACCGCGTGGGTCGAGGCAGGCTACAAGACGGTCACCGTGGACGGCACGACCCTCTACGACCTGACCGCGCCGAAGGCCACGACCGGCTGAGGAGACGGGCTGACGGGCCGACGGCGCCGGGTCACCGTTCGGCGGCGTCCCCGGGGGCCGCCGTGACCACGAGGACGGCGGCGTCGTCGGCGAGCAGTTCCCCCTCGGAGTGCTGGACGAGGGCGGTGCGCAGGCGCTCCAGCAGTTCGTCGGGCGGCAGCCCGGCCAGCTCCCGCAACGTGTCCGTCAGGGGGAAGAACACCCCCTGGCGGTCACGTGCTTCCGTGACCCCGTCCGTGCACAGCACGAGCACGCAGTCCGCCGTGATGGTCGAGTCGAGCGGTGTGCGCGGTACGCCGATCAGCGGGCCCAGGCCGAGCGGGAGACCGGGCTCGCTCATCGCGATCTCCGTCACCCGGCCGCCGGCCACGACGTAGTGGGGCACGTGCCCGCACACCACGGTCGTCGTCCGCCCGTCGGCCCCCGCCTGGATGACCGTGGCGGTGACGAAGCGTTCCATGTCGGCGCCGTCGACCGAGGCGGCCGCGTTGTAGCGCAGCAGGGCGCTTTCCATCTGTTCCGTCAGCCGGACGACGTCCGGCTGGTGGAAGGCCGCCTCCCGGTACGCGGTGAGGACGGCGTGCGCGGCTCCCAGCGCGGCGAGCCCGTGGCCCTGGACGTCGCCGATGAGGATCCGTACCCCGTACGGCGAGTCCACCACCTCGTAGATGTCACCGCCGACGCGGGCGCCCTGCTGGGCGGCGAGGTAGAACCCGGTCGCCGTGAGCGGCCCCGCGGTCAGCGGGAAGGGCTGCAACAGCGTGTTCTGTACGGCGTTGGCCACCGCGCGGGTCTCCGCGAGGAGGTGCTCCCGCTGGATGCGGACCCGGGAGATCAGCAGGGTGGCGAGCACGAAGAGCGCGGTGGTGACGAGCGACAGGGCTTCGAGGACGGGGCGGCCCAGCGGGTCGTTCACCGCCTCCGCGACACTCACCGCCGCGACGGCCGCGGCGGAGATCAGCGCCTGGCGGCGGGTGCCGAGCAGGGCGGTGGCCAGCAGTCCCAGTCCTGACAGGCCGGCGAGCCGGATGTCGTTGCTGACGACCACGTCGGCGAGGAACAGCCCGACCGACAGGACGACCGACACCACACACGCCCAGAGACCCCAGGCCGGGGACGGTTCGTCCAGGTCGCGGATCTCGGCCGACAGCCGCGCCCGCGCACGGCGAAACGGCTTCCACGTCACGAGGGGCACCGGGCCCGGACGTCCCCCGGCGGACAAATCGTATGGTCGCGCACCGGATCAGTGTCACCGACGGCACGGTGCGGGCGCCGAATGCCACGCCGTCCCGCCCGGCCACGGTGCACGTCACGGGCCCCGTGGCGTACCCGGGGGTTCCCGGCGCCGGGGCCGGTGTCAGTGGGCCGTGTGATGATCACGGACGATGACGGGCCTGGGAAGGGACGGGGAGCACATCATGAGTGAGGGGTCCATACCGGACGAGGAGTGGGAGCGGTTCCTGCGCGAGGCCGCGGCCGGGACGCCGGGCGCGCCCGAGGAACCGTCGGCGCGGGCACGGATGGTGACGCGGCGTCTGGCGGCGGAGACCGGCCCCCCGCCGGGGTGGCGGACCCGCACACCGGCCCGGCGGCGCCGGGGCAAGGGCTGGTACGTGCTCGGACTGCTCGTCGCGATCGGTGTGCTGGTCGTGGCACTGCTGCCGGGCCGGCTGACCGGGTGGTGGGGGAACGGGGACCCCGACACCGGCAGCGCGCCGCTCGCCGCCGAGACGGCCCGCCCCGACCAGCCGCCGCCCACCGAGGCGGCGCCCGGACTTCCCACCGCCGACGACCCGTTCAGGGGCTCGCCCGCACGGCTGTGGAGCGACGGGGCGACGGGTCTGGGTCTGCCCGTGGCACGGGCGACCGGCTGGATGACGAAGGCGGAGGTCGCGCGGGCACTCGACCGCAGCCGCGCCTTCCTGGTCGCGTCCAGCCTGGACCCGGGGGTCCTGCGCGGAGAGCGGCCGGCGAAGGCGATCGCGGCGGTCAACCCCCAGCAGCGGGACGTCCAGGACTACCTGGCGGCCACCTTCACCGCACCCACCCGGGAGAACAGCCCTCTGCTGCTGTTCAGCCGTTTCGACAGCACGAAGGTGCGGCTCGCCGGTGACGTGGTCAAGACCCGGGGGCTGATCACGTACCGGGAGGGCGAGCGCGGCGCGGTCGAGGTCAGGACCGACGTCACGTACGTCTATCCGCTCGTACGGGCCGCGTCCGGCAGCGACGAGGTCGCGCGCACGATCGTGCGCCGCGAGGTGGTAATGAGCTGGGACGACCCGGCGAAGGTGTACATCGAGCCGGGCACGTTCTCGCTCGTCTCGTACAAGGTGGACTCCGCCAACGGCGGCTGTGACACGTCTGCCGGCTACTTCACCCCCGCGTTCCGCGCCGAACGCGCGGTCACGGGCCAGGGCGAGGGCCCCGAGGCCGACCCGTACGACCGCAGCACTCCGATGGACACCCGCATGCGGGACGCGGACGGCGTGGGGTGCGGGAAGGCCAGCCGGTTGTGAGATGAGTTCGGTGGCGGCCGGGAGTCTGCCCTTCGGCAGGCGGGCCGACCGGGCCGACACACGCCCGCACACACGCGCCGTGACGCGGCGCCGACCGGAAAGGACAGCGAACGTGGCCGTGACCGAGGACGAAGAGCGGATCCGGGGTCTGATCGAGCAGTGGGCCGGGGCGGTGCGCCGGGGCGATATGGACGGGGTCCTGGCGGACCACGCGGACGACATCGTCATGTTCGATGTCCCGCCCCCCTACGAGGGTGTCCGTGGCAGGGACGCCTACCGCGAGACGTGGCCGCCGTTCTTCGCGTGGCTGGCACAGGGCGCCGCGTTCGAGATCGAGTCGCTGGACGTCACCGCCGGGGACGAGGTGGCCTTCGCCCACGCCCTGCTGCGGTGCGGCACCCCGGAGGACCTCGCCGAACAGCCCGGGAGCCGTCTGCGGCTCACCCTCGGGCTGCGCAAGGAACAGGGCCGGTGGGTGGTGGCCCACGAACACCACTCCTTCCCCCACACCCCCGCCACCGGGCCCACACCCGCACCCGCCGCCGCGGCCGAGCAGGAGGTCCGCGCGGTCCACCAGCGGTGGTACGACGGCACCGCCGCGAAGGACCTGGACGGGCTGATGTCCCACATCGCCGAGGACGTCGTCTCGTACGAGCACAGCGAGCCGCTCCAGTACGTCGGCCGGGACAGCATCCGGGAGGAGTGCGAGCGGGGGCTCGAAGCGGCTGCCGGAGCCGTCGACTGGGACGTACCGGACCTCAGGGTCCTGGTCCGGGAGGACATCGCCGTCGCCTGGGGCCTCAACCGCATGCGGGCGGAGCAGCCCGACGGGGAGACGGCGGAAAGCTGGTCACGGGGCACGCGTGTGTTCCAGCGGAGGGACGGCGAGTGGACGATGATCCACCAGCACGTCTCGTTCCCCTTCGACCCGGAGACCGGCCAGGCGAAGTCCGATCTCCGTCCGTAGGAAGTCGGACCTCCGTCCGCAGGAGACGTACGCGTTTCGCCCGGCGGCCTCGTCCTAGCACTCGATGATGTTCACCGCGAGGCCGCCCCGGGCCGTTTCCTTGTACTTGACGGACATGTCGGCCCCCTGCTGCACTATGCCCTTGAGCTGCATGTTCGAGGGTATCCGAGGAGCGATCCATGCCCGCAGGGACTTCTCAGGGACTTTCGGCCGGGAGGGGTCCCGCAGCCAGGCGTCCATCGCGGCGAGCCCTCGCTGCCCCGCACCGGGCATGAAGTGGGCGTAGTGGTCGAGCGTGACCTTCGGTGTCGAGTGCCCGAGCCATTTGGACAGGCTGACGACCGACTCGCCGGCCTCCAGCTGCACGCTGGCGTAAGTGTGGCGGAGGACGTGGAACATGTCCTCGCGTGGGGCGGCATAGCGCGGGACCCGGCGGATTCGGTTGCCGTCGTGCCGCACCTTCTCGCCCACGGGCTTGATCAGCCCGGCGGCGGCGAGCGCACGCTTCCAGCTGCGGTCGTTCCAGGTGCGGTAGTAGATGCGGTTGCCGTGCGACGAGGTGAGGATCAGGTCGACCGTGATCGGCTTCCGCTGGCGCTCTTCGAGCGCGGTGGTGGGGGGCTCCGGGTTCCGCCAGGGCAGCGTGCAGGAAGTCGACGGGAATCGGCGGAAGTGAGCTCGGGCCCGGAGCGCGAGGTTGGCCGGCAGGGGGACCTCACGGGTCTTGCGCCCCTTGGGGAGCGAGAAGTAGGGGCGCCCCTTGATGTCCCACCTGAGCTGGCGGCGGACGTGGACGACTCCAGCCGCGAAGTCGAAGTCCTCTTCGGCGAGACCGAATGCTTCGCCTTGGCGCAGCCCGAGGCCGATGCCGAGATCGACAGCGATCTGGTAGCGGTCTTGCAACCCCGCGCGGACGGCGTTGACGACCTCACGTGACCACGCCTTGGCCTTGCTGTCGATCGCTCGTGGGGGCTTGACGCTGTTCTTCACCTTCATCGGGTTGCGCAGTAGACGCTGGTCGTCGACGGCACTGCCGAGGATCGAGGACAGATGTCCCCAGATCACCTCTGCCGTCGACTCTTCGACCCTCGTGAGCAGTCCGGCCTTGAAGGTCCGTAGAGCGGAGGCGTCGATCTCACGCAGGGCGTAGTCGCCCATCAACGGGATGATGTGATTCCAGATGCGGCTGCGCATCGGGTCCGCCGTCGAGGGCTCGTCGGAGCGGCCCGCCCACCAGTACTCGGCGATGTAGTCGGCGAGAAGGATCTCCCCCTTGCGGGGATCGACGAACTCACCACGGCTGGAGTCCGTCTTGGCGGTGGCGAGCCACTGCTTCGCGTCCTCGCTCGTGTGGAACGACCGGTCCTGGATACCCGGAATCCCCTTCACCCGATAGCGCTTCCCGGTGCCGTAGATCGCGGTCCGCTCCCGCTTCCCGGTCAGCTTGTCGGGGCGCTTCTTAACCTCGCCGTTTCGGTTGGGATGAGGCCGGAAGCGGGGTGGAAACACGAAAGTGCCTTCTGAGCTGGAACGATGAACCTTGTCGAGGGGTTCTGTCGGTCCAAGCGGAAGGCACTTTCTGCGTGCAGGGTATCGGTTCTCGTCCCAAGCTCCACGTCTCCGCAGACGGTTCGGGGGTGGTCGGGCACACCGGGGCACGTTTGCTGGCGGATCTCGCCGAGGCCACCGGCCTGTTCACCGCGTACTCCACTGCGCTCAGGCCGCTACGACCACGCGGCACCGGGCATGATCCGGGCCGGACCGCCACCGATCTCGCGGTGATGCTCGCCGACGGCGGTGAGGCGATCGGGGATCTGGCCGTGCTGCGAGACCAGGGCGAGGTGTTCGGCCCGGTCGCCTCCACGCCCACGGCCTGGCGGTTGCTCGCCGACATCGACAAAGCTGCGCTCGCTTCGCTGCGAGCGGCTCGCGCTTCGGCCCGGGAAGTCGCCTGGATGCAGGCCGCCGAGACCGGCGAGGGCATACCCGCTGTCCGAGCCGGCGGACGCGAACTTCCCGGCCTGGTCCTGGACCTCGATGCCACGCTGATTACCTGCCACTCAGAGAAGGAACAGGCCGCGCCCACCTATAAGGGCGGTTTCGGCTTCCATCCGCTGCTGTGTTTTCTCGCGAACACCGGCGAGGCCGTGTCCGGCCGGCTGCGGCCGGGCAACTCCGGAGCCAACACCGCCGCCGATCACATCGCGGTACTGGGCGACGCCCTCGCGCAGATCCCCGACGCTCACCGGCACGGCACCGCAATCCTGGTCCGCGCCGACAGCGCCGGATCCGCGAAAGCCTTCCTGGCCCACATCCGAACCTTGCGCGAGCACGGGTTGGACCTGCGTTTCTCGGTCGGATACGCCATCACCGAGCCGGTCCGCCGCGCAATCCGCTCGCTGCCCGAAGACCTCTGGCATCCCGCCCTGGACCAGAACGGGACGCTGCGCAACGGCGCCGAGGTCGCCGAGCTGACCGGCATGGTCAACCTTGCCGGCTACCCGGCCGGCACCCGCATCACCGTGCGGCGCGAACGACCCCACCCCGGCGCCCAACTATCGCTGTTCGACCTGGACGAGGGCCTGCGGCACCAGGTATTCCTTACCGACACCCCTTACTCCAGCGGCGGCTCCGCGCAGTTCCTGGAGGTCCGCCACCGCGGACACGCCACCGTCGAAGACCACATCCGGTGCGGCAAGAGCACCGGCTTCGGCCGCTTTCCCTCCCGCCACTTCACCATCAACGCCACCTGGCTCGAACTCAGCCTCGCGGCAATCGATCTCCTCGTCTGGGCCCGCGTCCTCCTGCTGGACGGCGAACTCGCCGCTGCCGAACCCAAGAAACTCCGCTACCGACTGCTGCACGTCGCCGCCCGCCTCACCCGCGGCGGCCGGCGCCTCCGCATGCGGATATCGGCGACCTGGCCCTGGAGACACGAACTGGTCACGGCCTTCCACCGCCTCGCCGCACTGCCCCGACCAGTTGGCTGACCGGCCGCCCCCACCCACCCACGACCGAAGGACCCTGGAGAACCCGACCACCGCGCCGGGACTCCACCATGCCCAGGCAACAAAATCGCCTCGACCACCCCACATCTGGTGATCAGCGACGCCGCTTCAGCCCAACCGAAACGGCGAGGTTAGCTCACGGGCCAGAGGCTTTCCGATGGACGCTCCCAGGAAGGTCTGTGGGAGTCTGACAGCCCCGGTGATTCGGCTCTTGTGGCTAGCGGTGCCCGTCCCGGTGGCCAACTGGTGGCCGGACGCCTTTGGATGACGTAACAAGGGGTAGCACAGACCAACCGGCCGCGCATGCTCTGATCAGGCAGAACGTCACTCAGCAGCATGGCGCGGCACCAGACAACACGAACGCTCACGGTCTTGTAATGCGTAGGTCGTCGGTTCGAATCCGACAGGAGGCTCCAAGGCTAACCCCAGGTCGGGCCGCTGACCTGGGGTTTCTGGTTTTGTTTGGCCTTGGGATTCGGGCTAATCGGGCGCGTGTGGTCTGTGCATCGCAATGCGTAGGTCCGAGGTTTGCAGTCGGTGGACATGCTCGACTGCAGGGCCGTGAGCTGGGCTTTTATTTCATTCGGCTGGACATTCACTGCCGTGTGGTGGCCAATCGGAGGCCAAACGCGCAGCGGTTGTGCAGCCCTTCCGGGAATTGGAGGCGTGCCTCGGGACGCAGAGCTGTGTCAACCCGACAATCATGCGTCCGTCGCACCACATGCTGGGGCCGTTCTGGGAGCCGACCGCGAAATGTCGTTCTCAATGGCAGCGCCCCGACGCTCGTCGACAGCGCGGGGGGTCTGAGGTTGAGTGCGCAGGAACAAGCCCAGCGGAGTCCAGTGTGTGACGGGCTGGTGCTAGCGTCCGCCGGTGCGGCTACGAGCGGGTGTACTTGTGCCTCGAGGCCGCATCGCATGACCCCTGCTGGTGAGGGCATCGGCGGTCAGGGCTCTTTCAAGATCAGAATGGGGTGGGGAATGTCCAAGCACAGGTTGTCCAGGAGAGGCCGCTACATCGCCTGGGCGGTGGCGGGTGTGGTCGCGGCCGGGGGCGCGGGGGTCGCGGCGCAGACGTCGATGGCGGCGGGCGCGCTGCCCGCGCAGAAGACGTACACCGGGCGGGCCTTCGACGCCTGCACGGCGCCGTCACTGGCGGCGATGAAGGCCTGGCACGGAGGGCTGTACGGAGCCGCCGCGGTCTACGTCGGGGGGAAGAACCGCGGCTGCGCGCAGCCGAACCTGACCGCGTCCTGGGTCAAGTCGGTCAACGCCACCGGCTGGAAGCTCATCCCGCTGTACGTGGGCGCCCAGCCGCCCTGCCAGAGCGGCAAGAGCCCCGAGAAGTTCACCGCGGCCAACGCGGCCTCCCTCGGCGCGAGCAACGCCACCGACGCCGTCACCAAGGCCTCGGCCCTCGGCATGAAGGCCGGCAGCCCCGTCTACCTCGACATGGAGCCGTACACCCTCACCGACAAGGCCTGCAACGACGCCGTACTCACCTACGTACGGTCCTTCAGCAAGACCCTGCGCGCCAAGAACTACCGCGCCGGCTACTACGGCTTCAGCAGCTCCAGCGCCAAGGCCATCGCCACCGCCACCAACAAGACCGACCTGCCCGGCAACCTCTGGTACGCCCTGTGGGACAACAAGTACACGACCACCACCGACTGGCCCTGGGACCCCAAGCTCTTCACCAACCACAGCCGCGCCCACCAGTACATGGTCAACAGCAAGGAGACGCGGGGCGGTTACACCATCACCGTCGACCGCAACGCCTGGGACGCCCCCGTCGCGATCGTCGGCTGAGAGTGCCGCAGCCGGGTGAACTCGTAGGGTAGGAGCCCCGGACGGTGCGACAGGCGGCCTTCTGCCGAGTACGGCTCCGACAAGGAATGGCATGGGCTCAGCAGAAGGCCGCGTTTTGTCGCGTCACGAATACCGGCAGGGACTCATGCGCCGCCAGATGAGGTTCACTCCGGAGTAGTCCGGCCGGGAATGTGTTGCGCACCAGGACGATAGGACGCCTGGGGGCGGCACCTGTCTGTGCAAACGGAATCCCCACTCCGGCGCGGAGCTATGGAGCCAGCGGTCGGCCACATCCGAAGTGCGTCGAGACACCGCCACTCCTGTGCCGTGCTCGCGCACATCAGGCATGCGGCGGTTACATCCAGGACAGGGCGGCGCACCCGTGCCGTGGTGCGACTGGGTTCAGGTGGTCCCCTCCGGACACGAGTCTCCGGGCGCCAACTTGACTGACAGACGGCGTGATTGCGATCGCAGGACCGAGGTCCAAGTGGTGTTAGTCCAATGAAATCGATGGTTGCTCACGGGGCAGTAGCGGCAAAGTGGCCAATAGTGGGTGTGAGGGTTTAACTGGTCAGCATGATCAACATCACATGCTCTTACGCTTAGTGATGTCAAAACTGCGCCCTGTGTGTAATTTTGCGATCTTTTGGTGATCGTTAGGTTCACATAAGCGTCACGGATGTGTCGCTCGTGTGGATGGGAGATCGAACACTCATGACCCTTCATAGAGCCGTGCGTCACCAGCGAGGGCGACCGCAGGCCCTGCTAGGTCTGCGTTACACGGCCGGGAGTCTCGCCCTGATCCTGGCCGTGACCCTGATCGACGGTGCGAGTGTCGCGGTGGCCACTGTGCCCGAGGGCCCCGTTGCTGCGAAAAGCTCAGCGCCCGCGCCGACGCAGGCGGCGGACCTTCCTTCCGCGCGCGTCGCTGCGCGGCTGTCGGGCAAGCGTGTCGAGGCGTTGTCGGAGCGCACCGAGACGTCGACGACGTGGGCGAACAAGGACGGTTCGCTCACCACCGAGCTGGCCGCGGGGCCAGTTCGTTTCCAGGACGATGCCACCGGGGCGTGGCGTGATGTCGACCTTGACCTGGTCGCCAACGCTGAAGGTGACGTTGAGCCCAAGGCGCATCCCCGCGGGTTGAGACTGGCCGGGAAAACAGGCGTTCCTGCTACCTCGCTGAAGTCCGCCCAGAAATCCGAAGCCGCCGACTTGGTGACGCTGGGAGAAGGCGACCAGCAGATCGCGCTTCAGTGGCGGGGTGGCCTGCCGGCTCCGAAACTGGACGGAACACGCGCCGAGTACGTGAACGCGGTGCCCGGCGCCGATGTGGTGGTCGAGGCGACACGTACCGGTTTCGAGCAGTTCGTAGAGATCAAGCAGCGGCCCACGTCCGACGCCTACGCCTACACCCTGCCGCTGAGGGCCAAGGGCCTGAAGGCGACCCAGCAGGACGACGGCAGCCTGCTCTTCACCGACAGGAAGAGCGAGAAGCAGGCTGTCATGCCCGCCCCCGTGATGTGGGACGCCACGGTCGACAAGGCATCCGGGGAGCATACCCATCGCGCCCGTGTGGGTATGAAGGTCGTTCCGGCCAAGGGGGGCGTCGACCTGGTTCTCACCCCGGACGCCGAATTCCTCGCGAACCCGGAAACTACGTACCCCGTTACGGTCGATCCTTCGACGTCCTCGCTGGGCAACGTCTTCGACACGTACATCCAGCAGGGCGAGACCGTCGACCTCTCGACCGACGTCGAGTTGGACTTGGGCAACCCCGGCACGACGAACGCGAACGGCACCCCGCGTACGGCCGAGTCCTTCATCACCTGGAACACGGCTCCCATCCAGGACGCCCTGGTCTCCACCGCGAAACTCAGCCTGTGGAACTTCCACTCCGGCAACACCACCTGCACCGCCCAGCCCTGGGAGGTCGGTTCGGCCGCCAAGGCGTCAACCTCCTCGCGCTGGACGGCTCGACCGGCCTGGACCGCCACGAAGGCAACCTCGACGGAGACCCGCGGCAACACCGCTTGCACCGCGGCCCCTGACGGTTGGATCAACGCCGACGTCACCACGCTGGTCCAGGAATGGGCGTCAGCGAAGAACACCACCTCCGGCATGGGCCTGCGCGCTGTGAGCGAGGCCGCGACCGCCCAGTGGAAACGCGTCAACTCCGCCAACGCCGCGACGAACCCCCCGAAACTGGTCGTCACCTACAACTACCGGCCCCGTACCGGCACCGACCAGCAGGCGGGACCACCGTTCTTCAAGAACACCACGGGCAACTGGTTTGTCAACACCATGACACCCACGCTGCGCGACACCTTTGTCGACCCGAACAACGACAAGGTCGACGGCACGTTCCAGATCTTCGACAATGCGACAGGTGCTCAGGTCGGCGATGTCCTCGTGTCGCCGTACGTCCCCTCCGGGCAGCCGGCCTCGGTGACCGTTCCGGCCGGCCTGCTGACAAACGGCAAGACGTACAAGTTCCGCACGTCGCCCTACGACGGCACCAGCTACAACGTGGGCTGGTCGGCGTACGCGGTCTTTACCGTGGACACGTCCGTGCCCTCCGCGCCGTCCTCCGTCGCCTCGACGGACTACCCGAGCGGCCAGTGGGTCAAGGGCGCGGGTCAGGCGGGCCAATTCACCGCCGTCCCGGCAGCCGGTGACCAGAACGGTATCGAGTGGTCCCTCGACGGCACCTCGTGGACCAAGGTCGCCACGAGCGGTACCACCACCCCAGTGATCATGTCCGTCACCCCGCCCAAAGCCGGAACCAACACCCTCCAGGTCCGCGCGACAGACAAGGCGGAAAACAAGTCCGAGCCGATCACCTACACCTTCCACGCCGGTCCCGGCGGTGTGACCCTGCCCGATGACGGCACCCGCACCGCCGCCCGCGTTCCGCTCCTGGCCGAGGCCGACGGCACCAAGTTCGACAAGGTTGCCTTCTCCTGGCGCCGCGGTGACGCCGACACCTGGACCGCTGTCCCCGCGCAGGATGTAACCAACAGTGGTCAGGCCATTGCGTCATGGCCGATCACGCTGTCCTCGGGCAAGAGCCCGAAGCTGACCTGGAACGCCACCTCGACCGTCGACCCCGACGGCGCGGTACAGATACGGGCGGAATTCACCGGTCCTGCCGGTGCGACCGCAGCGTCCGACCCGATCACCGTGGTCGTGGACCGCAGCGCGGACGGGGCCGCATCCGAGAGTGTCGGCCCCGGTACGGTGAACCTCCTTACCGGCGACTACACACTCTCCGACACTGACGCCGAGTTCTTCGGTATGACGGTCAACCGCACCGCATCCTCCCGTTCACCCCAGGCAGGGGCCGACCAGCAGGGCCAGACGCCGATCTTCGGCAAGGAATGGTTGTCGGGCACCGTCGCGGACGTCGTCGACTCCGACTTCACCGAAATCCGCAAAACGTCCGCCACCTCGCTCGACGTGGTCACCAGCGACGGTTCCACCGTCACGTTCACCGCCAACGCCGCAGCCAGCGGGTGGGTCCCCGAACCGGGGTCTGAGGACCTGACCCTCATGGGCGTCCTCACGACCGGTTCGTTCACGCTGTCTGACACGGCGGGCACGGTGACGACCTTCTCCAAAGTCGCCGCCGGTGCCACCACGTGGACAGTGACAAGCTCGCTGGCGGACGGACTGGCGAACTCCACCACCAAGGTGGTTTCGGAGGCAGTCACGATCGACGGCACCGTCCGGGCCCGCCCCAAGCGCATCATTGCCTCCACCACCACGACCACCCTGGCCGCGTGCGACGCGGCCCCGTCGACGAAGGGCTGCCGGGTCCTGGAGTTCGTGTACGCAGGCACCACCACCGCCACGTCATCGACCCTCGGTGACGTGAAGGACCAGGTCTCGTCGGTCAAACTCTGGTCGACTGCCCCCGGTGCGGCCACATCCACCGCAACCCCTGTCGCCGCCTACAACTATGACGGCTCAGGACGCCTCAGGAACACCTGGGACCCACGGATCTCCCCGGCGGTAAAGACGGCCTACACCTACGACAGCTCCGGCCGGATCACTACACTCACCCCGCCCGGACAGCTCCCCTGGACGTTCACCTACGGCCAAGCGGGCTCCAACCCGACCTCCGGGCCCGGGATGCTGCTCAAGACTTCCCGCGCCACGCTCACGCCCGGCAGCGCCTCCCAGACGAACGGCACAGCCGAGAACAACGTGGTATATGGCGTGCCGCTGACTGGCAGTTCCGCCCCGAACAACCTCGGAGCCGCCGCCATCGCGTCCTGGGGGCAGACAGACGTTCCTACCGATGGAACAGCTGTCTTCCCTGCTGATCAGGTCCCGTCCGCGAACGACGGTGCCGCCCTGGGCGCGGGCGCCTACACGCGCGCCACCGTTCACTACCTGAATGCCTCGGGTCGCGATGTCGACGAGGCCACTCCGGGTGGCCACATCGCGGCCACCGAGTACGACCAGTTCGGCAACACGGTCCGCGTGCTGACCGCCGCGAACCGGGAACTGGCGCTCGGCACGACCTCGGCACAGAAGAGCCAGCTGGTCGACCTCGGCATCAACGCGCTCTCCTCCGCGGAACGGGCGCAGCTGCTTTCCAGCACCTCGGTATACGACGCCACCGGTACCAGGGAAACCGACGTCTACGGACCACTGCGGCAGATCACGCTGGCGGCCGACCTCGCCAGTGGCTCCTTCACGGTCGCCACGGCGGGAAGCCAGGCCCTCGCTCGCCAGCACTCCGTCAAGGCGTACGACACCGGGCGTCCCACCGACGGCACCGCCGTCGTAAAGGACCAGGTCACACGGCAGACGGACGGTGCACAGCCGCGGTTCTGGCCCGACCTGCTCGCCGATCCCCGTGCGGTCGCCATCGGGTTCGACTGGGTCCTTGGGCAGCCCACCAGCGTGACCAATGACCCCGGTGGGCTGGCGGTCACCACGGCCACCGCCTACAACAGCCAGGGTCAGGTCATCAGAACTACGAAGCCTGCGTCCACAGGAACCGATGCCGGCACGACGCTCGCCACGTACTACACGGGCGACGGCACCGGCCCTTGCGGCGGCAGGCCGGAATGGGCCGACGCGCTGTGCCGCACCACGCCGGCCGCGGCTGTTTCCGGCGGGGGGACCAACCCCAGCCAGCTCCCCGAGAAGACCGTCGAGTACGGGCTCTTCGGACAGACCGCGAAGGTTACGGAGACGGCCAACAGTGTCACCCGCACCACCACGACGGTCGTCGATGCCGCAGGCCGTCCCACGACGGTCACCATCACCGGTGGCATCGGCGCAACCGTGCCCGTGACGACCCTCTCCTACGACATTGACACCGGGATCCAGGACAAACAGACATCGACAGCCGGCGGCACCATCGCCAAAACGTATGACCAGCTCGGCCGTGAAACGTCCTATGCAGACGCCGATGGCGGGACTACCTCGACCCAGTACGACGCGCTGGACCGGCCTGCCAAGGTCATCGACAGCGTGCCGTCGACCACCATCTACACCTACGACACCGCAGCCGACCCGCGAGGCCTCGCGACATCGGTCACGGACTCGGTCGCGGGCACGCTGACCGCACGCTATGACGCCGACGGCACCCTGATCGGCCAGGGTCTACCCGGCGGCTTCACCATGAAACTGGAGCAGGATCCGGCGGGAACACCCGTCACCCGCACGTACACCCGTGACAGCGACGGCACCGTGCTGGTTTCCGACAGCGTCACATCCACGGTGCAGGGACAGGTTGCCACCCACGCCGGCACCCCCGGTGTCACGGCCTCGCAGTCCTACACCTACGACAAGGCGGGCAGGCTGGCCCGGGTCCAGGACACGAGCACCGACGCCGTCTGCACCACCCGGTCCTACACCTTCGACAAGAACTCCAACCGCAAGACGCTGGCCTCCGCCACCGCCGCAGTCAACGCCGACTGCACCACCACGGGCGGTACCACTACGTCCTACGGCTACGACAGCGCGGATCGCCAGGTGAGCTCCGGCACCACCTACGATGCGCTCGGCCGCACCACCGTCCTGCCTGGCTCCACTGTCGCGTACTTCGCGAACGACCTCGCCCAGCAGCAGACCGTCGGAACCCAGCGCCAGACCTGGACGCTGGACTCCAACATGCGATTCCGGTCCTGGACGCAGGAGACCAACAACGCGGGCACGTGGAGCCAGACCGAGGCGAGGACCAACCACTACGACTCCGACTCCGACAGCCCTCGGTGGATCGTCGAGAACAACACCAGCGGAGCCCTCACCCGTAATGTGAGCGGCCTTGACGGCAATCTCGTCGCCACCACCACCAAGACCGGTGGCGCGGTCCTCCTCATGGCCAACCTGCACGGCGACATCACCCTCGCCCTGCCTGCGGACACTGCCCAGGCTCCGACTGTCCTCGACGCGGACGAGTACGGTAACCCCCGTGCTGGACAGGCAGCCTCGCGCTACGGCTGGCTCGGCGACGAGCAGCGGTCCAGCGAGACCCTCACCGGTCTTACCCTCATGGGCGCCCGTCTGTACAACCCGGTGACCGGCCGCTTCCTCCAGACAGACCCGGTAACGGGCGGCAGTTGCAACGCCTACGACTACGTGTGCGGTGACCCCGTCAACATGGTCGACCTCGACGGGAGGATGGCCGCACTGGCCCTCGTGGGCGCCGCCGGACTCGGAGTGAGCGCAGGCACCGCACTCGCTATCATCGGCGTCGGAGCTGTGCTAGCCATCATCGGGCTCATCTGGTGGTACGGGAAGAGCTGGGCCATCCGCAAGGTCAAGTACCTGTGGAAGGAAGCCAAGAAGTCCGGCAAGGCCAAGGGCAACGACGTCCCTGACTTCGCGAAGGGGCAGCGCAGGCACGCCGGTGAAACGCTGGACAAGGCGACGGACCGGGTGATGAGGCACGGAAAATACCGTCCGCCGTACAAGAAGGGACCTGGATCCATCTACAACAAGGTGCGGAAGTACCTGTCCCGGAACTGACGGCGCACGACGGCCGCTGAGTCCTGAGAACTCGACCGGCCCACCAGGGACCCGGATCCTCTCCGTATCGTTCGTCAGGTGCGAACGGGATCCGGGTCCCCTTTGCAGAACGCGATAGAACGAAAGGCGTTACAACGATGGCTGGACCCACCACGGTCTACCTGCTGTGGCATGTACACCACCGTGCCGAAGAGGACGGCGTGATCCGGCACTTCGCCGAACCTGACGACTACTGGTCCGACGAAGAGGAGGGTGACGACCCCAAACACCTCGGCACCTATTCGAGCCGCGAGGCCGCTCAGGGGCGTATCGAGCGGGCCCGAAAGCTCCCCGGGTTCGCCGACGAACCCGACTGCTTCTACATCCAGGAGTCCGTCCTCGACGAGGACGAATGGCCCGATGGATTCGTGGAGGCATAGTGCAGTCCCTTCGCCGTCACTGAGCCCTTTTCAAGCTGGTGGTGCTGAAGGCGAGTTGGACTGTGCTGCGTCACGACGAAGCTCCTGGTAGACGGGTCCTCGACCAAGATCACCCGTGTCCGCCAGGAGCTTCGCGTGTTTGTCCAGCCGTCCTCGATTGATCTGTCCAGCCGCACTTTGCGGTTCCTGACCGGGCAACTGACAGCCCGGCGGCAGGAGATCGGAACGCGGTGGCGGCGCCTTCCTGCCGGACATCAGGCCCTGCTCGCCCTGGCCCACCTGCGGTGCGGTGACACTTAGACCGTGTCCTATGTGGTGAGGGGGGCGAGTCGTTTGTAGCAGCAGATAGCGGGGGCGAGGCCGAGAAAGGCCAGGTAGTTGCGGGGGTAGCGTTCGTAACGGTGGTTGAGACGGCGGTAGCCGGTCAGCCAGGACATGGTGCGTTCGATGACCCATCGTCGGCGTCCTAACCGTTCGCTGGACTCGACGCCTTTGCGGGCGATGCGCACGCCGATGCGTGTGCCCCGTAGCCATTTTCGCAGGTGGGGGACGTCGTATGCCTTATCTGCGTGCAGGCGTTGGGGCTTGAAGTAGCGGCCGCGGTGGGGGTCGTGTCTCGTTTGGTGACCCTCGATCATGGGCTTCAGGGCGAGGCTGTCGTGGGTGTTTGCCGCGGAGAGGCCGACGAGGAGGGGCAGTCCGTTCGCGTCGGACAGGACGTGCATCTTGGAACCTGGCTTGCCCTGGTCCACGGGGCTCGGACCTGTGAGTTCGCCCCTTTTTTAGCCCTCACGTGGGCGGAGTCGAGCACGGCCCGTGACAGGTCGAGCAGGTCGGCGTCGTCCAATCGGTGCAGGATCTCCTCGTGCAGCCGGCCCCAGACGCCGGCTCTCGACCAGATCAGGAACCTGCGGTGAGCCGTGGACTTCGATATCCCGAAGCACGGTGGCAACGCCCGCCAGGCGCATCCGCTGACCAGGACGTAGATGATCGCCGCGAACAGCGTCTCATCAGGCGTGTCCTGCGTCCCGCCGCCCTGCGGCCGCACCTTCGACGGAGGGATCAGCGGCTCCGCGATCTCCCACAGTCCGTCCGGAACAATCCAACTCCACGTACCCCGCCCCATGCCCGACCCAACGAGCCAACCCCACATAGGACACGGTCTAACGACGTTGTGCGCGATTGAGGTCGGGCATCCGTAGCGGAGGATGGCCCTATGCATGCTCTTTTCGATAAACCCGAAGTCCGTCGGGTCTCGCGAGGCGAGTACCCCTTGTGGGACGAGGCTCTCGCGGTCCTCAACCAGGACTTGGCCGTGACTCTTCCTGAGCAGGGACCTCTGCAACTGCTGGCCCAGCCTTCCTACGAGGCGGGCGAGCCGGAGTATGTCTACGTTGCCCTGGCCAACGGCGAGTGGCACGGCAGTCATCTGTACCCAAAGACGGCAGAAGACTCTGCTCATGCCTTGGCGATCGTCGCCGACGCCGCGCAGGAAACCGTCGCTGAGCGTCTGTGGCAGGCGTGGCCCCTGTGTGTCGAACACAACCTGGGCATGCATACGCGCGACGTGGAGGGGCTGCTCTCCTGGTGGTGCGCCGGGAGGCGGTCGGAGGGCGGGCCGGGCCACATCTGTGCGGCCGTGGGCGCGCTCGACACCTTCTGAGCGCCGTGACGTGAAGGGGCCTGTCGGGTTGGATGTTGATGTGACGCTATACCTTGGTCGCACGGCCTTGTCCCACCCCGTCTTCACCGGCCTTCAGCTCCGTCGACTCGGTGCGCTGGTCGGCGAGTTGGCTCATGCGTGGATGGCCTCTGAGGGGGCCGACTACACAACCGCAGGGGTCGCGACCGTTTGCGAGCCGCCGGGGCCGGCCCGAACCATCAGTTGGTGTTCACCGACCGGATCATCATCACCCTGGTCGTCCTGCGGTTACAGCTTCCTCACGCAGCTCTGGCTGTGCTCTACGGCGTGGACCGCTCCACGATCACCCGCGCCGTCCATGAGATCCGTCCGCTGTTGGCTGCCCGGGGCTTCGCTGTGCCAGGACGCCTCGACCTGCGGCTTCGCACGTTGGAGGACGTATTCGCCTACGCGGCGGCCGAAGGCGTGGAACTGAGGTTGGACGGCACCGAGGTCCGGGTGCGCCGCCCCGGGGCGAACAGGCCAGGACGGCGCGCGTTCGTCTCGGGGAAGATGCGGCAGAACACCAAGAAGACCACCGTCGTCACCGACGAGCCGGGCCGCACCCTTTGGGCTGGCGCGTTCCGGCCCGGCCGCATGCACGACCAGACAGCGGTGAAGACCGCGGGCATCTGCGACTTGTTCGAGCGATACCCCGCGGTCAAGGCTAAAGTCGATGCCGGCTACCAGGGACTGGCCAAGCAGTTCCCCGACCAGATCCAGGCCCCGCCCCTGAAGCCGAAGAAGGACGCTCCGCCGGAAACCCTCGCGGCGTGGGATGCCGCCCGCCACCAGCAGTCATCAGAACGAATCCGCGTCGAGCACGCCAACGCCGAGCACAAGCAGTGGCGAACACTCCAGCGGTACCTCGGACGCCGCGAGTACTTCGACGAAAGCTACGCGGCGGTTGCCGGCCTGGTCTCCGACCGCACCGCCAAGAGGTGATCACCCACCCAACAACCCGCCAGGCCAACACGCCCCGACCTCAATCGCACACAACGTCGTAACTCCACACGTCGAGCCGGCCATCCACTGGAACAAGCCATACAGAAGACGCCCCTCATTGTCCCGTACAGATGCTCGGCCACCCGGAGAGCGACAGACCGTCTGCGAGTGCGGGGGCAGCCCGCGTGACGAAGTCTTCCCAGACGAGAGAGGACCTTGTGATGGGAACCATTCCGGACGCAGGGAGAACGCCCGGATCAGGTCCTATCCGCTACACGACTTCCAAGGACGCAACCCTGCCGAGGCGCCGTGAGCACAGTGACCGCGCGCCTCTTCGTGAGCTGGGAGATCCCGCTGTAGCACCTGGTTGAAGCCCGTCCGGCGGCCGGAATTCCAGGGACTTTTCAGGGACTTTCAGCTCTGTCAGAGGGACTTTTGAGGGACGATCCACCGCACAAACGGGGAAGCCTGTGACAGAGCTGAAAGACCCGAACCCACAGGTCAGCAGCCGCTATATGGTCAGCACTCGATGATGTTCACCGCGAGGCCGCCCCGGGCCGTTTCCTTGTACTTGACGGACATGTCGGCGCCCGTCTCCTTCATGGTCTTGATGACCTTGTCCAGGGAGACCTGGTGCCTGCCGTCGCCGCGCAGGGCCATCTTCGCCGCCGTGACGGCCTTCACGGCCGCCATGCCGTTGCGTTCGATGCACGGGATCTGGACCAGGCCGCCCACCGGGTCGCAGGTCAGGCCCAGGTTGTGTTCCATGCCGATCTCGGCGGCGTTCTCGACCTGTTCCGGGCTGCCGCCCAGCACCTCGGCCAGGGCGCCCGCGGCCATCGAGCAGGCCGAGCCGACCTCGCCCTGGCAGCCGACCTCGGCGCCGGAGATGGACGCGTTCTCCTTGAAGAGCATGCCGATGGCGCCCGCGGAGAGGAGGAAGCGGACGACGCTCTCGTCCTTCTCCGCCGCGCCGGCGCCGCCGGCCGCGAAGTTCATGTAGTAGTGCAGGACCGCCGGGATGATGCCCGCGGCGCCGTTGGTGGGGGCGGTGACGACCCGGCCGCCGGCGGCGTTCTCCTCGTTCACGGCCATCGCGTAGAGCGTGATCCACTCCATGGCGTGAGCCTGCGGGTCGCCGTCCGCGCGCAGCTGGCGCGCGGTGTTCGCGGCCCGCCTGCGGACCTTGAGACCGCCGGGCAGGATGCCCTCGCGGGACATGCCGCGCGAGACGCAGGCCTGCATGGCCCGCCAGATCTCCAGCAGCCCGGCCCTGATCTCGTCCTCCGTGCGCCAGGCCTTCTCGTTCTCCATCATCAGCGCGGAGATCGACAGGCCCGTCTCGCCGGCCAGCCGCAGCAGCTCGTCGCCGGTGCGGAAGGGGTGGGCGAGGACCGTGTCGTCCAGCTTGATGCGGTCCTCGCCGATCGCGTCGTCGTCCACGACGAAGCCGCCGCCCACCGAGTAGTACGTCTTCTCCAGGAGCAGGCCGCCGTCCGCGTCGTACGCGAGGACGGTCATGCCGTTCGCGTGGTACGGCAGGACCTCGCGGCGGTGCAGGACCAGGTCCTCGTCCACGTCGAAGGCGATCTCGTGCATGCCCAGCAGATTGAGCCGCCTGCCGCCGCGGATACGTTCCGCCTCGGCGTCCGCGCGCTCCACGTCGACCGTACGGGGGGAATTGCCCTCCAGGCCGAGGAGGACGGCCTTCGGGGTGCCGTGGCCGTGGCCGGTCGCGCCGAGGGAGCCGTACAGCTCCGCCCGGACCCTCGCGGTGTGGGCCAGGAGCCCCTCGTTCTTGAGCCGGCGGGCGAACATGCGCGCCGCGCGCATCGGGCCGACCGTGTGGGAACTGGACGGGCCGATACCGATCGAGAAGAGGTCGAAGACCGAGATGGCCACGGGAGGGACTCCTAGCTGGTTGGTAGACGCCGTTGTCTGCCGGGGTGGTGCAGAGGTCACGGGTGTACGGGGTGCGGGGCACCGCGCTCACGGTCCAGTGTGCGCGGTGCCTCACGAACGCGAGCCGTACGGAGAGCCGTACGGACGATGACGTTCCGGTGTGGCGATGAGGGCCCGGGCGGGGCCGGTGCCTACAGGCCGGGGTAGAGCGGGTGCTTCTCGGCCAGCGCGGTGACCCGCGCCGCCAGTGCCTCACGGTCGAAGTCGGGCTTGAGGGCGGCGGCGATGATCTCCGCGACCTCGGCGAAGTCCTCGGTGGTGAAACCGCGGGTCGCGAGCGCCGGGGTGCCGATCCGCAGGCCCGAGGTGACCATCGGGGGGCGCGGGTCGTTCGGGACGGCGTTGCGGTTGACCGTGATGCCGATGCCGTGGAGCCGGTCCTCGGCCTGCTGGCCGTCCAGCTCCGAGTTCCGCAGGTCGACCAGGACCAGGTGCACGTCCGTACCGCCGGACAGGACGGACACACCGTGCTCGGTGACGTCCGCCCGCACCAGGCGCTCGGCGAGGATCCGGGCGCCGTCCAGGGTGCGCTGCTGGCGCTCCTTGAACTCGTCCGAGGCCGCCACCTTGAAGGAGACCGCCTTGCCCGCGATGACGTGCTCCAGGGGGCCGCCCTGCTGACCGGGGAAGACCGCCGAGTTGATCTTCTTCGCCAGCTCCTGCGTGGAGAGGATCACTCCGCCGCGCGGGCCGCCGAGGGTCTTGTGCGTGGTCGTGGTGACGACGTGGGCGTGCGGCACCGGGTTCGGGTGCAGGCCCGCGGCGACCAGACCGGCGAAGTGCGCCATGTCGACCATCAGGTACGCGCCGACCTCGTCCGCGATCCGGCGGAAGGCCGCGAAGTCCAGCTGACGGGGGTACGCGGACCAGCCGGCCACGATCAGCTTCGGACGGGACTCCTTGGCGAGGCGCTCGACCTCGGCCATGTCGACCTGACCGGTCTCGGTGTCGACGTGGTACGCGACGACGTTGTAGAGCTTGCCCGAGAAGTTGATCTTCATGCCGTGGGTCAGGTGCCCGCCGTGGGCGAGGTTGAGACCCATGATCGTGTCGCCGGGGGAGAGCAGCGCGAACATCGCCGCCGCGTTCGCCTGCGCGCCGGAGTGCGGCTGCACGTTGGCGTGCTCGGCCCCGAACAGCTCCTTCACACGGTCGATCGCGATCTGCTCGATCACGTCGACGTGCTCGCAGCCGCCGTAGTAGCGGCGGCCGGGGTAGCCCTCGGCGTACTTGTTGGTCAGGACGGAGCCCTGGGCCTCCATGACGGCGACCGGAGCGAAGTTCTCCGAGGCGATCATTTCGAGCGTGGACTGCTGACGGTGGAGTTCGGCGTCGACAGCGGCGGCGACGTCCGGGTCGAGCTCGTGGAGCGGGGTGTTCAGAAGCGACTTCGAAGACATCACAGTCCCTGGGGTGTCTAGTTGCCGGAAAATTCCGTGTACTCGTCGGCGGTGAGCAGGTCTCCCGGCTCCTCCGTGACGCGCACCTTGAACAGCCAGCCACCCTCGAAGGGGGCGGTGTTCACCAGCGACGGGTCGTCCACGGCGTCCTGGTTGGTCTCCGTGACCTCACCGCTCACCGGCGAGTACAGATCGCTGACCGACTTCGTCGACTCCAGCTCACCGCAGGTCTCACCGGCGGTGACCGTGTCACCGACGTCGGGGAGCTGGACGTACACGACGTCACCGAGGGCGTTGGCCGCGAACTCCGTGATGCCGACGGTCGACACACCGTCCTCGGCGGCCGTCAGCCACTCGTGCTCCTTGCTGTAGCGCAGCTGCTGGGGGTTGCTCATGGGCTGAATTCTCCTGTACGAGGGGTAGTGGTCGGGACGGCCGTCTTGAGGATCGAGACGGGACGGGAGGGACGGGAGGGACGTTCTGGCCGCCCGGCCGGACCGGCCGGGCGGGACGGGCGTCGCGGGACTGTGACGTCCGAGACGTCCGTATCACTTCCGGCGCTTGTAGAACGGGAGCGCCACGACCTCGTACGGCTCGTGGGACCCGCGGATGTCGACCCCGACACCCGCCGTCCCCGGCCCGGCGTGCGAGGCGTCGACGTACGCGATGGCGATCGGCTTCCCCAGGGTGGGGGAGGGGGCGCCCGAGGTGACCTCGCCGACGACCTCCCCGCCCGCCACCACGGCGTACCCGGCGCGGGGGACGCGGCGGCCCTCGGCGACCAGGCCGACCAGCTTGCGCGGCGGGGCGGCGGCGGCGCGCTCGGCGGCGGCCTCCAGGGCCTTGCGCCCGACGAAGTCGCCTCCGTTGGAGGTCTTGTCGAACTTGACGACCCGGCCCAGGCCCGCGTCGAAGGGGGTGAGGGCCGTGGACAGCTCGTTGCCGTACAGCGGCATGCCCGCCTCCAGGCGGAGGGTGTCCCGGCAGGACAGCCCGCAGGGCACCAGGCCGACCGGGGCGCCGGCCTCCGTCAGCGCCTGCCAGAGCGTCTCCGCGTGCGCGGGATTGACGAACAGTTCAAAGCCGTCCTCGCCCGTGTAGCCCGTACGGGCGATGAGCGCGGGGACGCCCGCGACGGTGCCGGGCAGGCCCGCGTAGTACTTCAGGCCGTCCAGGTCGGCGTCCGTGAGCGACCGCAGGATGCCGGGGGACTCCGGACCCTGGACCGCCAGCAGCGCGTACGCGTCCCGGTCGTCCCGTACCTCCGCGTCGAAGCCCGCCGCGCGGGTGGTCAGCGCGTCCAGGACCGTCTGCGCGTTCGAGGCGTTGGCGACGATCATGTACTCGTCCTCGCCGAGGCGGTAGACGATCAGGTCGTCGAGAATCCCGCCGTCCTCCTGGCAGATCATCGTGTACCGGGCACGGCCGACGCCGACCGCGCCGATGTTGCCCACCAGCGCGTGGTCCAGCAGCTGGGCGGCCTGGGGCCCGGTGACGGTGATCTCGCCCATGTGCGAGAGGTCGAACAGACCGGCCTTCGTACGGACCGCGAGGTGTTCGTCGCGCTCGCTCCCGTACCGCAGGGGCATGTCCCAGCCCGCGAAGTCGGTCATGGTCGCGCCCAGCGCGCGGTGCACCGCGTCGAGGGCGGTGAGGCGGGGGGTGCTGCTCGGGGCAGAGTTCATGGTGGTGACTCCCAGGGCATGACGACGAGGACGGTCCTCCCCATCTGTCATCGGAACCTGAGAGGTTCACCACGACCGCACGGAACCACGGACGACTCTCCGTACGTGCTCACGGTCGTGACTTGCACCTTGGGTGGGACCGCGACGGCGGCCCGCTTTTCAGATCTGCCTCATCCACGCGGTACGGGGCCTGAGAGATTCAAGGGGAGAACTTGCTCCTTCGGCGCCCGGCGCACACGGTGAACCGGGACTCTCCCGCGCGGATTCAAACGGCCTGTATGCAGTTGGCGCCGTCATCATCGCACGCATCGTGGGCGCGTGGGGGAGGGAGTCCCTGAACATGGCGACGACCCGCCACGCCCCGTGAAAGGCTTGCGTGGCATTACCAATTCTTTACACTTTGTGGGGCAAGAGTCTGGCAGGGGTCGAGGGCCAGTCAAGGGCCAGGGTGTCCGACCTGACAGGGGGACGGCGATGACGTCGCAGGGGTCCGGTGCGTATGTGACAGCGACAGGGGTGGCGGCGACCGGGGTGGCGCCGGGGGCGGCGGGCGTATCGGCGTCCGGATTGCCCGTCCAGCCCGGAGTGACGGCCGCCCGGGACGTCCCGGCGCGGTCCGCGCCGGTGGTCCGCGATCTGCGCGGCCGCGACGGCAGGGTGCCGGGCACCCTCCACTTCGCGGCGGGGGACGTCGTGGTCGTCTCCGGGCTGCCGGGCAGCGGCAAGTCCACGCTGATACGGAGGACGGCGGCCGGCGGTGGCATCGACTCCCAGGACACCAGGGACCGCTGGGCGCGCCGGCTGCCCCGATCCGTGCCGTACGCCATTTACCGCCCGCTGGTGCGCGTCGCCCACTACGCCGGGCTGTGGCGCGCGCTGCGCTCCGGCGAGAGCGTGGTCGTGCACGACTGCGGTACGCAGACCTGGGTACGGCGCTGGCTGGCCCGCGACGCCCGCGTGCGCGGCCGCCGCCTCCACCTCGTCCTGCTGGACGTCACGCCCGGGGTGGCCCGCGCGGGCCAGCGCGAACGCGGCCGGGGCGTCTCGGGGTACGCGTTCGCCCGCCACCGGCGCGCGGTCCGCCGCCTTCTCAAGGACGCCGAGTCGGGCCGCCTCCCGGGGGGCTGCGCCTCGGCGACCCTGCTGGACAGGCCGGCGGCCAGGACCCTGTCCGCCATCACGTTCACGGGCGGTCCGCCCTGACGCGCTCCGGGCGGTACGCCCTGATGCACTCCGACCAGAGGCCTTAGGGTGCTGCGGCAGGCAAGCAGGTGAGTGGAGGGGTGGAGCGCGTGGACACAGCATGGCCCGGCAACGAGCTCGAAGAGGTGCTCGCGGCCTCGCTCGGGAACGACGCCGCGGGCGGACGGCTCGTGGAGGTGCTCGGGCGCAGCCAGGTCTGGGTGCCGCTGCCCCAGGGCGGCGGCCCCGACAGCCAGAGTCTCGATCTGCCCACGATGGAGATCGAAGGCGCCCCGTACGTCCCGGTGTTCAGCTCCGAGCAGCAGTTCATGGGGTGCGTCGGCGCCCACATGCCCTTCACCGTGGCCCCGGCGCGCGAGTTCGCGCGCGGGCTGCCCCCGCAGCTCGGGATCGTCCTGAACCCCGGCGGCGCGGTCGGCATGCCGCTGCCGCCGCTCGCCGTCGCCGAGCTGTGCCGGGTGGGCCGCACCCCGCTCGACGGCCCCGCCACCGGCGGCCGGGTCCGGCTCTTCCAGCCGGACTGGCAGGAGGACCCGGTCGACTTCCTCGCCGCGGCCTCCGCCGAGTTCGAGGCGTCCGGGGTCGTGGTCTCCGCCCGCCGCGCCCTCGCCAGTGTCGAGGCCGAGCCGCCCGTGCTCTTCGTGGGCGTCCAGCTCGCCTCCTGGGAGGCCACGGACCGCAACGCGCCGATGGACGCGCTGGGCCGCGCGCTGGGCCGGGTCCAGGTGCCCTGGCCGGTCAACCTCGTCCTCCTGGACATGACGCAGGACCCGGTCGGCGCCTGGATGCTGGCGCGCGTGCGGCCGTTCTACCAGCGCGGGTAGGGGCGAGCCGGGCGTACGGGCAGGTGCGCCCCGGGACGCGCGGACACGCGGTCGGGTCACTGTCGGCGGCGGCACCTAAGCTGGTTTCATGACGGGCCGCGCCGCGTTGCGGGGGGAGACGGTCGAATGGTGGATCGAAGAGGGGCGGGACCCAGGGTGAGCGCGTCAGGTACCGCGGCGGCCGGCCGGGCCGAGCAGCTGCTCCGCCAGGTGACGCCAGGACGCTACGACGCGTACGAGGCGCTGCTCCAGGCCCTGGCGGAGGACCGGGTCTGGATGCTCCTCTGGCAGGGCCGCGCGGGCTCGCCCGACGCCCAGTACGGCAACATGCAGGTGGAGGGCCTCGGTTACGCGCCCTGTGTGACCTCCGCCCAGGAGCTGGCCGTCAGCGGCTGGACCCGTACGCACGAAGTGGTCACCGGCCGCGACATCGCCCGCGTCCTGTATCCGGACCGCTGGGGGATCTGGCTCAATCCGCACACCCCCGGCGGCGGCGTCGGCATCCCCTGGCTCGACCTGCGCCGGATCGCCACCGGCCTCGACCGGATGCCCGCGGGACCGCTGCGGCTGTCCGAGCCGGCCGTCGAGATCCCGCAGTTCTACGCCCAGCTCACCCAGAACGCGCACCGCACCCCCGCGGTCCGGGCGCTGCGCCGCGCCTGGGTCCAGCCGGCGCTCGGCGCCCCGTACCTGGCCATCGGCCTGGACCTGTACGACACGAGCCCGGCCTCCGTCGACTCCGTACGGACGATGATGCGGCAGTCGGTCGGCGCGGTCCCGGAGGGGCTGCCCGTCTCGACGGTGGCGATGTCCGACGAGTACGACCCGGTGACGATGTGGCTGCGGGCCAACACCCGGCCCTTCTACGACCGTGAGGCGCACGCGTCCCCGGCCCCGGCGACGGGGTACGGATATCCGCCGCCCGCGTCCCGCGGCTACTGACCGTCCGGCGCTCACTCAGCGTCGCGCGCTCACTGAGACGGAGCGCTCCGCACAGAGCGTGCACACTACATCCACCCGTGTCCGGCAAAACGGATATAGCGGGCGGGGAATCGGCTCGGACGCGCGTAGAGCCGCCCGGGTCGTGAGCTTGAGAGCGGAATGTCCACTCTTCGCCGGAAGGTGGGGTATTGGCGCGCTTGATGGTCATATCGCCGTCAATGACAGTCGTCCGCCCATGGTTACCCGCAGTCCGGATAACGGAACACCTCTAACAGCATCACGGTTAGGCATCCATTCCCCTGGGGGGCTGGCGGGTGATCACAGCGGCAATGAAGACTCCCCGCATGCATGGCCTTTCGGGCCTGTGTGCGAGTAGCTCGGCCCGCGTGACGGAGTCAGACCACTGCTCGCGCTGCTTAAGGGAACGGGCCGCTACAGCGGCAAGTGCGGGCCGGTCACCGCCGGTTGAGAGAGGGTTTCTGCCACGATGACGGCACCATTGCACGAGCCGACCACCGAAACGGCCCCGAGCGCGACTGAAGAAGTCGCCGCCGTTGCGGGGAAGTCGGTCCAGGGGCGTTCCCTCAGCCGGATCGCCTGGGGGCGCCTGAAGCGGGACAAACTGGCTCTCGCCGGCGGCACCGTCGTGCTTCTGCTGATCCTGGTCGCGATCCTCGCGCCCCTGATCACCCACCTGGCAGGGCAGTCGCCCGACGACTACCACGAAGACCTGATCGACCCTCTCTTCTCGACCCCGACGGGATCCTTCGGCGGCATCAGCGGCGACCACTGGTTCGGCGTCGAGCCGGTCAACGGCCGCGACATCTTCGCCCGGATCGTCTACGGCGCCCAGGTCTCGCTGCTGGTCGGCTTCCTCTCCGCCCTCGTCGCGGTGGTCTTCGGCACGATCCTCGGCGTCCTCGCCGGCTACTTCGGCGGCTGGCTGGACTCGCTCATCAGCCGCGTGATGGACATGCTGCTCTCGTTCCCGCAGCTGCTGTTCATCATCGCGCTCGTCTCCGTCATGCCGAACGACATGCTCGGCCTGAGCGGCAGCGGTGTGCGGCTCCTGGTGATGATCCTGGTGATCGGCTTCTTCGGCTGGCCGTACGTCGGCCGTGTCGTCCGCGGCCAGACGCTCTCCCTGCGCGAGCGGGAGTACGTCGAGGCGGCCCGCAGCCTCGGTGCCGGGCAGACGTACATCCTGTTCAAGGAGCTGCTGCCCAACATCATCGCGCCGATCATCGTCTACACCACGATGATGATCCCCACGAACATCCTGACCGAGGCGGCCCTGAGCTTCCTGGGTGTAGGGGTGAAGCCCCCCACCGCTTCATGGGGGCAGATGCTCTCCTCCGCGGTGAGCTATTACGACTCGGACCCGATGTACATGATCATTCCGGGTCTGGCCATCTTCATCACCGTGCTCTCCTTCAACCTCTTCGGCGACGGCGTGCGTGACGCGCTCGACCCGAAGGGTTCGCGCTGAACTGCGGTACATCAAAGCCCGTCCATTCCACACGGGCAGTTACTCACACGGAGGATCCGAGATCGTGACATCCCTACGCACCAGAGGTCGGCGCAAGCAGGTCTTCGCCGCTGCGTTCGTGTCCGCGGCACTGCTGGGCACCGCGGCGTGCGGCGGCGGCAGCGACTCGAAGGACGAGGGCGGCAAGAGTGCCGCCGCCGGCTTCGACGCGGGCAACAACAAGATCGCCAACCCTTCCGCCAAGAAGGGCGGCACGCTCAAGTTCGCGAGCGTCCAGGACACCGACTCCTGGGACACCACGCGCGCCTACTACGGCGTCGTGTGGAACTTCATGCGGTACTACAGCCGCCAGCTGGTGACCAACAAGGCGGAGCCGGGCAAGCCCGGCGCCGAGGTCACCCCGGACCTGGCGACGGGCCTGGCGAAGGTCTCCCCCGACGGGAAGACCTACACGTACACCCTGCGTGACGGCATCACCTGGGAGGATGGCAAGACCATCACCTCCGAGGACGTCAAGTACGGCATCGAGCGCCAGTGGGCGCAGGACGTGCTGTCCGGCGGTCCGGTCTACCTGAAGGACGTCCTGGACCCGAAGGGCACGTACAAGGGCCCGTACAAGGACACGTCCAAGGACGGCCTGAAGGCCATCGAGACGCCGGACCCGAAGACGATCATCTTCCACCTGCCGACGCCGAACTCGGACTTCCAGGAGATGCTCGCCCTGACCTCCTCGTCCCCGGTCCGCAAGGACAAGGACACCAAGTCCAAGTACGGTCTGCACCCGTTCTCCTCGGGCCCGTACAAGTTCGAGTCCTACACGCCCAACAAGGGCACGGTGCTCGTCCGTAACACCGCCTGGAAGCAGTCCTCGGACCCGGTCCGCAAGGCGCTCCCGGACAAGATCACGATCACGCTCTTCACCAACGCGGACGAGATGGACAACCGTCTCCTCGCGGGCGACTACGACCTGGACTTCTCGCAGACCGGTCTCTCCCCGCAGGCGCGCATCAAGGCGCTCAAGGAGCACAAGAACAACCTGGACAACCCGGTCTCGGGCTACATCCGGTACGCCGTGTTCCCGCAGAGCGTGAAGCCGTTCGACAACATCCACTGCCGCAAGGCGGTCATCTACGGGGCCGACCACAAGTCGATCCAGACCGCGCGTGGCGGCCCGCTCGCGGGCGGCGACATCGGCACGAACATGCTGCCCCCGTCGGTCCCCGGCTCCGAGGGCCAGAAGTACGACCCGTACAACGTGCTCGCGAACGACGGTACCGGCGACATCGCGAAGGCCAAGGAAGAGCTCAAGGCCTGCGGTCAGCCCAACGGCTTCAAGACCACCATCGCGGTCCGTAACAACAAGCCCGTCGAGGTCGCCAGCGCCCAGTCGCTCCAGGCGTCGCTGAAGAAGATCGGCATCACCGCCGAGCTCGACCAGTACGACGGTGCGCAGACCTCGGGCATCATCGGTAACCCGACGATCGTCAACAAGAAGAACTACGGCATCATCATCATGGGCTGGGGCCCCGACTTCCCGTCGGTCCAGGGCTATGGCGTGCCGCTGTGGGACAGCAAGTACATCCTGCCCAGCGCCAACAACAACTTCGCGCTGATCAAGGACCCGAAGATCGACGCCAACTTCGACAAGTTCACCACCGAGCTCGACCCCGCGAAGAAGGCCTCCATCGCGACCGAGATCAACCACCAGGTGAGCGAGGGCGCGTACTACCTGCCCTTCACCTTCGAGAAGTTCATCAACTGGCGTTCCAGCCGGCTGACCAACGTCTACACGACGGACGGGTACAGCGGTAACTACGACTTCACCAGCCTGGGCGTTGTGAAGTAACCACCACCGGTACACCCGCCGTACGGCACGAAAGGCAGGTGAAGGCCGGCGTGGCGTGATCGCGGGCCACCGGACGAACTCCGGTGGCCCGCGGTCCCGCCGCAGGGCCGAGAGCAGTGCTCGCATACCTCATCAGGCGGCTCATGGCCGTCGCAGTGATGCTGGTGGTCATCATGTTGGTGGTCTTCTGCATCTTTTTCCTTGTCCCCAAGTGGGCGGGCGTCGACCCGGCCACGATGTACGTGGGCAAGACGTCCGACGCCGCGGCCGTGGAGGCCATCCGGCAGAAGCTCCAACTGGGCGACCCGATCTTCGTCCAGCTCTGGGAGTTCTTCAAGGGCATTTTTGTCGGGCGCACCTACTCGGCTGGCGGCGACGTCACCAACTGTGCCGCTCCCTGCTTCGGTTACTCGTTCCGCAGCGAGCAGGCCATCTGGCCGGTGCTCACCGACCGTCTGCCGGTGACCCTGGCGCTGGCGCTCGGTGCGGCCGTCCTGTGGCTGGTCTTCGGCCTCGCGGCGGGTGTGCTGTCGGCGCTCAAGCGCGGTTCCTTCTGGGACCGCGGCGCGATGCTCGTCGCGCTGAGCGGCGTCTCGCTCCCCATCTACTTCACCGGTCTGCTCTCGCTGGCGATCTTCCACTACAGCCTGGGCTGGCTGGACGCCTCGTACGTACCCCTGGCGGACAGCTTCACCGGATGGTTCGGCGGCATGATCCTGCCCTGGGTCACGCTCGCCTTCCTGTACGCGGCGATGTACGCCCGTATCACCAGAGCCACCATGCTGGAGGTGATGGGTGAGGACTACATCCGCACCGCCAGGGCCAAGGGCCTGAGCGAACCCGTCGTCATCGGCAAGCACGCCATGCGCTCCACGATGACGCCGATCCTCACCCTGCTCGGCATGGACCTCGGCGCCCTCATCGGCGGCGCGATCCTCACCGAGACGACCTTCAGCCTTCCCGGCCTCGGCCAGGCCGTGCTCAAGGCGATCAACGACCGGGACCTGCCGGTGATCCTGGGCGTCACGCTGATCACGTCCCTCGCGGTGATTCTCGCGAACCTGGCCGTGGACATCCTGTACGCCGTGATCGACCCTCGAGTGAGGCTCGCATGACCGACCTGAGCAGGACGGGCTCCGCCATCGGCGAGCCCGTCGCCGGGGGCACCCGCCCCTCCGAGGCCTTTCTCGACGTACGAGACCTCCGCGTCCACTTCCCCACGGACGACGGTCTCGTCAAGTCGGTCGACGGGCTCAGCTTCCAGCTGGAGAAGGGCAAGACCCTCGGCATCGTCGGCGAGTCCGGCTCCGGGAAGTCCGTCACCTCGATGGGCATCATGGGGCTGCACACCACCGGGCAGTACGGGAAGCGCAAGGCACAGGTCTCCGGAGAGATCTGGCTGAACGGCGAGGAACTGCTCACCGCCTCACCGGACCGGGTGCGCAAGCTCCGCGGCCGGGACATGGCGATGATCTTCCAGGACCCGCTGTCGGCCCTGCACCCGTACTACACCATCGGCAAGCAGATCATCGAGGCCTACCAGGTCCACCACAAGGTGGAC
Organism: Streptomyces sp. NBC_01317; assembly: GCF_035961655.1. Lineage (NCBI taxonomy): Bacteria > Bacillati > Actinomycetota > Actinomycetes > Kitasatosporales > Streptomycetaceae > Streptomyces > Streptomyces sp. NBC_01317. Next base: position 2,540,039 of record NZ_CP108393.1, on the reverse strand, counting down.
AAGAAGGCCGCGCGCCGCCGCGCCATCGAGATGCTCGACCGCGTCGGCATCCCGCAGCCCGACAAGCGGGTGGACTCCTACCCGCACGAGTTCTCGGGCGGTATGCGGCAGCGCGCGATGATCGCGATGTCGCTGGTCAACAACCCCGACCTGCTGATCGCCGACGAGCCGACCACGGCTCTCGACGTGACGGTCCAGGCCCAGATCCTGGACCTGATCCGCGACCTCCAGAAGGAGTTCGGCTCCGCGGTCATCATCATCACGCACGACCTGGGCGTCGTCGCCGAACTGGCCGACGACATCCTCGTGATGTACGGCGGCCGGTGCATCGAGCGCGGGCCCGCCGAGAAGGTCTTCTACGAGCCCCGGCACCCCTACACCTGGGGTCTGCTCGGTTCCATGCCGCGCATCGACAGGGAACAGACCGAGCGCCTCATCCCGGTCAAGGGCTCCCCGCCCTCCCTGATCAACATGCCGACGGGCTGCGCCTTCAACCCGCGCTGCCCGTACGCCGACGTACCCAAGGGCAACATCACCCGCACCACGCGGCCCGAGTTGACCCAGGTCGAGAGCGGGCACTGGGCGGCCTGTCACATGTCGGAGCAGGACCGGGACCGCATCTGGACCGAAGAGATTGCGCCCAAGCTGTGAGCGAGGACAAAGACGTGACGATTCCCGCCCAGAGCGCCGGCGCCGGCCTCCTGACCAAGGACCCCGCCCCGGGCGAGACCCTGCTCAAGGTCACCGGGCTCCAGAAGCACTTCCCCATCAGGAAGGGCCTCCTCCAGCGCCAGGTCGGCTCGGTCAAGGCCGTCGACGGCATCGACTTCGACGTGCGCGCCGGTGAGACGCTGGGCGTGGTGGGCGAGTCGGGCTGCGGCAAGTCGACCATGGGCCGGCTGATCACGCGCCTGCTGGAACCGACCGGCGGTCAGATCGAGTTCCAGGGCCGTGACATCTCGCACCTGGGCGTGCGCGGGATGCGCCCGATGCGGCGCGACGTCCAGATGATCTTCCAGGACCCCTACTCGTCGCTGAACCCGCGGCACACGATCGGCACGATCGTGTCCGCGCCGTTCAAGCTCCAGGGCGTGGAGCCCGAGGGCGGCGTCAAGAAGAAGGTCCAGGGACTGCTGGAGCTGGTGGGGCTCAGCCCCGAGCACTACAACCGGTACCCGCACGAGTTCTCCGGCGGCCAGCGCCAGCGCATCGGCATCGCCCGCGCGCTCGCGCTCAACCCCAAGCTCGTCGTCGCCGACGAGCCGGTGTCCGCGCTGGACGTGTCGATCCAGGCGCAGGTGGTCAACCTGCTGGACGACCTCCAGGACGAGCTGGGCCTGACGTACGTGATCATCGCCCACGACCTGTCGGTCATCCGGCACGTCTCGGACCGGATCGCGGTCATGTACCTCGGCAAGATCGTGGAACTGGCGGACCGTGAGTCGCTGTACGCGGCTCCGATGCACCCGTACACGAAGGCCCTGATGTCCGCGGTGCCCGTGCCGGACCCGCGGCGGCGCGGTGCGAAGAGCGACCGCATCCTGCTCAAGGGCGACGTGCCGTCGCCGATCTCGCCGCCGACCGGGTGCCGCTTCCACACGCGGTGCTGGAAGGCGACGGAGATCTGCAAGACGATCGACCCGCCGATGCAGCTGCTGAAGCCGGGCCAGCAGGTGGCGTGCCACCATCCGGAGAACGCGCCGGATCAGGCGCCGCAGGACACGGTGCTGCTGTCCGCCGCGCGGGACGCGATCGAGCTGGTGACGCCGAAGGCGTCGGAGCCGTCGGAGCCCGCTGCTCCCGGGACCGGTCCCGAGGCGTCTTCCGAGGCGGGCGGGGCGCAGGGCACCACCAAGGAGTAGGCCCGAGGCGAGGCCGAGAGCAGGCGGCGAAGAGGCGGGCCGGGAGCCTCCTGGTACCCCGGCCCGGGGCGCCCGGCACAATGACCGGGTGCTCCACGACCTCATCACCCCCTCCGTCCAGCACGCCCTGGACCTCGCCGGGATCTTCGTCTTCGCGATATCCGGCGCCCTGCTCGCCGTCCGGAAGAACTTCGACGTCTTCGGCATGGCCGTGCTCGCCGAGGTCACCGCGCTGGGCGGGGGCCTGCTGCGCGACCTGGTCATCGGGGCGGTGCCGCCGGCGGCCTTCACCGATCTCGGCTACTTCTCCACCCCGCTGGTGGCGACCGCGCTGGTGTTCTTCCTACATCCGCAGGTGGAGCGGATCCAGGGTGCGGTGAACGTCTTCGACGCGGCGGGGCTCGGACTCTTCTGTGTCACCGGTACGACGAAAGCGTACGACTACGGCCTCGGCCTGACCGCGTCGGCGGCGCTGGGGCTGGCGACGGCGGTCGGTGGCGGTGTCCTGCGGGACGTCCTGGCCAACGAGGTGCCGTCGCTGCTGCGGTGGGACCGCGATCTGTATGCCGTGCCGGCGATGGTGGGGGCGGCGGTGGTGGCGTTGTGCATACGCTTCGACGCGCTGAACGGGGTGACGAGTGGGGGCGCGGTGGTGATCGCGTTTGTGCTCCGGCTTCTGGCGATGCGGTTTCACTGGCGTGCGCCGCGAGCGTTGCGGCCGGTGGTGGGTGCGGGTTCCTGATTGTCCTCAAGCGCCGGACGGGCTGGTTTGTGGCGTCTGCCCGGTGCGTTTGGTTGCGCTTACTGATGTCCTCAATCGCCGGACGGGCTTGGGTTTGTCGTGGTGACGGGGGGCGGGGCCTGCGGAGGTACGTATGTCCGGACTGCATGTTTTACGGCGCCTCAGGAGCTCCGGACATTCACGGTAGCCATGCGCCACAAAACACGCTTTACGTCCGGACACACGCACCTCCTCCGACCCCACCCCCCTCACGCCGGACGGGAGACGCAACGACTCCCCGCCTGGGGTGGGCCGGGTAGTAACGCGGGCGTGGAAGGGGGACGGGCAGGGGTCGTGTCCGGAACGTAGAGCGTGTTTTGTGTCGCGTGGCTACCGGTGAACAAAGCAAGTGCCCGAACGCGACGTAAAACATGCAGTGCAGGACACGACCCCTGCCCGGCCCCCGGCGACAACCCGCACCATGGCCACCGGCCCGCAGCGGGCACAACCAAGCCCGTCCGGCGATTGAGGACAATCAGTAAGCCGCACCCGCCCGCACCGGGCAGACGCCACAAACAAAGCCGGTCCGGCGATTGAGGACAACACGAACCGCAACGGACCCCCGCGCCGCCCGGCGGTAACGGCTCGTAGAATCGGGGACATCATGGCTTACCTCGACCACGCCGCGACCACCCCGATGCTGCCAGAGGCGATCGACGCGATGACCGCCCAGCTCGGCCTCGCCGGCAACGCGTCCTCGCTCCACGCCCCCGGCCGCCGCGCCCGCCGTACCGTCGAGGAGGCCCGCGAGGCGCTCGCGGAGGCTCTGGGCGCGCGGCCCAGCGAGGTGGTCTTCACCTCGGGCGGCACGGAGGCCGACAACCTCGCGGTGAAGGGTCTCTACTGGGCCCGCCGCGACGCGGACCCGGCCAGGACACGCGTGCTCGCCAGCCCCGTGGAACACCACGCCGTCCTCGACGCCGTCGACTGGCTCGGCACGCACGAGGGCGCGACCGTCGAGTACCTGCCGGTCGACGCGTACGGCAGGGTCCGCCCCGAGACGCTGCGCGAGGCGATCGCGCGTGACCCCGACGACGTGGCCCTCGCCACCGTCATGTGGGCCAACAACGAGATCGGCACCCTCACCGACGTACCCGAACTGGCCCAGATCGCCGCGGAGTTCGGCATCCCGCTGCACTCCGACGCCGTCCAGGCCTTCGGCCAGACCGAGGTGGACTTCGGCGCGTCGGGGCTCGCCGCGATGACCGTCTCCGGTCACAAGATCGGTGGCCCGTACGGCATCGGCGCGCTCCTGCTGGGCCGGGAGTACACCCCCGTGCCCGTCCTGCACGGCGGCGGTCAGGAACGCCGTGTGCGCTCCGGCACCCTCGACGTGCCGGCCATCGCCGCCTTCGCCGTCGCGGGCCGGCTCGCCGCCGAGGGGCGCGCGGACTTCGCCCGGGAGATCGGCGCCCTGCGGGACGAACTGGTCGACGCGGTACGGAAGTCCGTCCCCGACGCGGTCCTCGGCGGCGACCCCGTCGACCGCCTCCCCGCCAACGCGCACTTCAGCTTCCCCGGTTGCGAGGGCGACTCGCTGCTCCTCCTGCTCGACGCCCAGGGCATCGCCTGCTCGACGGGCTCCGCGTGCACGGCGGGAATCGCCCAGCCCAGCCACGTCCTGCTGGCCACCGGCTCCGATCCCGACCTGGCGCGCGGCACCCTGCGCTTCTCGCTCGGCCACACGTCGACCCGCGAGGACGTCGAGGCGCTCGCGGCGGCGATCGGGCCGGCGGTCGAGCGGGCCAGGAGCGCGGGCCTCAGCTAGGCCTTCCGGGTGCGTGCCGGGGTCGGTGGGGACGTCGGTGTCGGCGGCACGTCGGGCGCGTCCCTTGCCTCCCTTACCAGCTTCAAGTAGCGGCCCCAGTCCCAGTGGGGGCCCGGGTCCGTGTGGTCCGTGCCCGGGACCTCCACGTGGCCGATGATGTGCCGGCGGTCCACCGGTATCCCGTACCGCTCGCATATCTGCGCCGTCAGCCTCGCCGACGAGCGGTACATCGCCGTCGTGAACGAATCCCTGTCGTCCACGAACCCTTCGTGCTCGATGCCGATGGACCGTTCGTTGTACGACCGGTTCCCCGCGTGGAACCCCACGTCCAGCTCGCGGATCATCTGCGCCACATGACCGTCCTTGCGCACCACGTAGTGCGCGGCGGCCGCGTGACCCGGGTCCCGGAAGACCTTCAGCGCCGTCGCGTAACTGCCCTGGACGACATGGATCACCACCCGGTCCACGCGGTAGTCGTCGGGGCGGTCCGCCCGCCGCCAGTTCGCCGAGGAGGCCGCGACCCACTCCGCCGCCGCGTAGTCCAGCTCGCCCTCCTTGCGCGGCTTCTCGATGCCGGGCACCCGCCACCAGTACGGCGCCAGCCTGTCCCGCGCCAGGACGCCCGCGCCCAGCACCGCGGCCGCGCCGCCGATCAGCACCGCCCGCCGCCCGGGTCTGCCGCTGCCCTCGCCGGTCCCGCCCGCACGCCGGCTGCCCTTTTTCTCGCCCATGTGATCGTCAACGCATACTCACGCGACTGTGGTTCCCCGGTCCACGTACTCTGGTGGGGCTATGACTCAGACAACCCAGCGTCCCCTCCGTGTGCTCGCCGCCATGTCCGGCGGTGTGGACTCCGCCGTCGCCGCCGCGCGCGCCGCCGAGGCGGGACACGACGTGACCGGCGTCCACCTGGCGCTCTCCGCGAACCCGCAGTCGTTCCGCACGGGCGCGCGGGGCTGTTGCACGATCGAGGACTCCCGCGACGCCCGCCGCGCGGCCGACGTGATCGGCATCCCCTTCTACGTATGGGACCTCGCGGAACGTTTCCGCGAGGACGTCGTGGACGACTTCGTGGCCGAGTACGAGGCGGGCCGTACGCCCAACCCGTGCCTGCGCTGCAACGAGAAGATCAAGTTCGCGGCGCTGCTGGACAAGGCCCTGGCCCTCGGCTTCGACGCGGTCTGCACCGGCCACTACGCGACGGTCGTCACCGGCCCCGGCGGCGCGCGCGAGCTGCACCGCGCGAGCGACATGGCCAAGGACCAGTCGTACGTCCTCGGTGTCCTGGACGAGCGCCAGCTCGCCCACGCGATGTTCCCGCTGGGCGACACCCTCACCACGAAGGACGAGATCCGCGCGGAGGCCGAGCGCAGGGGCCTGGCCGTCGCGAAGAAGCCCGACAGCCACGACATCTGCTTCATCGCGGACGGTGACACCCAGGGTTTCCTGGCGAAGCGCCTCGGCAAGGCCGAGGGCGACATCGTCGACGAGTCCGGCGCCAAGATCGGCAGCCACGAGGGCGCGTTCGGCTTCACCATCGGCCAGCGCAAGGGCCTGCGGATCGGCCACCCGGCCGCCGACGGCAAGCCCCGCTACGTCCTGGACATCTCGCCGGTGGACAACACCGTCACGGTCGGCCCGGCCGCCGCGCTGGACGTCACCGCCCTGACCGCGATCAAGCCCCGCTGGTGCGGCGGTACGGCTCCGGAGGGGCGGGGCACGTACACCGCGCAGCTCCGCGCCCACGGCGACGAGACACCGGTCGAGGCGGAACTGCGCGACGGCACGCTGCGCGTCACGTTCGACGCCCCGGTCCGTGGTGTGGCCCCGGGGCAGGCGATCGTGCTCTACGACGGCACACGCGTGGTGGGTTCGGCGACGATCGCGACGACCGAGCGGCGCCGTACCGACGCGCTGGCGGGCTGACGGGCGAGTCGAACCTCCTAAGGAAGGGCTCACGTGGCCGAACACCGGCTGGACTCCGTGCCCGGCACGGTCACCAACGTCTTCTCGCGCGACCTGCCCCCGGTGCTGACCGTCGACCCGGGGGACACGGTTGTCGTCCACTCCCTGGACGCGTCGGGTCACCTGGAGCGGCAGCGCACCCCGGGGGAGCAGCGGCCTAAGATGTTCGGCGGCCGGCCGGGGCACTGCCTCGCCGGCCCGATAGCCGTGCGCGGCGCCCGTCCTGGGACGGCGCTCGCGGTGCGGGTGGAGTCCCTGCGCCCCGACCCGTGGGGCTGGACCGTGGCCGCCGCCGCGGACACCCCGCTCAACCGGCGGCTCGGGCTCGCGGACGCGGAGCCGTCCTGGCTGCTGTGGGAGCTGGACGCCGACGCGGGTACGGGGACGAACCAGTACGGGCACACCGTGTCGCTGGCCCCCTTCCTCGGCGTCATCGGCCTGCCGCCCGCCGAACGGGGCGAGCATCCCACCGTGCCGCCCCGGGTGGCGGGCGGCGGCAACATCGACTGCCGGGAGCTGGTCGCGGGATCGACGCTGTTCCTGCCGGTCACCGTGGACGACGCGCTGCTGTGCGTCGGGGACGGCCACGCGGTCCAGGGGGACGGCGAGGTGTCCGGTACGGCGGTGGAGTGCGGCATGACCACCCGGCTGACGCTGGACGTGGAGACGGCGCCGCCGGTGCCGACCGTGCACGCGGTGACTCCGGCGGGCCGGATCACCTTCGGCTTCGACGCGGACCTGAACGAGGCGTCGGCGCAGGCCCTGGACGCCATGCTGACGTGGATGGGGTCGCTCTTCGGGCTGGACCGCGCGACCGCGCTGGCGCTGGCGAGTGCGACGGTCGACCTGCGGGTCACGCAGGTCGCCAACCAGGTGTGGGGCGTGCACGCGCTGCTGCCGACGGGCGCGGTGCGCTGACCCGGAGCGCGGGGCGGGGGAGGGGACGTCACGCCGTGAAGAAGTCCGTCAGCACCGGCGCCAGCACATGCGGCGCCACTTCGTGCGTCTGACCCGTCAGGGTGCGGTGACGGCCGCGAGGCAGGGCCGAGGCCACTGCCTTCGCGGCCGCGCGTAACGCTCTCGTACTGGCTCCGCCGTCCACCACCATCCCCCGGGTCCCGATCGTCGCCAGCCGGTCCAGGGGGACCGGTTCCAGGCCCACCAGGGCGTTGTCGTACGCCAGGGTGTGCGCGATCGCCCTCAGTCCCGGCCAGACCGCCGACCGGCGCATCCCCGCGATCAGGTCGTGCGGTGTGCCCACCATCGACAGGAACAGCTCCACCGCGCCGTCCCGCCGCCCCTGGGCCAGCAGGTCGGTCAGCCGCTCGGTGAACGCCTTGCGGCCCGGCAGGACCGAGACGTCGGTGGGGTACGGGGGCTCGTACAACGCGAACTGGGTGATCGGCAGCCCGGCCGCCGCCGCCTCCAGGACGAGGATCGCCCCCGCCGACATGCCGTACACGGAAGCGCTGCCACCCGCCTCCGCGATCAGGCTCGCCAGGTCCTCGATCTCGCGCCGCACCTCGTACGGACGGGTGTCACCGCTCGCGCCGCGCCCCCGGCGGTCGTAGACGAACACCTCGAAACGCGGCGCGAGCAGCTCGGCGAGCCGGGTCTCCGTCTCGGCGGTGCCGAGGGTCCCGCTCACCAGGATCAGGGGCGGTCCGCCGCCCGTCCGCCGGTACGCGATGAGAGTGCCGTCCCCCGACTTCGCCTTGCACGCAATGTTCATACCGGGGGAGACCGGCGGGGCCGGCACAACTCATCGCTCGGGCGCGGACATTCTTTTCGCGGGCTCCCTCACGCCTCTGCGCGGCCCACGCTCAGGCTGCCAGGACCTCGGTGTCGTAGAAGCAGAAGTGGCCCTTGATCCGCGCGACTTCCTCCTTCGGCTCCTCGTACCCCCAGACCAGGTCAGGGGCATCGGGGAGCGACCAGTACGAGGCGTCGCCCTTCCACGGGCAGTGGGTGCTCGTGTCCGACGAGGTCAGCAACTCGGTCCTGACGTCCTCCGGCGGGATGTAGTAACGGACCGGCAGGCCCGTCTCGTGCAGGAGCAGCGGGCGGCGGCTCTCCGCGAGCACCTGCCCGTCCCGGACGACGCGTACGTGGGTGGTGCCCTGCTCGATGGTGATGGTGTGCCCTGCGGCCATGATCATCCGTCCCTTCGGGATGTACGGCGGGGAGTGCCCGCCCCACACCCTTCAGCACCGGACCACCGCGTGGTCTTCCCGACACCCCGACCTTTACGGTGGTCGGATGAACATCTGTGTCTTCCTCTCCGCCGCCGACCTCGACGAGCGCTACACCGGCCCCGCCCGCGAATTCGCCGAACTGATCGGCAAGGGTGGCCACACGCTGGTGTGGGGCGGTTCTGACAGGGGGCTGATGGGGGTCGTCGCCGACGGCGTGGAGAAGGCCGGCGGCCGGCTGGTCGGTGTCTCCGTCGGTTTCCTGGCGGACTCGGCCAGGGCCACGGCCGACGAGATGGTCTTCGCCCGCGATCTGGCGGAGCGGAAGGCGCTGCTCCTCGCCAAGGCCGACGCGATCGTGGTCATGGTCGGCGGGGCGGGCACGCTGGACGAGGCGACCGAGATCCTGGAGCTGAAGAAGCACGCCCTGCACAGCAAGCCGGTGGTGCTGCTCAACACGGCGGGCTTCTACGACGGGCTCAAGCAGCAGCTCCAGCGGATGGACGAGGACGGCTTCCTGCCGGTGCCCCTCCTCGACCTGGTCTTCTTCGCCGAGGACGGGGTCGGCGCGCTCGCGTACCTGGAGGAATCGCTCGGCGTGCAGTGAGCCGGAAGAGCGCGCGAGCGCGCGGGTGCGGGGCGGTGTTCCCGTGATGCGACGATGACCCCATGGCTACACATCTGATCACCGGGGCCGGTTCCGGCATGGGAGCGGTCGTCGCCCGCCGGCTCCACGAACGCGGCGACGACCTGCTGCTGATCGCCCGCGACGCGGGCCGCGGCAAGGAACTTGCCGCCCTCTATCCCGGCTCCCGCGCGCTCGTCGGCGACCTCGCCGTCCCCGACCGGCTCGCCTGGGCCATGTCCCACCAGGTGCTGCCGGACCGCCTGGACTCGCTCCTGCACTTCGCCGGGGTGGTCGACCTCGGTCCTGTCGGGGACTTCTCGCCCAAGGGGTGGCACCACCAGCTCAACGTGAACCTGATCGCCCCGGCCGAACTGACCCGCCTCTTCCTGCCCCAACTGCGGGCCGCCAAGGGGCAGGTGATCTTCGTCAACTCGGGGTCCGGTCTGCGCGCGAACGCCGAGTGGGCCGCGTACGCCGCGTCGAAGCACGGCCTCAAGGCGCTCGCCGACGCGCTGCGCGAGGAGGAGCGGCCGAACGGGGTCCGGGTGACGTCCGTCTATCCGGGGCGTACGGCGACCCCGATGCAGGTCAAGATCCACCAGCACGAGGGCAAGGAGTACGACGCGTCGAGCGTCATCGACCCGGAGTCGGTGGCGACGGCGTTCCTCACGGCGCTCGACCTGCCGCGTGACGCGGAGATCCACGACATGACCGTCAGGCCGGGCCGATGAGCGACGACACGCCCCCCGGAGTCCCGTGGGGCCCCGCCACCGGCGTCGGGTCCATGCCCGGCGGGGACGCGCGGGAGACGGCCCGTCAGGTCACCGGGACCTTCGAGGGCTTCCCGTACCTGCCCGAACTGCCCGCCCGGGGACCCGGCGCCGACATGATCGGTCGTACGGTCGGCCTGCTCGCCGAGGTCTACGCGCGCGTGGAGCCCAGCGGGTGGCGCATCGGCGACCGCCCGGGGCGGGACACCAAGCGGGCCCGGTCCTGGCTGGGGGAGGACCTCGACGCGCTGGAGGAGTTCACCCAGGGGTACGAGGGAGCGCTCAAGGTCCAGGCCGTCGGACCGTGGACGCTGGCCGCCGCCCTGGAACTGCGCAACGGCGAGTCGGCGCTCAGCGACCCCGGCGCCTGCCGGGACCTCACGGCGTCCCTGGTCGAAGGGCTCACCGAGCACCTCGCGGACGTACGCCGCCGCATCCCCGGCGCGCGGGTCGTCCTCCAGATCGACGAGCCGTCCCTCACCGCCGTCCTGCGCGGCCACATCCGGTCGGCCAGCGGCTACCGCACGCACCGCGCGGCGGACCGGCAGCTGGTCGAGGGCGCGCTCCGGCAGGTCGGCGCGGTCAACGAGGGGGCGGTGGTCGTGCACTCCTGCGCGCCCGACGTGCCCTTCGCCCTGCTGCGCCGGGCCGGCGTGGCCGGTGTCTCCTTCGACTTCGGACTGCTCACGGAACGTGACGAGGACACCATCGGCGAGGCGGTGGAGGCGGGCACGAAACTCTTCGCCGGGGTCGTGCCGGGCACCGACGCCCCATTGTCGGACCCTGCCGGTAGCGTCATGGGTGTCAGGACGCTGTGGCGCAGGCTGGGGCTGAATCCGGGGACTCTCGCCGAGTCCTTGGTGATCACCCCGTCGTGCGGTCTCGCGGGGGCCTCTCCCGCGTACGCACGCGAGGCGCTCGCCCACTGCGTCCGGGCGGCGAGATCACTCGCGGACAACCCAGAGTAACGGTAACGGGAGGACAAGACGGTGGCCGGCGAAAAGCACGCACAGCCCGCATCGGTGCCCGCGCAGGCGCGCGACCAGCACGCGCAGCTCGCTGAGCAGATCGAGGAGCACCGCTTCCGGTACTACGTGAAGGACCAGCCGGTCGTCAGCGACGCCGACTTCGACCGGCTGCTGCGCACCCTGGAGGGGCTGGAGGACGAGTACCCCGAGCTGCGGACGCCGGACTCGCCCACCCAGAAGGTCTCGGGGGCGTACGAAACGGAGTTCACGGCCGTCCAGCACCGCGAGCGGATGCTGTCCCTGGACAACGCGTTCGACGAGGAGGAGCTGGCCGCCTGGGCCGACCGCGTAGCCAAGGACGTCGGCACGACGGACTACCACTTCCTCTGCGAGCTGAAGGTGGACGGCCTCGCGGTCAACCTCACCTACGAGCACGGCAGGCTGACCCGCGCCGCCACCCGCGGCGACGGGCGGACGGGCGAGGACATCACGCCCAACGTCCGGACGATCCAGGAGATCCCGCACCGGCTCGCGGGGGACCGGATCCCCGCCCTGGTCGAGATCCGCGGCGAGGTCTACTTCCCGATGGAGGCGTTCCAGGACCTGAACGCGCGGCTGGTGGAGGCCGGTGACAAGCCCTTCGCCAATCCCCGTAACGCGGCGGCGGGTTCGCTGCGCCAGAAGGACCCCAAGATCACCGCCACCCGCCCGCTGCACATGGTCGTGCACGGCATCGGCGCGCGCGAGGGCTTCGACATCGACCGCCTCTCGCACGCCTACGAGCTGCTGCGGGAGTGGGGCCTGCCCACGGCCCGGCACAACCGGGTGGTCGACGGCCTGGACGGGGTGCGGGAGTTCATCACGACCTTCGGTGAGAGACGCCACTCCGTGGAGCACGAGATCGACGGAGTGGTCGTCAAGCTCGACGAGATCTCCCTCCAGGGCCGCCTCGGCTCCACCTCGCGCGCCCCGCGCTGGGCGATCGCGTGGAAGTACGCGCCGGAGGAGGTCAACACCAGGCTGCTGAACATCCGGGTGGGCGTCGGGCGTACGGGACGGGTCACGCCGTACGCGCAGGTGGAGCCGGTCACGGTCGCCGGCTCCGAGGTCGAGTTCGCCACGCTGCACAACCAGGAAGTCGTGAAGTCCAAGGGTGTCTGGATCGGCGACACGGTGGTCCTGCGCAAGGCGGGCGACGTCATCCCGGAGATCCTCGGCCCGGTGGTGGACCTGCGTCCTGACGACGCGTACGAGTTCGTGATGCCGGCCGAGTGCCCCGAGTGCGGTACGGCGCTGCGCGCGATGAAGGAGGGCGACATCGACCTCCGCTGCCCCAACGCCCGCTCCTGCCCCGCCCAGTTGCGCGAGCGGCTCTTCTACCTGGGCAGCCGCAAGAGCCTGGACATCGAGAACTTCGGGTATGTGGCCGCCGCCGCCCTGACGAAGCCGCTGGAGCCCGCCACTCCGCCGCTGCTGGACGAGGGCGACCTCTTCGACCTCACCGTCGAGCAGTTGCTGCCCATCAAGGCGTATGTCCTGGACCAGGACAGCGGGTTGCCCAAGCGGGACGCGAAGACCGGCGAGGACAAGATCGTCACGGTCTTCGCCAACCAGAAGGGCGAGCCGAAGACCAACACCCTGGCGATGCTGGAGCACATCGCCGCCGCCAGGCAGCGCCCGCTGGCCCGGATCATCACGGGCCTGTCGATCCGTCATGTCGGCCCGGTCGCCTCCGAGGCGCTGGCCCGGGTGTTCCGCTCCCTCGACCGGATCGAGCAGGCCACCCAGGAGGAGCTGGCGGCCGTCGAGGGCGTCGGACCGACCATCGCCGCGTCCGTCAAGGAGTGGTTCGAGGTCGACTGGCACCGCGAGATCCTGCGCAAGTGGCGGGCGGCGGGCGTCCGTACGGAGGACGAGGGCGGCGGCGAGGACGAAGGCCCGAGGCCGCTGGCCGGCCTCACGGTCGTGGTCACGGGCACCCTGGAGAACTACACACGTGACGGCGCGAAAGAGGCGCTCCAGGCCCTCGGCGCGAAGGTCGCCGGGGCCGTCTCGAAGAAGACGGCGTTCGTGGTGGCCGGCGAGAACCCCGGGTCCAAGTACGACAAGGCCATGCAGCTCAAGGTGCCGGTCCTGGACGAGGCGGGGTTCGCGATCCTGCTCGAACAGGGCCCGGAGGCGGCCACGGAGGCCGCGGTGACGCCCGAGATCACCGATGGGGCCCCGGCGGTCACAGCGGCCGGAACGGGCCCTGAGCAGGCACCTGAGCAGGCCCCTGAGCAGGCCGCCGAGCCGGACCCCCCGTCAGACCCCGCGAAGTAGCGGGCCACGGGGGCCCGATCGGGGCCTCAAGCTCACCCGTTCGGCGCAAATCCGTTGGATACGGATGGGCGGGTTGCATTCGGGCAACAGCTGTAGAGCGCTGCCCGCCAGGGCACTTGGCGGCCTACTGTTGAGTCGTGCGCCTGTCGTGCACGGCCGCGTGGAGGGATGCCGGCCGTGGTGGCATGACAACGTGCCATCGCGTGGCATCGGCTCCGCCGGCTGTGAGAGGGACGGGAATGAAACCGACCGAGAGCGCCGCCCCGGTCTCACCCCCGCGCGGTTTCGCGGCATTTGCGGGGATGACGGAGAGATTCCCCGCCGCTGTCGTCGGAATCGCCGTGGTCGTGCTGACCACCGGCATCGTCCGCACGGTCCAGGAGGACCGGGCGCTCTTCCCCGGCGGCACCGAAGGCTGGTCGCTGGCCGTCCTCACCGGCATCATCGTCGGCCACCTCGTCGCGCTCGGCCGTGACCGCTGGTGGGGCGGCACGGGCTCCGGCGCGGCCCTCACCCTCGCCGTCCTGCTGCTGTACGGCTGGGTGCCGGCCGGACTGGTCAGCCTGGCCGTCGTGGTGCTGGTCGGCGTCGCCCGCCGCCACCGCTGGCGCCAGGGCGTCCTGAACGGCGCCGCGGACATCCTGGGCATAGGCTCCGCCGCGCTGGTCCTCGCCCTGTTCGGGGACGTCCCGACCGTCGCCGAACCCTGGCAGCCGCTCGACTGGGGCATCGGCGGCGTCGCCGAGATCGTGCTGGCCGCCTGCGCCCATCTCGTCGTCATGCGGGTCCTGCTCTGGTACGCGCTCACCCCGCAGGGCGGCGGCCTGCCCCACCTCGCCCGTACGGCCCTGATGCGCCAGGGCCTGGTCGCCGCGGCGCTGCTCGGCATCGCCCCGCTGATCTGCGTGGTCGCGGTGTCCCTGCCGGTGCTCCTGCCGCTCTTCTCCATCCCGCTCATCGCCCTCGACTCCACGCTGTGGATCGCCCGGGCGCGGGCCGAGGAGCAGCTGCGCGACCCGCTCACCGGCCTGCCCAACCGCCAGTGGCTGCTGGAGCGGACCTGGTCGGCGCTGGAGGAGGCCGAGTCGCTGGGCGCCAGGTCCGCGCTGGTCCTGATAGACCTCGACCGCTTCCGTTCGGTCAACGACACGCTCGGCCATCTCGCCGGTGACCGGCTGCTGTTGCAGATAGCGGACCGGCTGCGCCTCGCCCTGCCGCAGGGCGCGGAGGCGGCCAGACTCGGGGGCGACGAGTTCGCCGTCCTGCTCCCGACGTGCGACTCCACGACCAGCGCGCAGCGCGTGGCCCGCCACTTGGTCGCCGAGCTGTCCTCACCGCTGGACCTGGACGGCCTCACGCTCGTCCTGGAGGCCAGCGCCGGGGTCGCCGTCTACCCCGAGCACGCGCTCGACGCGGAAGGGCTGCTGCGCCGCGCGGACGTCGCGATGTACCAGGCGAAGCGGGACCGTACGGGCGTCGAGGTGTACGAGTCCAAGCGGGACTCCAACACCCCGGACCGGCTGGGCCTGCTGGGCGACCTGCGCCGGGCGCTGGACGCCGGCGAGGTGGAGCTGCACTACCAGCCGAAGGTCCGCTTCGACGGCCAGGTCGCGGGGCTGGAGGCGCTGGTGCGCTGGGTGCACCCGGAGCGCGGCCGGGTCCCCCCTGACGAGTTCATCGCCATCGCCGAGTCCTCGGGGCTGATGCCGCACCTGACCGAGTACGTCCTGGACACGGCTCTCGCCCAGGTCGCCCGCTGGCGGGCCCAGGGCCTGATGACCCCGGTGGCCGTCAACGTGTCGCCGCGCGACGTCCACACCCCCGGCTTCGCCGGTTCCGTCGCGGCCCGCCTCGCCCGGCACGGCGTCCCGCCGGGCTCCCTCCAGCTGGAGATAACGGAACACGTCCTGCTGGAGGACCCCCAGCGGGCCGCCGACACCCTCGCGGGCCTCACCGGGCACGGCGTGAAGATGTCCCTGGACGACTTCGGTACGGGGTACTCCTCGCTGGTGCACCTGCGGCGCCTGCCGGTGAGCGAGCTGAAGATCGACCGGTCCTTCGTGGCCCGGCTCGCCGTCGACAACGAGGACGCGGAGATCGTCCGCTGCACGGTCGACCTGGCGCACTCCCTGGGCCTGGTGGTGGTCGCGGAGGGCGTCGAGGACGACGAGACGTGGGAACGGCTGCGGGACCTGGGCTGCGACGCCGTACAGGGCTGGCTGGTGGCCGCCGCGATGCCGCCCCACGAGGCGACCGCCTGGCTGCGGGCGAGGAGCGAGCACGGCTGGCAGCGCCCGGCGGAGCTGGAGGCGGCCGCGCGCCGCGAACAGTCCGGCCAGGCCGTCCCGTAACGGATCAGGCTGTTCCGTAACGGATCGCGGGGTAGACGGATCGCGGCGTACCGAGGCGGATCCGGCCGTCCCGTGACCCGGTCCGGAGGCGCCCGCCGCGCTCACCCGGACGGGTCAGCGGCTAACCGTTTCGTGGGGAGGGGGCTCCGACCCATAGGATTGGGGCCGAAACCACTCTCACTCACCCCTGAGGATCGCCGCATGCCTGGCATCACGCGCGAGGAGGTCGCTCACCTCGCACGGCTGGCGCGTCTGGAGCTGAAGGCCGAAGAGCTCGAACACTTCGCCGGACAGCTCGACGACATCATCGGCGCGGTCGCCCGCGTGTCCGAGGTCGCCGACCAAGACGTACCGCCGACCTCCCATCCGCTGCCGCTGACGAACGTCATGCGCGCGGACGAGGTCCGTCCGTCGCTCACCCCCGCGCAGGCGCTCTCCGGCGCCCCGGCCCAGGAGCAGCAGCGTTTCAAGGTGCCGCAGATCCTGGGGGAGGACTAAACAGCCATGACGGACAGCAACACGGATGGCGGCACGACCATCAAGACCGACATCATCAGGCTCACCGCGGCCGCGATCGCCGCGAAGATCGCCTCGGGCGAGCTCACGGCCGTCGAGGTCACCGAGGCGCACCTCGCCAGGATCGAGGCCGTGGACGAGAAGGTCCACGCCTTCCTCCACGTCGACCGGGAGGGCGCGCTCGCCCAGGCCCGCGCGGTGGACGCGCGGCGCGCGGCCGGCGAGGAGCTGGGCCCGCTCGCCGGGGTCCCGCTCGCGCTCAAGGACATCTTCACCACCGAGGGCGTGCCGACCACCGTCGGCTCCAAGATCCTCGAAGGCTGGATCCCGCCGTACGACGCGACAGTCACCAAGCGGCTCAAGGCCGCGGGCGTGGTCATCCTCGGCAAGACCAACATGGACGAGTTCGCCATGGGGTCCTCCACGGAGAACAGCGCGTACGGCCCCACCGGCAACCCCTGGGACCTGACCCGGGTCCCCGGCGGCTCCGGCGGTGGCTCGTCCGCCGCGCTGGCCTCGTACGAGGCACCCCTGGCCATCGGTACGGACACCGGCGGCTCCATCCGTCAGCCCGCCGCGCTCACCGGCACGGTCGGCGTCAAGCCGACCTACGGCGGGGTCTCGCGCTACGGCATGGTCGCCTTCTCGTCCTCCCTGGACCAGGGCGGCCCCTGCGCCCGTACGGTCCTGGACGCGGCCCTGCTCCACGAGGTGATCGCCGGCCACGACCCGATGGACTCCACGTCCATCGACGCGCCGGTCCCCTCGGTGGTCGAGGCGGCCCGCAACGGGTCGGTCGCCGGGATGCGCGTGGGCGTCGTCAAGCAGTTCTCCGGCGAGGGCTACCAGGCCGGGGTCGTCCAGCGCTTCGACGAGGCGGTGGAGCTGCTCACCAAGCTCGGCGCCACCGTCGTGGAGCTGGACTGCCCGTCCTTCGACCTCGCCCTGTCGGCGTACTACCTGATCGCGCCGTCCGAGTGCTCCTCGAACCTCGCCCGGTTCGACGCCATGCGCTACGGCCTGCGGGTCGGCGACGACGGCACCCGGTCGGCCGAGGACGTCACCGCCCTGACCCGCGAGGCGGGCTTCGGCGACGAGGTCAAGCGCCGCGTCATCCTCGGTACGTACGCGCTCAGCTCCGGCTACTACGATGCGTACTACGGCTCGGCCCAGAAGGTCCGCACCCTCATCACCCGCGACTTCGAGAAGGCCTTCGAGCAGGTCGACGTGATCGTCTCCCCGACGACCCCGACCACCGCCTTCCCGATCGGCGAGCGCGCCGACGACCCGATGGCGATGTACCTCGCGGACCTGTGCACCATCCCGACCAACATGGCGGGCAACGCGGCCATGTCCCTGCCCTGCGGCCTCGCGCCGGAGGACGGCCTGCCGGTCGGGCTCCAGATCATCGCCCCCGCCCTGAAGGACGACCGGCTGTACAAGGTCGGAGCCGCCGTCGAGGCCGCCTTCGTGGAAAGGTGGGGGCACCCGCTGCTGGAGGAGGCACCGTCACTATGAGTAACGCGATCAGCAAGGCCAAGGGCTTCAAGAAGTCCAAGTCCGGCACCTACCTGTCCATGGCCACCACGGCCTTCAGCGCCCTCAGCGTCGCCAAGCAGGTCAAGAGGGCCCGTACCGAGCAGGACACGCTCCGCCTCGTCGATGCCGCCATCTCCGCCGCGGCCATCGTCACCGGCCTGGCGATCCTGTACCGCGAGCTGAAGCGCCTGGGCGACGACGACGTCCTGCTGGGCTGAGAGGGAATGTTTCACCGTGACCGTCACTGAACTCGTGCCGTACGAGGACGCCCTCGCTACGTACGATCCCGTCATGGGCCTGGAGGTCCATGTCGAGCTCGGCACCAGGACCAAGATGTTCTGCGGCTGCTCGACCGAGCTGGGGGCCGACCCCAACTCGCAGACCTGCCCCACCTGTCTGGGTCTGCCCGGCTCGCTCCCGGTCGTCAACGCGATCGGGGTCGAGTCGGCGATCAAGATCGGCCTCGCGCTCAACTGCGAGATCGCCGACTGGTGCCGCTTCGCCCGGAAGAACTACTTCTATCCGGACATGCCCAAGAACTTCCAGACGTCGCAGTACGACGAGCCGATCGCCTTCAACGGCCACCTGGACGTCCAGCTCGCCGACGGCGAGATCTTCCGGGTGCAGATCGAGCGCGCCCACATGGAGGAGGACACCGGCAAGTCGCTGCACGTCGGCGGCGCCACCGGCCGTATCCACGGCGCGTCCCACTCCCTGCTCGACTACAACCGCGCAGGCATCCCGCTCATCGAGATCGTCACCAAGCCGATCGAGGGCGCGGGCGCCAGGGCCCCCGAGGTCGCCAAGGCGTACGTCGCCGAGCTGCGCGAACTCATCAAGGCGCTCGGGGTCTCCGAGGCGCGCATGGAGATGGGCCAGATGCGGTGCGACGTGAACCTGTCGCTGCGCCCGCACGGCCGCGAGGAGTTCGGCACCCGCTCCGAGACGAAGAACGTCAACTCGCTCCGGAGCGTGGAGCGCGCCGCCCACTACGAGATCCAGCGCCACGCCGCGGTGCTGAACTCGGGCGGCACGATCGTCCAGGAGACCCGTCACTTCCACGAGGAGGACGGGTCCACCACGGCCGGCCGCATCAAGGACAACGCGGAGGACTACCGGTACTTCCCGGAGCCCGACCTCGTGCCGGTCGCCCCCGCCCGTGACTGGGTCGAGGAACTGCGCGCCGGGCTGCCCGAGATGCCGCGCGCGCGGCGGAACCGGCTCCGCGAGGAGTGGGGCGTCACCGAGCACGACATGCAGTCGATGCTGAACGCGGGCGCGATCGAGCCGATCGTCGCCACGATCGCCGCGGGCGCCCCGGCCGACCAGGCCCGCAAGTGGTGGATGGGCGAGCTGGCCCGCAACGCCAACGAATCGGGCCGCTCGCTGGACGAACTGCCCATCACCCCGGAGCAGGTGGCCCGGGTGGCTGCGCTGGTCGCGTCCGGCGATCTCAACGACAAGCTGGCCCGGCAGGTCCTGGACGGCGTTCTCGCCGGCGAGGGCGACCCGGACACCGTCGTGGAGAAGCGCGGCCTCAAGGTCGTCTCCGACGAGGGCGCGCTCGGGCTGGCCGTGGACGAGGCGATCGCGGGCAACGCGGCGATCGCCGACAAGATCAGGGCGGGCAAGGTCGCGGCGGCGGGCGCGCTGGTCGGCGCGGTCATGAAGGCCACGCGCGGCCAGGCGGACGCGGCGCGGGTGCGCGAGCTGATCCTGGAGAAGCTGGGCGCCGAGGGCTGATCCTCGGTCCGGGCGGGGATTGACCTCGCGCTGTGAGGACGAGGCCGACCTCGCGCCGTACGTCCGAGGCCGACCTCGCTGTACGTATGCCACCGGGGGTGGCGCACCTGACGGGTGCGCCACCCCCGACCTATGCCGGGTGCCCCAGGAGTGTGCTCTGAACGTCGTCGTCGCGGAAACCGTCTCCGTCGCGCTGCTGCTGGCCGTGCTGGCGTTCGCCGTCGTACGCCCCCGTGGGTGGCCGGAGGCGGTCGCCGCCGTACCCGCGGCGCTGCTGCTCATCGCCCTCGGTGCCGTGTCGCCGCACGAGGCGTGGCGGCAGACGCACAGCCTCCTGCCGGTGGTCGGCTTCCTCGCGGCGGTGCTCGTCCTGGCCCAGCTCTGCGCCGACGAGGGGCTGTTCAAGGCGGCGGGGGAGCTGGTGGCCCGGGTGTGCGGGCGCCGGCCCC
Source organism: Streptomyces sp. NBC_01317 (assembly GCF_035961655.1). NCBI lineage: Bacteria > Bacillati > Actinomycetota > Actinomycetes > Kitasatosporales > Streptomycetaceae > Streptomyces > Streptomyces sp. NBC_01317. The sequence continues at coordinate 2,520,185 of NZ_CP108393.1, read as the reverse complement.
GGCGGTTGCTGGGCGGGGTGTTCGCCGTGGCCGCCGTCATCACCGCGATCCTCAGCCTGGACGCGACGGTCGTGCTGCTCACGCCGGTGGTGTTCGCGACCGCCGCCAAGCTCGGTGCCCGGCCCCGGCCGCACGTCTACGCCTGCGCCCATCTCGCCAACTCCGCCTCGCTGTTGCTGCCGGTCTCCAACCTCACCAATCTGCTGGCGCTCACGGCGAGCGGGCTGTCGTTCACGCGGTTCGCGCTGCTGATGACCCTGCCGTGGATCGCGGCGGTGGGGGTGGAGTACGTGGTGTTCCGCCGGTTCTTCGCGGAAGACCTCGACGCGGATGAGGCCGCGGACACGGAAGTGGATGCGGGCGCGGACTCCGATCCGGTACGCGAGAAGACCACCCCCGTCCCCGTGTTCACCCTCGTCGTCCTCGGCCTGACCCTCGCGGGGTTCGTGGTCACCTCGTTCGCCGGGATCGAGCCGGTCTGGGCGGCGTTCGCCGGGGCGGTCGTCCTCGCCGTCCGCGCGCTGGCCCAGCGCCGTACGACCGTGCCCGGTCTCGTCCGCGCCGCCTCGCCGCTCTTCTGCCTCTTCGTCCTCGCGCTCGGCGTGGTGGTCAAGGCCGTCGTGGACAACGGCCTCAACACCGGGATCGAGCACCTGCTCCCGGACGGCTCCTCGCTGGCCGCGCTGCTGGCGATCGCCGCCGTGGCCGCCGTACTGTCCAACCTGATCAACAACCTCCCCGCGATCCTGGCCCTGTTGCCGGTCGTCGGGCCCTCCGGACCGGGGCCGGTCCTGGCCGCGCTGATCGGGGTCAACCTCGGTCCGAACCTCACGTACGTCGGCTCCCTGGCGACCCTGTTGTGGCGGCGCATCCTGCACGAGCACCGCACCGAAGCGGAGTTGGGGCTGTTCACCAGGCTGGGGCTGCTGACCGTGCCCGCCACGCTCCTGGTCTCGACGGTCGGGCTCTGGCTGTCGCTGCTCGCGTTCGGGAGTTGAGCCCGCGATGAGCCCCGTGGTGGTCCCGCGACGGTAAACAGCCGTCAAAAACCCGGTCTGCAACTCCTGTGGTCGGTGGGCAAGCCATTGACGCGCCGTTGGTCTAGTCCTTTACTCGTTCCCGTACCGGCCGGTTCACATGAACGGTCTCCGTTCTTTCACCTGAACCACCACGGCCGATCCCCATCCGCTCATTTCGGTACTTGTCTGCGCTCCACCCCCACATGTGTATTGATGCGTCCATGACAGGAGTTTCCGTGTTCCGATCCTGTACGAGAGCGCTGGCCGCAGTCCCGGCCGTGCTCGCCCTGGCCGCCACCGCGGTCGTCGCCACCGCCGGCGGCGCCAGCGCCGCGGCCAACCCGGGTCCCGGCTTCCCCGCCCAGTACGCGGCGCCCTACATCGAGACCTACGCCGCGCCGTCGGCGATGGCCAACGCCCGCAACGCCACCGGGCTCAAGTACTTCACCCTCGCCTTCATCATCGACGGCGGCGGCTGCAACGCCACGTACAACGGTGACACCCCCATCACCGACGCCGGCTGGACCTCGGCGATCAACGCCAACCGCGCGGCGGGCGGCGACGTGATCGCCTCGTTCGGCGGCGCCGCCGGCACCGAGCTGGGCCAGGCCTGCACCTCGGTGGCCGCCCTCAAGACCCAGTACAAGCGTGTCATCGACGGCCTCAACCTGACCCGGGTCGACTTCGACATCGAGGGCGACGGGGTCATCGACGACGACGCGGCCAACGACCGCCGCAACAAGGCGCTCGCCCAGCTCCAGCAGGAGTACGCGGCGGCGGGCAAGAAGCTGGACGTGCAGTTCACCCTGGCGACCGACCCCACCGGTCTGCCCCAGGACCAGCTCGACCTGCTCACCAACGCCAAGAACAACAACCTCACCGTCAACCTCGTCAACCTGATGACGATGGACTACGGGCCGGCGATGGACATGGGCAAGGCGGCCACGGACGCGGCCACCGCGCTGCACGCCCAGCTCGGCCGGATCTGGACCACCAAGACCGACGCGCAGCTGTGGGCGATGGAGGGCAACACCCCGATGATCGGGGTGAACGACACCACGGCCGAGGTGTTCACCACGGCCAACGCGAACACCCTCGCGGCCTTCGCCAAGGCGAAGGGCATCCAGGAGCTGGCCTTCTGGGCGCTCGGCCGGGACAAGGCCTGCGCGAGCAACGGCACCCTCTCCGACACGTGCAGCGGCACGTCGCAGAGCGCCTGGCAGTTCGCCGGCATCTTCAACGGGGTCACGGGCCCCGGTGGCGGCACCACCCCGCCGCCCACCGGTGCGACCGGTAAGATCACCGGACTCGGCGGCAAGTGCGTCGACGTGAACGCGGCGAGCAACGCCAACGGCACGGCCGTACAGCTCTACGACTGCAACGGCTCCACCGCCCAGCAGTGGACGGTGTCCACGGACGGTACGGTCCGCGCGCTCGGCAAGTGCCTCGACCTCGCCGCGGCGGGGACGGCGAACGGCACCAAGGCGCAGTTGTACGACTGCAACGGCACGGGCGCCCAGCAGTGGCAGAAGGGCAGCGGCAACACGCTGGTGAACCCCGTGTCCGGCAAGTGCCTGGACGTCGTGGACAAGTCCACGGCCAACGGCGCGCGGCTCCAGATCTGGACCTGCGCGGGCGGCACCAACCAGCAGTTCGTCCTGCCCGCCTGACGACACGGCGGCCCTGCTCAGGACCAGTGGTAACAGACGTGGGTCTGCTCCTCCGAGTCCGTCCACAGGGTCGCCGCCAGCCGGGCGTCGGACGCCGCCGCCGGCAGCTTGGCGGGCTGCGGGGTCTCGGGCGCGCCGCGCCTGCCGCCCGGCTCGTAGTAGCCGCCCGGGGTCACGTCCCGGGCGGTCGCCGCGTACAGCGAGGGCAGCGCGGCCTCCTCCGTACTGGAGCCGACGACCCGCCCGAGCGCGAGCTTCGACAGCCGCCGGGTGAGTCCTGAGCTGTGCTGCTGGAGCCCGGTGAAGGCCGAGCCCGGGTGGATGACCACGCTGGTCAGCGGCACACCGGCCGCGTCGGCCCGGCGCTGGAGCTCCTGCGCGAAGAGGATGTTGGCGAGCTTGGACCTGGCGTACGAACTCATCGGCCGGTAGCGCTTCACGCTCTGCGGATCCTCCAGGTCACCGGTGAAGGCCCGGGCCCCGGCGATCACCGCGCTGACCGTCACCACCCTCGGCGCGGGTGCCTTGAGCAGCAGCGGCAGCAGGCGTCCGGTGAGCGCGAAGTGGCCGAGGTGGTTGGTGCCGAAGGTCAGCTCGAAGCCGTCCTTCGTGGTGCGGCGCTCGGGGATGGCCATCACACCGGCGTTGTTGACCAGCAGATCCAGCGGGCGGCCGCTCTCGGTCAGCTGCCCGGCGAAGGCCGCGACGGAGGACAGGTCGGCGAGGTCGAGCACCTCGGCGCGCACCGTGGCGCCGGGAACGGCACCGGTGAGCCGGTCGGCGGCGGCGCGGACCTTGTCGGCGGAGCGTCCCGCCAGCACGACCTCGGCGCCCGCGCGCGCCAGCTCGACGGCGGTGACCTCGCCGATGCCGCTGTTGGCGCCGGTCACGACGGCGAGGCGGCCCTGCTGGCGGGGAAGGTTCTGTAGGGACCACTCGGACATGGGGCGGATCACTCCTCGGGACGGACACGTGCCTGGTGGGATAAGCGGGTAAGTAAGTAACTGACTGTCCAGTTACTTGACTGTAGACCCTGCTCTCCGGCGGATGCAAGGCCGACGCAACCGACCGGTTGGTCAGTTGTACGGTGGCTCCATGCCCAGAGACCCGCACGCCACGAGGAACCGCCTGCTGGAGGCCGCGACGGAGGAGTTCGCGGCGTACGGGATCGCCGGTGCCCGGGTGGAGCGCATCGCGGCCGGCGCGGGGGCGAACAAGAACCTGATCTACGTGCACTTCGGCAGCAAGGAGGGGCTGTTCGCGGCTGTGGTGGAGCGGGCCGTCGGGGAGCTGCTGGAGACCGTTCCGATCACGCCCCACGACCTGCCCGGCTACGCGGGCGCCCTCTTCGACTTCAACATGAGCCACCCCCGCCTGGTCAGACTGGCGCGCTGGTACGGGATGGAGCGTCCCGGCCGCCAGGCCGAGCTGCCGCTCGCGGTCGAGTCGACGCGCGCCAAGCTCGACGCGGTGGCCGCGGCGCAGGCGGAGGGCGCGGTGTTCGCGGGGCTGCCGCCCCGGCTGCTCCTGCCGCTGCTGTTCTCGATCGCCATGACCTGGTCGGACGGCGGGGTGGAGCCGGGCGCGCGGGACGGGGCGGCGCGGGACGGGGCGCCGGGGGAGGTGGCGCCGGGGGAGGCCGAGGGGGACGGCCGCGCCGCGGCTCTCGCGCACGCCGCGCGCCGGCACGCGGTGGTGGTCGCGGCGGAGCGTCTGGTACGGCCGGAACGGCACGGGTGACTGACCGTTCAGTTACGGACCGCCCCCCACCGCCCGTCCTTGTCTACGATGAGCCGGTGCCCCGAGACTCCCGTACGACCAAGGCCGGCCTCCTGCGCGCGGCGACGGACGAGTTCGCCGCGCACGGCATCGCCGGTGCGCGGGTGGACCGGATCGCCGCGGCGGCCGGGTACAACAAGAACCTGATCTACGTGCACTTCGGCAGCAAGGAACAGCTCTTCGACGCGGTGTACGAGGCCGCCGTCGCGGACATCCTGGCCGCCGCGCCCTTCGACGCCGACGACCTGCCCGGATACGCGGGCGCCCTCTTCGACTTCCACTTCGCCCACCCCCACCTCATGCGGCTCGCACGCTGGCACAGCCTGGAGCGTCCCGGCGAGGTGCTGCCGCTCGCCGAGCGGGCCAACGCGGAGAAGCTGCGGCTGCTGTCGGCGGCCCAGGGCGACGGCCGGGTGGACGCGGGCCTGCCGCCCCAGGCGATGCTCGCGCTGCTGGTGGGCATGGCCACGACGTGGGGCGAGGGCAGCCCGGAGCCCGGGGGCGCGGCCGGGAGCGCGGCGGAGATCGCCGCGCGCCGGCACGCGGTGGTGGTCTCGGTCGGGCGCCTGACCCGGCCGTACGGCGCGGGTCCCGCCGACGCGCCTGCCGCATAAGTTCCCGGCCGACGCGCACTGTGAGTAAACCCACGAAGCGGACAAATGATCATTATCGGCTGCGAGAGTGGCTCTCCGTAGGTCACGCGCTCTTCACCCCGGATTCCCCCGCCCCACGACGGGTGTTCACGGTGCGGAGCCACGAACCCCTGGGAGCACCCTCTTGGCAGCCCTCGCGCGATGGTGCGTCAGGCATCGCCTGCTCGCTGTCCTCCTGTGGCTGACCACGCTCGGTGGCGTCACGGTGGCGGCCCAGGTGATGGGGTCCTCGTACTCGAGCTCCACCAGCTCCGACACCTCCGGCAGCGAGTCCGGTCACGCGGCCCAGCTCCTCACCGAGAAGTTCCAGGGGCTCGGCGGTGACAGCGACTCCGTCGTCTGGCACACGGACCAGGGCTCGGTCCGTACGGGCAAGGTCCGCCAGGACATGAGCAGGACGCTCGCCACGATCGCGAAGCTCCCAGGAGTCTCGTCCGTCGTCAGCCCGTACGCCCCCGACGGCGACGGCCGGATCAGCGAGGACGGCCGTACCGCCTACGCGACCGTCACCTTCGACCGGCAGGCCGACGACCTCCCGAAGGCGCAGGCCCAGGCGGTCGTCGACACCGCGAAGGCCGCCGCCACGGACACCCTCGACGTGGACCTGGGCGGTGACGCCGTCGCCCTCACCGAAGGCTCGACGGGCGCCCACCTCACCGAGATCGTGGGGGTGGTCGTCGCCGCCGTGGTCCTCTTCCTGGCCTTCGGCTCGCTCGCCGCCAGCGCGCTGCCCCTCGCCACCGCGCTCGTCTCGGTCGGCACGGCGTACGCGGGCATCGTGCTCCTCGGCCATGTGATGACCGTCGCCGACTTCGCGCCCATGCTCGGCCTGCTGATCGGCCTCGGCGTCGGGATCGACTACGCGCTGTTCATCGTCACCCGCCACCGCAAGGGCCTCAAACGCGGGCTCACCGTCACCGAGGCCGCCACGAACGCCGTCGCGACGACCGGCAGAGCCGTCGTCTTCGCCGGGGCCACCGTCTGCATCGCCCTGCTCGGCATGCTGGTCCTCCGGCTCGGCTTCCTCAACGGCGTGGCGATCGCCGCCTCCCTCACCGTCGTGCTGACGGTCGCCGCTTCCGTCACCCTCCTGCCGGCCCTGCTGTCCTTCGTGGGGACGCGCGCCCTGAGCCGGCGCGAACGCGCGCGGCTCGCCACCCGCGGCCCCGAGCCCGACGTCCCCGGCGGCTTCGCCGTCCGCTGGTCGCTCTTCGTGGAACACCACCCCAAGCTGCTGGGCGCGGTGGCCGCCGGGGTGATGCTGCTCCTGGCGCTGCCCACGTTCTCCCTCCACCTCGGCACCTCCGACCAGGGCAACGACCCCGCGACGACCACCACCCGGCAGGCGTACGACCGGCTCGCCGACGGGTTCGGCCCCGGCGTCAACGGGCCGCTCGCGCTCGTTGCGCACCTCGACGGCGCCGACGACCGGCTCGCCATGGACCAGCTGCCCGACCTGCTCCGTACGACCAAGGGGGTGGCGTCCGTCGGGCCGATCATGTTCAACGGCAGCGGCGACACCGCGTCGCTCACCGTCGTACCGACGTCGGCCCCGCAGTCCCGGCAGACCAGCGAGCTGGTCGACCGGTTGCGCACGGACGTGGTCCCGCGCGCCGGGACCGACACCTCCTTGGAGGTGTACGTCGGCGGGGTCACCGCCAGTTACGACGACTTCGCCGCCACGATCGTCGGCAAACTGCCGCTCTTCGTCGGGGTGGTGATCACCCTCGGCTGTCTGCTCCTCCTGCTGGCCTTCCGCTCCCTGGGGATCCCGCTCAAGGCGGCGGTGATGAACGTGGCCGCCGTCGCCTCGTCCTTCGGGGTGGTGGTCGCGATCTTCCAGTGGGGGTGGGGGAGCGAGCTGCTGGGGCTCGGCGGCGGCGGGCCGATCGAACCGTTCCTCCCCGTGATCATGGTGTCCGTCCTCTTCGGGCTCTCCATGGACTACCAGGTCTTCCTGGTCAGCCGGATGTACGAGGAGTGGCTGGAGACCGGCGACAACAGACGGGCCGTACGGGTGGGACTCGCCGAGACCGGACGGGTGATCAACTCGGCGGCCGTCATCATGATTTCGGTGTTCCTGGCCTTTGTCCTCAGCGGTGACCGGGTCATCGCGATGTTCGGCATCGCGCTGGCCGCCGCGGTCGCGCTGGACGCCTTTGTCCTCCGTACACTGCTGGTGCCCGCGCTCATGCACCTGCTCGGCGGCGCCAACTGGTGGCTGCCGAAGCGGCTGGACCGGTGGCTGCCGCGGATCAGCGTCGAAGCGCCCGAGTACGGGCCCGGTGCGACGCTTCCCGGGCAGCATGAGGCACGCCACCGGGTGACGGCAGTGAAGAGGGAGTCGGATGTTCGCGACATCGCTGGGTGACGGGGCGGAGCTGCGCCCCCTGGAGCCCTGGCAGGCCGGGGAGTTCCTCGCGCACATGGACCGGGCCAGGACCCTGGTGGACGAGCACATCCGCTTCGCCCAGCTGGTCACCGACCTGCCGTCCGCACGCGCGGTGCTCACCTCGTACGCCGAGAAGCAGGCGGCCGACGGCGGGCGGATCCTCGGGATCTGGCTGGACTCCACGCTGGTCGGCGGGGTCCTCTTCCCCGCGTTCGACGCGGAGGCCGGGACGTGCGAGGTCGGGTGCTGGCTCGAACCGGCCGGTACGGGACGCGGACTGGTCACCCGGGCCGCCCGGACGCTCATCGACTGGGCCGTTCGGGAGCGCGGGATCCACCGCGTGGAGTGGCTGGTGTCCTCCGAGAACGGTCCGAGCATCCGGGTCGCCCAGCGGCTGGGAATGACCCGTGAAGGGGTGCTGCGGGACAACTATCCGCACCGGGGGAAGCGGCAGGACACCGAGGTCTGGTCGGTTCTCGCCCCCGAGTGGCGGCGGTGACCGGGCGCCGGGGACCCGCCGGGGTTCCGCCGAAAGGCCGCCGGGGGTTGAGCCACTTCCGGTCAGTTCCGGCGTTCTCAGGAAGTTCTCAGACTTCGCCCCTAGCGTGCGCCGTATGAACCCCACCTCCAAGACCCAGACCCCCGAGCCGGAGTCGTCCCAGGACCCCACGCCTGAGAACGCCGCGGCCACCGAGCCCAAGGCCGGGGAGAGCGACGTGCGTGACGAGGCGGTGCCCGCTCCCCGCAAGGCGGACCCCTCCGAGGGGACCGGCGCGGCGGACGGCGCGCTCGTGGTCGAGTTCGACGACGAGTCCGCCGACGACGGCGACGACGACTTCGAGGCCGAGCTCGCCGCCGAGCGCGGCCCCTCCGGCCTGGGCTCGATGGCCGGGGCCTTCCTCGCCCTGGCCCTCGGCATCGTCGGCCTGACCGGCACCTGGTTCGGCAAGGTCCTCTCCGAGCGCGAGGCGCTCTCCGGACAGGTCAAGCTGGACCAGAGCGCCACCGCCGCCAAGCAGATCTCCGAGGGGTACGCCGACGCGTGGCACGCCTCCGCCGCCGCCAACGGGGTCGTCGCGCTGATCGCCCTGCTCGTCGGCGCGATCGTGGTGGCCCTGCCGCAGCGGACCGGCTGGGTGCGTCCCGTCGCCGTCGCGGGAGCCGTCCTCGGCTTCGTGGGCATCCTGGTCTCGGTCGGCATGTACTTCGACATCTTCGCGTCGATCCCGGTCCCGCCCGCGCCGCCGGCCGCCCCGGCGGCTCCGTAGGCACCCGGCGGACGACCGTTTCCCCCTCGGCCTAAGGCTTACCGCGCTTTACCGCCGGAGCCTTAGGCCGTACCTATGTCCCCGGCCCCGCGCCTAAGGCCCCGGCGGCCGGGAAATGCGGCACTCTCCCGATGTGGGCGGACCCCCTGGGCGACGAAGGTGGAGGCATCACCGAACGGCATCACCAGATGCCGGAACAGATGCCGGAACCTTCGCCTCAGGGGGAACACCATGTTCGAGTACGAACTCCAGAAGATCCACACCGACGAGCTGCTGCGCCGGGCCGCCCAGGGGCGGCTCGTCCAGGAGGCCCGCGCCGCGCGCCGTGAGGCGCGGCGAGCCGCCAGGGACGTTGGGGAGGGGCCGGTGAATCCCCTCCGCGAACGCTTCGCGCGCGCGGCATGAGGCCGCAGGCCGTACCGCAGGCCGCTCCGGCGCGGGCCCTCGCGCCCGCGCCGGAGCGCGCGCCCGCCCACACGCGGGCGCGCACACCCGTCCCCGCGCCCGGCGCGCACGGACAAACCGGTACGCCAGGCTCGGGCAGTTGTGCGATGCTCGGCCGTGTGGATACCAGGTCCGTCAGCCCTGTGTTCGTCGGCAGAGCCGGCGAACTGACCGCCCTCACCGAAGCGCTCGCCCGCGCCGACGCAGGCGAGCCGCAGGCGCTGCTCGTCAGCGGTGAGGCCGGGGTCGGCAAGACCCGCCTGGTCGAGGAACTGCTCGACACCGCCTGCGCGCGGAAGGCCGTCGTCGCGGTCGGCGGCTGCGTCGAGATCGGCGCCGACGGACTGCCCTTCGCCCCCTTCTCCACCGCGCTGCGCTCCCTGCTGCGCCGCCTGCCCGACGAGCTGATCGCGGCGGCCGACGGCCAGGAGGGCGAGCTGGCCCGGATCCTGCCCGAGCTGGGGCAGTCGGGCCGGGAGGCGCTCGGCGAGGACTCCACCGCGCGCCTCTTCGAACTGACCGTCCGGCTGCTGGAGCGGCTGGCCGCCGACCGTACGGTGGTGCTCGTCCTGGAGGACCTGCACTGGTCCGACGCCTCGACCCGGAACCTCCTCGCCTACCTCTTCCGCGCGTTGCGCCGCGGCCGGCTCGTCGTGATCGCCACGTACCGCGCCGACGACATCCACCGCCGCCACCCGCTGCGCCCGCTCCTGGCCGAGCTGGACCGCCTGCGGTCCGTACGCCACCTCGAACTCGCCCGCTTCACCCGCGCCGAGGTCGCCACGCAGCTGGCCGGCATCCTCGCCGCGGAACCGGACGCGGCCATGCTGGACGAGATCTTCACCCGCTCCGACGGCAACGCCTTCTTCGTGGAGGAGCTGGCCTGCTCGTACGACACCACCGGCTGCCGCCCCGGCCTGAGCGAATCCCTGCGCGACGTCCTGCTCGTCCGGGTCGAGGCGCTGCCGGAGAACGCCCAGCGGATCGTACGGATCGTCGCCGAGGGCGGCACCACCGTCGAACACCCGCTGCTGCACACCGTCTCGCGGCTCGCCGAGGACGACCTCATCGAAGCGCTGCGGCTCGCCGTGGGCGCGAACATCCTGCTCCCGGTGGACGACAACAGCTACCGCTTCCGCCACTCACTGGTCCGCGAGGCGGTCAGCGACGACCTGCTCCCCGGTGAGCGCTCCCGGCTCAACCGCCGTTACGCGGAAGCCCTGGAGGCGCATCCGGGGTACGTCTGCGCCGATGTACGGACCACCCGCCTCGCCGGGTACTGGTACAACGCCCACGACGCGGCCAAGGCCCTGCCCGTCGTCCTGAGCGCCGCCGTCGAGGCCCGGCAGCGCTACGCCCACTCCGAGCAACTGCGGCTGCTGGAGCGGGCCATGGAGCTGTGGGACGACGCCCCGCCGGAGGTGCTCGCCACCCTGCGGCCGCCGGACGACGCCGAGGTCTACCCCGCGTGCGCCGGTGGTACGAAGACCACCGCGCTCTCCTACCTCGACCTGATGGCGGAGGCGACCGTCGCCGCCCGCTTCGGCGGCGACCGCGAACGGGCCCTGGCGATCTCCAAGAAGGCCATGCGGGTCCTGGAGCGGGACACCGACCCGCTGCGCGCCGCGTGGTTCTGGACGCAGCGCTCCCGGCTCATGCAGGACCTCACCCGCGGCGACGGCTGGCAGGAACTCGCCACCGCCCAGGACCTGGTACGCGGCCTGCCGCCGTCGGCCGTGCACGCCGACATCCTGGTCAACATCGCCAGCTGGGGCGCCCTGCACCGCCCAGGCCCCGAGGCGCTGGCCGCCGCGACCCGCGCGGTCGAGTACGCGGAGCTGGTCGGCGCCGAGTTCATCGAGCTGCACGCCCGGCTCACCCACGGCTGGCTCACCGCCGACGCGGGCGGTATCGAGGAGGGCCTCGCCGAGATGTACGCGGTGCGCGACCGGGCCGCCGAGATCGGCGCCGTCGGCATCATCGGCCGCGCCGGCACCAATCTGCCGTCCACGCTGGAGGCCGTGGGCCGCTCGGCGGAGGCGGTCACCGCCGCCGAACTGGCAATCGCCGTCTGCCACCAGCGGGGGCTCGCCAACTCGGAGAGCTGGGTACGCGGCAACCTCGCCCAGTCGCTCACCTCGCTGGGCCGCTGGACCGAGGCGGACCGGGTCCTCGACGAGGCGGCCGCGCTCGCCCTCTCCCGCAAGACCCGCGGCCTGATCGCCGACCGCCGCGCCGAACTGGCCCTGCGCCGGGGCGACCTGGCCGAGGCGCGGGCGCAGGTGGACGCGGCCCGCGCGTTCTACGGCACCCACGACCCCCAGCCGCAGCACTCCATCTCGCTGTCGAGGATGGCGATGAGCGTGGCCGCGCGCCAGGGCAGGCCGGCCGACGCCCGCGCGGAGTTCCAGCAGGCCGTCGGACGGGGCTTCCCGCCGGGCACCCAGCGGTACGCGCTCCCGCTGCTCTGCGCGGCGGTCGCGATGGAGGCCGGGGCGCTGGGCCTGCCGGGCACGGCGGGGGACCGGGCGCGGACCCTGGCCGCCGTACGGGCCGAGGCCAAGCGGCTGCCGACGATCGTGCCCGTCTGGCAGGCGTACGGCCTGCTGCTCGACGCCGAGCTGGCGCGCGCCGAGGGCCGTACGACCCCGGAACTGTGGGGGCGCGCGGCTGTCGCCTTCGAGCAGACCGGGCGGCCCTACGAGACCGCGCTGGCGCAGTGCGGCTGGGCCGCCGCCCTGCTCGACGCCCACGCCGACCGGTCGGCCGCGGCCGGCCCGCTGACCCGGGCCCACGCGCTCGCCGTCAGCCTCGGCGCCCGCCCGCTGGCGGAGGAGACCGAGCAGCTCGCCGCGCGGGCCCGAATCGCCCTCGACGACGCGTCCGGCCGGGCCGCCCTCGCCGGCCCGGACACCGATCCCGTACGGGCGCTGGGCCTGACCCCGCGCGAACAGGACGTCCTGCGGCTGGTCGCCGCGGGCCACACCAACCGCCGGATCGCCGAGGAGCTGTACATCTCGCCGAAGACGGCGAGCGTGCACGTCTCCAACATCCTGGGAAAGCTCGGCGTCTCGGGCCGCACGGAGGCCGCCGCGACGGCCCACCGGCTGCGTCTGTTCAGCGACCCGGCGGCCTGAGGTCCGTAGGGCCGGGAAAGCCGGGCCTGCCCCGGCTCACTTCTCCGGCGACGGGGCGGGCGGGTCGGAAGGCTCTGCGGACGCGTCGGACGCGTCGGACGGCTCTGACGGCTCCGACGATTCGGTCTGCTCGGCCTGCTCGGTGGGGACCCGTATCGTCACCTTCCCCGAGGCGAGGTCTATCGGTCCCCGCCCCGGGTCGTTCGCGTCGACGTCGACCCGGCTCAGCTCCAGCCGCTTCTGCTCCTCGGTGGTGTGCTTGCGTCCGGGCGCGAAGAGCTGCTCGATCATGTTGAACACGGACGGTCCACCTTCTCGCTCCAGGTAGTCATGAGACCTCCAGCTGGAGGATCTTGTCGTCCCCCGGCCGCGGTGTCCCCCTGGTGTCCGTTTCGCTGGTCACCAACCACACCTTGTCGCCGCCCACCGCGAGCACCGTGCGCAGACGGCCGTACCGCCCTTCGAAGAACGCCTGGGGCGCCGCCGCGGATTCCCGTCCGTCCAGCGGAATACGCCACAGCCGCTCGCCGCGCAGTCCCGCCATCCAGATCGAGCCCCGCGCGTAGGCGATCCCGCTCGGGGACGCCTCGCTCGTCCGCCACTGGACCACCGGGTCCACGAACCCGGCCTTCCCGGCCTTCCCCTCGACGTCCGGCCAGCCGTAGTTCTTCCCCGGCTCGATCAGATTCAGCTCGTCCCAGGTGTTCTGCCCGAACTCCGCCGCCCACAGCCGGTTCCTGGAATCCCAGGCCAGGCCCTGCACATTGCGGTGGCCCGGCGAGTACACCAGCGAGTCCGGCACCGGATTGCCGGGCGCGGGCGCTCCGTCCGGCGTCATCCGCAGGATCTTGCCCGCCAGCGACTTCATGTCCTGCGCGAGGCCCGTCTCGCCCGTCTCACCCGTGCCCGCGTAGAGCATCTTGTCCGGGCCGAAGGCGATCCGGCCGCCGTTGTGGATGGTGCCCTTGGGGATCGACCGCAGGACCGTGTCCGGGGCGCCCAGCTGCTCCCCGGACGGCCTGGTGTCGTCGTAGCGCATCCGCGCGATACGGTTGTCGGACTCCGTCGTGAAGTACGCGTACACCAGGTGGTCCGAGGCGTACGAGGGGGAGAGCGCGATCCCCAGCAGACCCCCCTCGCCCTCGGGCGAGACGCCCGGCACCGCGCCGATCGTCGTCTGCTTCCCACTGTCCGCCGCGACGCGCGTGATCGTGCCCTCGTCCCGCGAGGACACCAGCAGGTCACCGTCGGGCAGGGCGGCCAGCCCCCACGGCGACTTGAGGCCCTCGGTGAGCGTGCGCACCACCGTCGCCGAGCCCTTCGCGGGCGCCGCCGACTCGCTCGCCTCCGCGCCGGTGGAGGGCGCCCCGGCCGAGGCGCCCCCCGTGCTCCCCGTACCCCCGGTGCCCTCCGTGCCCGACGCGGGGAGCGGGATCCGGCCGGTCCGCGATCCGTCGCCGTCGGAGGAGCACCCGGTGGCCACGAGAAGCACGGCAGCGGCCCATACGGCCGTCACTGCTGAACGTTGCACGGTTCTGATCCCTTCGGCGGGTGGCGCTGCGGTTCCTACTGTTCTTACACCGCCGCTCCGTGCCAGGTTCCCACCCTCGGCCCACGGATTCCCGAATCCCGCGACCCGCACTCAGTCCCAGGACCCCCGCGCCGCCGGAAGCGCCGCCAGCTCCGACAGATCCGCCGCCGTCAGCGCCAGCCCCGCCGCGCCCGCGTTCTCCACCGCCCACTCCGCCCGCTTGGTCCCCGGTACGGGCACCACGTGCGGCCCCCGCCCCAGCACCCACGCCAGCGCCACCTGCGCCGGAGTCGCGCCGTGCCGCTCCGCGACCCGCCGTACCCCCGCCACCAGCGGCTGGTTCGCGGCCATCATCTCCGCCGTGAACCGCGGATGCCTGGCCCGCACGTCGTCCGGCTCGAAGCCCTGCCCCGGCGTGAGCGTCCCGGTCAGGAAGCCGCTGCCCAGCGGCATCGCCGCCAGGAACCCCACCCCCCGCGCCTCGCACCACGGCAGCAGCCGCTCCAGCGCCTCCGGCGACCACAGGGACAGTTCGGCCTGGACCGCGCTCACCGGGAAGACCTGCTGCACCCGCTCCAGCTGCCGGACGGTCGCCTCGTACGGCCGCGTCCGCGCACCCCGGCGGAAGGCCCGCGACGCCGTCGGCCCCGCCTCCACCGCGCACAGCCCGAGCGCCCGTACCTTCCCCGCGCCCACCAGCTCCGCCATGGCCCCCCATGTCTCCTCGACGGGTATCTCCGGGTCCGCGCGGTGGAGTTGGTACAGATCGATCACCTCGGTCCGCAGCCGCCGCAGCGAGGCGTCACAGGCCCGCTTCACGTACCGGGGGTGGCCGTTGGCGACCAGATGCCGGTCGCCCACCAGCAGACCGCACTTGGTCGAGACGAAGATCTCGTCCCGCCGCTCCTCCACCACCCGCCCCAGCAACAGCTCGTTGGTGAACGGCCCGTACATGTCCGCCGTGTCGAGCAGGCTCGTACCGGCGTCCAGCGCCGCGTGCACGGCGCGCAGCGACCGGTCGCCGCGCTGCTCCGAGGCGGTGTACGCCCAGCTCATCGGCGCGCAGCCGAGCCCGATCGCGCCCACGTCGAGGGCCGCCGCACCGATGGTCCTGCGCTCCAACCGCCGTGTCCCTTCTCGTTCCGCCCACAAGCTAACCCCATCGCCCGCCCGGCCCGCCGAGGGGCGGACCCCGCCGACGCCGGCTCCGGACGGCCGTCGCATAGCCTCCTGGCCATGACTTCAGACATCTGGCTCCCGATACCGGCGGCCGAGATCGAAGGGCTCCCCGCCGGACCCCGCTACGTCCACTGGGACGGCGCGGAGGACTTCCCCGCGGATCCCGCCGACTGCGCCTTCTACGTGGTCCCGTACATGAAGGGCGCGGAGGTGGCGGTCCGGCCGCTCGCGCGGATGACGTCCGTACGTGTCGTACAGACGCTGTCGGCCGGCACCGACCACGTGCTGCCCGGCCTCGCGCCACTGCCCGCGGGCATACGGCTGTGCAACGCGAAGGGCGTCCACGAGGCCAGCACCGCCGAACTCGCCCTCACCCTGATCCTCGCCTCCCTGCGGGGAGTTCCCGGATTCGTAGTGGGCCAGGAACGTGAGGAGTGGCGCTCCGGTTTCTATCCCGCCCTCGCCGACAAGTCGGTACTGATCGTGGGGTACGGGTCGATCGGCGCCGCCATCGAGGACCGGCTCACACCCTTCGAGTGCGCGCGGGTGGCGCGCGTCGCGCGCTCCGCCCGTGCCACGGAGCGCGGTCGGGTGCATCCGCTCGGCGCTCTGCCCGCGCTGCTCCCCGAGGCGGATGTCGTCATCCTCTCGACTCCGCTCACCGAGGAGACGAAGGGCCTGGCAGGGGCGGACTTCCTGGCCCGGATGAAGGACGGCGCGCTCCTCGTGAACGTGGCGCGCGGCGCCGTCGTCGACACCAAGGCGCTCCTCGGGGAGCTGGAAAGCGGAAGGATCAGGGCCGCACTTGACGTCACCGAGCCTGAACCGCTCCCCCCGGGGCATCCGCTCTGGCATGCTCCGGGTGTTCTCATCAGTCCCCACGTGGGCGGGTCCACCTCCGCCTTCCTGCCCCGTGCCAAGCGGCTGCTCGCCGGACAGCTGAACCGGTTCGTGGCGGGGGAGGAACCGCACAACGTGGTGCACACGACAGGCCACTGACCCGGACCGGCCGCGTCGTGGATACACCCGGTACTCGCAACTCCCCCGCTGGTGACGGAGAGTAGAAGTGCTATGTCCCTGAGTGACGAGACTGGTGTATCGTCCCGATCTGGGGGTCGCGACGCACGCAGGTGCGACGCGGGGAGAGATCAGACAGCGAGGGGGGCGACGGGCGATGTACGGCCGATGGACCGACCATCCGACGCGGCAGGGCCGCCGACGGCGACCTCCGGACGCCCCGCTGCGTACCGAAGGCCCGATCCCCGCCCCGCACGGCCCGGGATCGGCGGCGGTGACAGCGACGCTCCCCGGGACGCTCCGGTGAGCGCCGGGAGCGTGCTCCCCGCCCACCGGCCCACCCCGGGCGGTCTCGGTACGGGGCTCGTCGCCCAGCTTCTGCTCGCCCTGATCTGCGGGGGGTACGCCGCGGGCGCCGCCCTCGGCTGGGGGTCCCCGGAACTGGCCCTGATAATGGGCGACTTCGGGCTGAGCCTCGCCGCCGGCATCGCGGCCGTCTCCTGCTTCCTCTACGCACGCGGCCGCGACCGGCGCTTCCGCCCCGCCTGGCTGCTCTTCTCGCTGTCCTCGGCCATGGCCTCCTGCGGCAACGCCGTCTGGGGCTGGTACGAAGTGGTCCTCGACCGCCCCGTGCCGGGCCTGTCCCTCGCCGATCTCTTCTTCCTCTGCTTCGCGCCGCCCGCCATCGTGGGCCTGCTCGTCCTCGCCAAGCGCCCCGTCACGAAGGCCGGCTGGGTCTGCCTGGCCCTGGACTCCTGGCTCATCGGCGGCTCGCTGCTGACCCTCTCCTGGAGCCTCGCCCTCGCGCACAACGCGCACTTCCGCGGTGAGAGCGTGGCCCAGGCCGCCCTGTCCCTCGCCTACCCGCTGCTGGACATCGTGCTCGTCAGCATGGTGCTCGCCCTGCACTTCCGCCGCTCCACGGGCAGCCGCTCGGCGGTGAACACCGCCATCGCCGCCCTCGCGCTGACCGTGCTGTGCGACGCCCTGTTCACCTCGCCGCTGCTGCGGGCCACGTACCGCTCGGGACAGCTCCTCGACGCCGGCTGGTTCGCCGGCTCCCTCCT
Source organism: Streptomyces sp. NBC_01317 (assembly GCF_035961655.1). Classification (NCBI taxonomy): domain Bacteria; kingdom Bacillati; phylum Actinomycetota; class Actinomycetes; order Kitasatosporales; family Streptomycetaceae; genus Streptomyces; species Streptomyces sp. NBC_01317. Next base: position 2,503,029 of record NZ_CP108393.1, on the reverse strand, counting down.
TCTCGCGTACGCGCCCTGGGGCGTGCGCCGCGGCGCGGACCCGGCGCCGGACCCGCCGCCCCCGGTGCCCGCCCTCGCCCCGCCCGTCCGTCCGTCCAGCCGCCCCATCGCCGGCTCCCTGGCCGCGCTCACCCCGTACCTCGCCGCCGCCGTCTGCACGCTCGGGATCCTCTACAACGTCATCGAGGGCCGCCGGGTGGACCGGGTGGTGGTCCTCACCGGTTGTACGGTCGTGCTCGCCCTGGTCGTACGGCAGGGCATCATGCTCCTCGACAACATCGCGCTCACCCACGAACTGGCCCAGAAGGAGAACCACTTCCGCTCCCTGGTCCAGGGGTCCAGCGACGTCATCATGATCGCCGCGCCCTCCGGCACCCTGCGGTACGTCAGCCCCGCCGCGACCGGCGTCTACGGACGCGACGCCGAGGCCCTCGTCGGCGCCGAGCTGGCCACGATCATCCACCCGGACGACCTCGGCCGGGTGCACCACGAGGTACGGCGATTTCTTGCCGCGCCTCCTTCGGAGGAGCCCACGACCCGGATCGAGTGCCGCTTCAAGTCCGGCACCGGCGACTGGCTCAACGTGGAGTCCACCGTCAACCGCCACCAGGGCGGCCTGATCTTCAACAGCCGTGACGTCACCGAGCGGGTCCGCCTCCAGGCGCAGTTGCAGCACAACGCCGAGCACGACCCGCTCACCGACCTGCCCAACCGCGCCCTGTTCACCGAGCGCGTCCGGCTCGCCCTCTCAGGACGCCGCGCCAGCGACCCCGGCACGGCCGTGCTCTTCATCGACCTCGACGGCTTCAAGAGCGTCAACGACCGGCTGGGCCACCAGGTCGGCGACGAGCTGCTGATCCAGGCCGCCCGCCGGCTCCAGGACTCCGTCCGGGCCGAGGACACCGTCGCCCGGCTCGGCGGCGACGAGTTCGCCGCGATCGTCCTCGGCGACGGCGGCGGCGACCAGACCGCCCGCGAGTACCTGGTCCACGAGATCGCCGACCGGCTGCGCCTCCAGCTCTCGCAGCCGTACCGCATCGAGGGCAACGACGTCCGGGTCGCCGCCTCCATCGGCGTCGCCTTCGCCGAGCCCGGCATCACCCCCACCGACCTGATGCGCAACGCCGACCTCGCCATGTACCGGGCCAAGGCCGGCGGCAAGGACCGCGTCGAGCTGTACGCCCCCCAGATGCAGGCCGACGTCGTCCGCAGGACGGAGCTGGCGGCCCGGCTGCGCACCGCGCTGCACGACGGCGAGTTCGCGATCCTGCACCAGCCCGTCGTCAACCTCACCACCGGCCGGGTCTGCTCCGTGGCCGCCCAGGCGCGCTGGCGCACCGCCCAGGGCATCCTCTCCACGCCCGCCGAGATCCTGCGGGTCGCCGACGACAGCGACCGCACCGCGGAGCTGGGCCGCTGGCTCCTCGAAGAGGCCGTCGCCCAGGCCGCCGAGCGCACCGCCCTCGGCCACCCCGCGCCTGTCGTCGTACGGCTCCCGGCCCGCAGACTGCTCGACCGGTCCCTGCCCCTCGGCTCGGTGGAGACCCTCCTCGCCCGCCACGGCCTGCCCTCCGGGGCGCTGGTCATCGAGCTGGCCGACAGCGACCCCCGCAGTTCCCTGGACGAGCTGGAGCACCGCCTCCTCGCGCTGCGCCGGCTCGGTGTACGGATCGCGCTGGACGGCTTCGGCAGCGGGTACGCGGCCCTCCACGCCCTGCGCCGCCTCCCCGTGGACATCCTGAAACTGGACCGCGGGCTGGTCGACGGGGTGGTGGAGTCCGCCCGGCTGCACAAGATCACCACCGGGCTGCTCAAGATCGCCGGGGACCTCGGCCTGGAGTCCGTGGCGGAGGGCGTGGACCTCCCGGAGCAGGTGGTGGCCCTGCGGGCGATGGGCTGTACGCACGGCCAGGGCATGGCCTTCTCCGGGCCGCTCGACGAGTTCCGGCTCCGCCGCGCCCTGGTGCGCGGCTCCTACCCGCTGCCCGGCGGCGCCCAGGGCGCCCCCGGCGTCCCGCGGCCCGTCCTGAGCGGCGGCTCCCTGCCCGTCCGCTACACCCGCCCGCCGGGCACCGACCGGATCCCGTACCCCTCGATCCCCGCCAGCCGCTCAAATAATGAGACGCCCGTCCCACCCACTTGACAGCCGTGGCGGGCCGGAGGGAGGGTCAATGCCATGCGCACCCGAATTCTCGTACTTGGCAAGCGCGTCGGCTGAAGCAGAGCCCGTACCGGCTCCGCAGACCGCACCCGACGCGCTCCCCTCGCTTGCCTCCCGGCACGAGGGGTTTTTTGTTGCACCGATACACCCCAAACCCTCGCGTACACCTTCAGCTTCGAGAAGAGAATGCCGATGACCGACCAGGCCACCGGGGCCCACCATCCGCAGCCGCGGGCCCGTACCGGCGGACCGTCCCCCGCCACCGTCGAGCACGTCACGGGCGCGCAGTCCCTCATCCGCTCGCTGGAGGAAGTGGGGGCCGACACGGTGTTCGGCATCCCCGGCGGCGCCATCCTCCCCGCGTACGACCCGATGATGGACTCCACCCGGGTCCGTCACGTGCTGGTCCGCCACGAGCAGGGCGCGGGCCACGCGGCCACCGGGTACGCCCAGGCCACCGGCAAGGTCGGGGTCTGCATGGCGACCTCGGGCCCCGGCGCCACCAACCTGGTCACCCCGATCGCCGACGCGCACATGGACTCCGTGCCGCTCGTCGCGATCACCGGCCAGGTGGCCAGCGCGGCCATCGGCACGGACGCCTTCCAGGAGGCGGACATCGTCGGCATCACGATGCCGATCACCAAGCACAACTTCCTGGTGACCAAGGCCGAGGACATCCCGCGCACCATCGCGGAGGCCTTCCACATCGCGGCCACGGGCCGCCCGGGGCCCGTCCTGGTCGACATCGCCAAGGACGCCCTCCAGGCCCGTACGACCTTCAGCTGGCCGCCCGTCCTGGACCTGCCCGGCTACCGCCCGGTCACCAAGCCGCACGCCAAGCAGATCCGCGAGGCCGCCAAGCTGCTGAGCGCGGCCAAGCGCCCGGTCCTGTACGTCGGCGGCGGGGTCATGAAGGCCGGCGCCACCGCCGAGCTGCGGGTCCTCGCCGAGCTGACGGGAGCCCCCGTCACCACCACCCTGATGGCGCTGGGCTCGTTCCCCGACAGCCACCCCCTGCACGTGGGGATGCCGGGCATGCACGGTGCGGTCACCGCCGTCACCGCGTTGCAGAAGGCCGACCTGATCGTCGCCCTCGGAGCCCGTTTCGACGACCGGGTCACCGGCAGGCTCGACAGCTTCGCGCCGTACGCCAAGATCGTCCACGCGGACATCGACCCGGCCGAGATCGGCAAGAACCGCGCCGCGGACGTGCCCATCGTCGGGGACGCCCGCGAGGTCCTGGCCGACCTCGTCCAGGCCGTCCAGGCCGAGCACACCGAGGGCAACACCGGTGACTACAGCGCCTGGTGGAAGGACCTCTCCCGCTGGCGCGACACGTACCCCCTGGGCTACACCCAGCCCGACGACGGCAGCCTCTCCCCGCAGCAGGTCATCCAGCGCATCGGCCAACTGGCCCCGGACGACACCATCTACGCGGCGGGCGTCGGCCAACACCAGATGTGGGCCGCGCACTTCATCGACTACGAGCAGCCGGCCACCTGGCTGAACTCGGGCGGCGCCGGGACCATGGGGTACGCGGTGCCCGCCGCGATGGGTGCGAAGGCCGGGCAGCCGGACCGTACCGTCTGGGCGATCGACGGCGACGGCTGCTTCCAGATGACCAACCAGGAACTGGCCACCTGCGCCGTCAACAACATCCCCATCAAGGTCGCGATCATCAACAACGGCGCGCTCGGGATGGTCCGCCAGTGGCAGACCCTCTTCTACAACGAGCGCTACTCCAACACCGTCCTGCACTCCGGCAAGGACTCCGACGGCGAGGTCTGCCGCGGCACCCGCATCCCCGACTTCGTGAAGCTGGCGGAGGCCATGGGCTGCGTCGCGATGCGCTGCGAGTCCCCGGAGGAGCTGGACGCGGTGATCGCCAAGGCCAACTCGATCAACGACCGTCCCGTCGTCGTGGACTTCATCGTGCACGAGGACGCCCAGGTCTGGCCGATGGTCGCCGCCGGCACCTCCAACGACGAGGTCATGGCCGCCCTCGGCGTCCGCCCCGACTTCGGCGAGAACCTGGACGACTGACGCCGGGACAGCAGGCGTCACAGACGAAGACGACAGAGCCGAGAGCCTGAGAGCCCCAGAGAGAGCCCGAGAGAGACAGACATGTCCACCAAGCACACCCTCTCCGTCCTGGTCGAGAACACGCCCGGCATCCTCGCCCGGATCGCCGCGCTGTTCTCCCGCCGCGGCTTCAACATCGACTCGCTCGCCGTCGGTGTCACCGAGCACCCCGACATCTCCCGCATCACCATCGTGGTGAATGTCGACGGGCTGCCCCTGGAACAGGTGACCAAGCAGCTCAACAAGCTGGTGAACGTCCTCAAGATCGTCGAGCTGGAGCCGAACGCGGCGATCCAGCGCGAACTGGTCCTGGTGAAGGTCCGCGCCGACAACGAGACCCGCTCCCAGATCGTCGAGATCGTCCAGCTGTTCCGTGCCAAGACCGTGGACGTCTCACCCGACGCCGTCACGATCGAGGCCACCGGTTCGAGTGACAAGCTCGACGCGATGCTCAAGATGCTGGAGCAGTTCGGCGTCAAGGAACTGGTCCAGTCCGGAACGATCGCCATAGGGCGCGGCGCCCGGTCCATCACGGACCGCAGCCTGCGCGCTCTCGACCGCAGCGCGTAGCGCCCGGTAGCGAAGGGCCCCGGCCGTGGTTCGCATCGCGAGACCGGGACCCCGCCTCACCCCGCCCGTCGTACGGTGGGAAGGCACGACGAACCACCACGCAGAAGCAGAAGTGCACACCAAGGAGAAAAGCCAGTGGCCGAGCTGTTCTACGACGACGACGCCGACCTGTCCATCATCCAGAACCGCAAGGTCGCGGTCATCGGCTACGGCAGCCAGGGCCACGCCCACGCGCTGTCGCTCCGTGACTCGGGTGTCGACGTCAGGGTCGGTCTGCACGAGGGCTCCACGTCCAAGGCGAAGGCCGAGGAGGAGGGACTGCGCGTCGTGTCGGTGGCGGAGGCCGCCGCCGAGGCCGACGTCATCATGATCCTGGTCCCGGACCCGCTCCAGGGCAAGATCTACGAGGAGTCCATCAAGGACCAGCTCAAGGACGGCGACGCGCTGTTCTTCGGCCACGGTCTCAACATCCGCTACGGCTTCATCAAGCCGCCGGCCAACGTCGACGTGGCCATGGTCGCGCCGAAGGGCCCCGGCCACCTGGTCCGCCGGCAGTACGAGGAAGGCCGCGGCGTGCCCTGCATCGCCGCCGTCGAGCAGGACTTCTCGGGCAAGGCGTTCGCCCTCGCGCTCTCCTACGCGAAGGGGATCGGCGGCACCCGCGCCGGCGTCATCAAGACGACCTTCACCGAGGAGACCGAGACGGACCTGTTCGGTGAGCAGGCGGTGCTCTGCGGCGGTACGGCGGCGCTGGTCAAGGCGGGCTTCGAGACGCTGACCGAGGCCGGCTACCAGCCGGAGATCGCGTACTTCGAGTGCCTCCACGAGCTGAAGCTGATCGTGGACCTCATGTACGAGGGCGGCCTGGAGAAGATGCGCTGGTCGGTCTCCGAGACCGCCGAGTGGGGCGACTACGTCACCGGCCCCCGCATCATCACGGACCAGACCAAGGCCGAGATGAAGAAGATCCTCGCCGAGATCCAGGACGGTTCGTTCGCCCAGACCTGGATGGACGAGTACCACGGCGGCCTGAAGAAGTACAACGAGTACAAGCAGGCCGACAGCGACAGCCTGCTGGCGACCACCGGCGCCGAGCTGCGCAAGCTCATGAGCTGGGTGGACAACGACGCGTAACCGGGCCGTCGGCCGGGGTCGTTCCCGGGAGCCGGACGGGCCTGGAGCCCGCCCGGCGCCCGGGGCGCACAGGGGTCTTTCGCGTGTGCCCGAGGCCGCTCCCGTACGGGATTCCCGTACGGGTGACGCAGCCGCCGAAGGCGGAAGTCCACACCCGGTGACAGCACTACACTGCTCAACACAAACGCGTCAGGCCCACAGCGTCGTGCGTCTTCGCGGTCAGACCTCCACCGCATGCGGCCGTCGGGACGGCCGTCCGCAATGGGACTTGTGAGGACTCACGTGAGCTCGAAACCTGTCGTACTCATCGCCGAAGAGCTTTCGCCCGCCACGGTCGACGCGCTCGGTCCGGACTTCGAGATCCGGCACTGCAACGGCGCCGACCGCGCGGAACTGCTGCCCGCCATCGCCGATGTGGACGCGATCCTCGTCCGCTCCGCCACCAAGGTCGACGCCGAGGCCATCGCCGCGGCGCGCAAGCTGCGGGTCGTCGCCCGCGCCGGGGTGGGCCTCGACAACGTCGACGTCTCCGCCGCCACCAAGGCCGGCGTGATGGTCGTGAACGCGCCCACCTCGAACATCGTCACCGCCGCCGAGCTGGCCTGCGGTCTGCTGATCGCCACCGCGCGGCACATCCCGCAGGCCAACACCGCGCTCAAGAACGGTGAGTGGAAGCGCTCCAAGTACACGGGCGTCGAGCTGAGCGAGAAGACCCTCGGGGTTGTCGGCCTCGGCCGCATCGGGGTGCTGGTCGCGCAGCGCATGTCCGCGTTCGGCATGAACATCGTCGCGTACGACCCGTACGTGCAGCCGGCCCGCGCCGCGCAGATGGGCGTCAAGCTCCTCACGCTGGACGAACTGCTCGCGGTCGCCGACTTCATCACCGTCCACCTCCCCAAGACCCCCGAGACGCTGGGTCTGATCGGCGACGACGCGCTGCACAAGGTCAAGCCGTCGGTCCGGATCGTCAACGCCGCGCGCGGCGGGATCGTGGACGAGGTGGCCCTGGCCGCCGCCCTCAAGGAGGGCCGCGTCGCCGGCGCCGGTCTGGACGTGTACGCGAAGGAGCCCTGCACGGACTCCCCGCTCTTCGAGTTCGACCAGGTCGTCGCCACCCCGCACCTCGGCGCGTCCACCGACGAGGCGCAGGAGAAGGCGGGGGTCGCGGTCGCCCGTTCCGTACGCCTCGCGCTCGCCGGTGAACTGGTCCCCGACGCGGTCAACGTCCAGGGCGGCGTCATCGCCGAGGACGTACGGCCCGGCCTGCCGCTCGCCGAGAAGCTCGGCCGTATCTTCACCGCCCTCGCGGGCGAGGTCGCGGTCCGGCTCGACGTCGAGGTGTACGGCGAGATCACCCAGCACGACGTGAAGGTGCTCGAACTCTCCGCGCTCAAGGGCGTGTTCGAGGACGTCGTGGCCGAGACGGTGAGCTACGTGAACGCCCCGCTGTTCGCGCAGGAGCGCGGCGTGGAGGTACGGCTCACCACCTCCAGCGAGTCCCCGAACCACCGCAACGTGGTCACCGTCCGCGGCACGCTCGCGGGCGGCGAGGAGGTGTCGGTCTCCGGCACCCTGGCGGGCCCCAAGCACCTCCAGAAGATCGTCGCCATCGGGGACTACGACATCGACGTCGCGCTCGCCGACCACATGGTCGTGCTGCGCTACGAGGACCGTCCCGGCGTGGTCGGCACGGTCGGCCGCATCCTCGGCGAGGCGGGCCTGAACATCGCGGGCATGCAGGTCTCCCGCGCGGAGGAGGGCGGCGAGGCGGTGGTGGTCCTGACGGTGGACGACAACGTCCCCGTCGCGGTCCTGACGGAGATCGCCGAGGAGATCGGCGCGGCCTCGGCCCGCACGGTGAACCTCACCGACTGACGCGACCGGTACGCGAGCGCCGGACGGCCGGTTTCAACGGCTGTCCGGCGCTGTGCTGTACGGGGTCGCCACCGGATCCGCGAGCGGTTACGGGTTCCCGCGGGTTCGGCTACGGTCAGGTGGATGGATCGCCTGTCAGAGATCACGTTTCTTCTGCCCGACGCGCCCGAATCGCGCAGCTTCCTCGATGAGTTGCGCGTGCTGTTCGCCGAGGTGGCGTACGCCGGCTTCACCGGTTCCGCGGGCACGGCCGGCAGGGTGGGGGACCGACTGACCCTCACCCCACCCCGGCCCGCCGGAGCCCGCCCCGTGACGACCTTCGAACTGGCCGACGTTCCCGCGCCTGAGATCGCTTTCGACACAGGCCACTCCATCGGTGTGGGGGGTGACGCCGACGCGCACGAGGTGCGGGCGCTGCCGGCCCGGGTCGAGACGGCGGACCTGGCCCGCCGCCTTGCCGGGCACGTCCGACGCGTCGACCACACGGGCGTGAACGTGCCCGCCTGTGTCACCTCGCCCGAGCGGTGGCGCGACCTCACGACCCCGCTCGCTTCGGCGTCCACCATGTACCGCTATCCCACCGGCGAGGACTGGCCGTTCGTCCTTCCCTCGACATCGGACGAACTCCTCGGCGGCATCCGTGATTTCGTCGTCGGCCGCGAGCCCAGGTTCGAGCTGGTCCACGACCAGTGGCTGACGCGGACCGCGTGGCAGTTCGCGCTCTGGACCGACCTGACCCGCGTGGAACTGGAGCAGATGTTTCCCGAGCCCGAAGGGATGACGTTCCCGGGACTTGAGGACATCTTCCGCGTCGTACCGGTCCTCAGCCCTTGGCCGGGCCTCGATATCCGATTCGACCTCTGCTACCGGATCGAGAACGGCCCGTCCGACTGGGAAACCGGCGAATGGCTGGTCACGGACGGCGGCCGAATCCGCTGACACCGGCGCGAGCGGGAACTGATGTCGGGCAGGTCGTGGTCAGCTGTCCATGGTCAGGCCGGCCGCGAGGGTGCTGTCTCCGCATACGGCACGGCAGCTGAGGACAAAAGCGTCGACGGCGGCGTCCCGTTGGGCATGGGGCCGGGCGACGCCGATCCGGCTGTGGCTGACGCCCGTAACGGGCCGGTAGACGATGTCCGGGCGCTGGTAGAAGCGGGCGGTCGCCTCGGGGGTGAGGCTGATGCCCTGGCCGTGGGCGATCGCGTTGAGCCATTCATCGGGGTGGTGCGCGACCGCGCCGATGCGAACGGGGTGCCCCTCGCGCTCATCGGTCGCGAGCCAGTAGTCGCGCCACTCCCCCGACTCGGCGGGAGTCGCCACGAACGGTTCGTCGTACAGATCCTGGAACCGGATCCGATCGTTCCCCACGAGGCGATGCCCCGCGGGCAGGGCGATCCAGCGTGGCTCGGTCATCAGCACCTCGACGTCGAAGTCGCTCTGCGCGGGCACTGGCAGGCGCAGCAGTGCCACGTCGACGTCGCCGGTGGCGAGTCCGGCGGTGGGGTCGGTCCATTCGGTCTGCCGCAGCTGGACCCGCCAGCCGGGGCGTCGTCGGGCGAAGTCGGCGATGATCAGCTGGGTGCGCTCGTTGGCGGCGCTGGCGACGAAGCCGACCCGTAGCGTGCGTGCGGCCCGGGTCGTGGCGGCCCGGGTGACGCGCAGCGCGTTCTCCCAAGCGGTCAGCACGGCGCCGGCGTGGACGGCCAGAGCTTCACCGGCCTCGGTGGGGGTCATGCCTGCGCGGGAACGGATGAACAAGGCCACTCCCAGCTGGGCTTCCAGCTGCCTTATCTGTTTCGTCAGCGCGGGCTGAGAGACGTAGAGCCGTGCGGCGGCACGTGTGAGGTTGCCTTCCTCGACCACCGTGGCGAAGTACCGCAACAAGCGGGTGTCGACATCCATGCCGCCAGGTTATGGAAGCAGGTATTGGACGACCGGGGCGGGTCGGCGGGAGCGTTGATCACGCGACCGGGGCGGCCCGGTACCGAACCTGCGGAGAGCAGCCAGATGACGACGAGTGAAGCCATGTCCGAACCGAAGGTCGAGGCCATCAACCGATTCTTCGCCGCTTACGCCGCAAACGACGTCACAGCGATGAGCGCGGTCCTGGCTCCGGACATCGAGTGGACCATCCCGGGCCACCACCCGCTGTCGGGCACCAAGCACGGACTCGATGAAGTGGTCGGCTTCTTCGACCAGCTCGGCAAAGCGGGTTTCCAGGCCGAACCTGTATTCCTCGGCGGCAACGGCGAGTACGTCGTCGACATCCACCGAGGCTGGACGACCCAGGGCGTGGGCCAAGTCGACACGATGTGGGCGCTGGTGTGGCACTTCGACGCCGACGGCCAGGTCGATCGAGTGGACAACCTCAGCGGAGACCAACACCAGATGGACACCTACGTCTGGGCCAACTTCCCGTTGGCCCCCCTTCCGGCCCGCCTCGCCCGCGGACAGAAGGGATCAGCATGAAGATCCTCGTGATCGGGGCGACCGGCACCATCGGCCGTGCGGTCGCAGACGCGCTGGAGACCGAGCATGAGGTGATACGGGCTTCACGCAACGGCACCACGCGGGTCGACCTGGAATCACCGGCCTCCATCGACGTCCTTTTCGGCACCGTCGGCACCGTGGACGCGGTCATCTGCTGCGCGGCCAGCGGTCAGCTGACCCCCCTCACATCTCCTTCGGACGACGAATTCACTCTCGGCCTGAAAGGCAAACTGCTGGGACAGGTGGCGTTGCTCCGCCGATCGGTGAATCACGTGAGGGACGAGGGGTCCGTCATCCTCACCAGCGGTGTCTTCCAGGAGCCCACGCCGGGCGGCTCGTTCGGCGCTCTTGTCAACGCCGGACTGGAGGCGTTCGTCCAGGCTGCGGCCATCGAGATGCCCCGCGGGTTGAGAGTGAACGTCGTCAGCCCGGGATGGGTGAAGGAGACGCTCGAAAAGCTGGGTACGGACCCCAGGGGAGGCACACCGGTGAAAGACGTCGCCCACGCCTACATCGAGGTGGTCAGAGGACAGATGCAGGGACAGACCGTGACCCCTTCGCCCCGCTGACCGGCCGGAGCGCCGGGGAACGAGCCGGACATCGCTACGGAATCGGAAGCTGGTCACCGTGCGGAGTCAGTGCGCACCGCATCGCGGAACCTACAGCCGCCTAGGGCGTGTCCGCGAAGTGGCGTCTGGCTTGCGGCGTCTGGCACGCGCGCTCGCGGCGTTGTCGGACACGCCCTAGAGCCGCGCCGCCTTCAAGCCCATGTGCAGCAGCAGGCGGTCCTCGCCCGAGGTCAGGTTCAGGCCCGTCAGGTGTTCGATGCGGGACAGGCGGTAGTAGAGCGTCTGGCGGTGGATGCCCAGGGTCGCCGCCGTGCGGCCCGCCTGGCCCGCGCAGTCGAGGTAGACCTCGGCCGTGCGGGCCAGTTCGGTGTGGGCGGGGGTCAGGAGGGGGCTCACCGCGGGGTCGGGGGCCGGCGGGAGGGTGGTGAGGAGGCGGTACGGGCCCATCGTCGGCCACTGGGCGACCGGGCCCAGGCGGGGCTGGGCCACCGCCGTGCGGGCCGCCGCGACCGCTTCGTGCCAGGCCGCGGGCAGGTCGGACGGGCCGCGCCGGGGGGCCGAGGCGCCCGCCGCCGTGTCCTGGCCGGCGCTCTCGCGCAGCCGGGCCACCGCCGCCAGCGCCGGGGTGAGGGCGTCCGGCGAGCGCAGCCGTACGAGCAGGGCCAGCGCCACCTCGCCGCCGTACGGGAGCCCGTCGTGGGGGAGGGTGCAGAGGGCTGCCGTGCCCGGCACCGCCCGTACCGAAGGCTCCTCGTCGCGCCACGGCGCCACGCACACCACCACGTGCGGCCCCTCCGCCCCCGGTCCGAGCGCCGTGCGCAGCGCGGTCACCGCCGTGTCGCGCTGCCAGCCGGGCCCGGCGGTCAGCACCGCCCGCAGTTCGCGCGCCAGGTCCGTGCCCGCCTTGACCTCCTCGGCGAGCAGGTCGCCGATCCGGGCGGTCACCTCCATGGCCGTCGCCAGCCGGGCGGCGCTCGGGCCAGGGTCGGAGTCGTCCAGCAGCCATACGTAACCGAGGACCATGCCCCGGTGGCGTACGGGAAGGCAGATCCGGCCCCGGAAGACCCCCGCGTCCGGGGCCGCCGGAATCCGGACGGGGCCGGTGGCCCGCGTGATGCCGAAGCCCTCGAACCAGGCGCGGACCGCCGGGGTCGACTTCCGCGTCACGATCGACCGGGTCCTGACGGGGTCCATCGCCGTGTCGTCCTCGGTGTCGTGCGCACCGAAGGCGATCAGCCCGAAATCCCGGTTCTCCAGCGTCGCGGGGACGCCGAGCAGCGCCGAGATCTCATCCACCAGGTCCTGGTAATCGCCCTTCATCCGGACATTCTCGCACCGCTCTCAGACAGATGTATGAGATCCCGCCCACGGATGCGTGACAGCTGTCGATGGCAGAGGATCGGACCGCTCCCTAGATTTTGAGCCGACGCCCGAACTCACCGGGCGGTCGAACTCACCGTGGAGGTGCCCCGTGCTGGGTCCCGTGATCCTGGCCGCCTCGCGCAGCGGCTCCCTGCGCCGCGCCGTGTCCGCCGCCCCGGTCACCAAGCCCGTGGTGGACCGTTTCATCGCCGGTGAGTCGATCGAGGAGACGGTCCCCGTCGTCCGGTCCATGGCGGCCGGCGGCCTGGAGGTCACCCTCGACGTCCTCGGCGAGGACATCACCGACCCGGCGGAGGCGCTGCGCGCCCGGGACGCGTACCTGCGGCTGGTCGAGGCCCTGGAGCCGCTGGAACTGGGCTCCGCCGCCGAGATGTCCGTGAAGCTGTCCTCCTTCGGCCAGGCCCTGCCCGGCGGCCACGACCTCGCGCTCAAGAACGTCACCGCCGTCGTCGAGGCCGCCGCCGCGATCGGCACCACGGTCACCCTCGACATGGAGGACCACACCACCGTCGACTCGACGCTCGCCATCCACGCCGAGGTCCGCCGCGCGTTCCCGCAGACCGGCGCCGTCGTCCAGTCGTACCTCTTCCGTACGGAGGACGACTGCCGCGCGCTGTCGGCCGCCGGCGCGCGCGTACGGCTCGTCAAGGGCGCCTACAAGGAGCCCGCTTCCGTCGCGTACCAGGACAAGGCCGACGTCGACAAGGCGTACATCCGGAGCCTGCGGATCCTGATGGAGGGCGGCGGCTACCCCATGGTCGGCTCGCACGACCCCCGGATCATCGCGATCGCCCAGGACCTCGCGCACCGCGCGGGCCGCAAGCCCGACGAGTACGAATTCCAGATGCTGTACGGCATCCGCGAGGCCGAGCAGCTGCGGCTGGCCGCCGAGGGGCACCGGATGCGTGTCTACATCGCGTACGGCACCGACTGGTACGGCTACTTCATGCGCCGCCTCGCCGAGCGCCCCGCCAACCTCGCGTTCTTCCTGCGCTCGGTCGTCAGCCGTGGCTGACCCCGCTCCGACCGCACCGCCGATGAGCCGATGAGCCGATGAAGTCGATGAAGGAGATCCGCCACCCATGGACGCTGTGACCCAGGTTCCGACGCCGGTCAACGAACCGGTGCACGGCTACGCCCCAGGCTCGCCCGAGCGCGCCCTGCTGGAGGCGAAGCTCAAGGAACTGGCCGAGAACCCCGTCGACCTGCCGATGACCATCGGCGGCGTGAAGCGGATGGGCGGCGGCGCGCGGGTCGACGTCGTCCAGCCCCACCGCCACGAGGCGGTGCTCGGTACGTTCGCCGGCGCCACGGAGCAGGACGCCCAGGACGCGGTCGACGCGGCCCTCGCCGCCGCCCCGGCCTGGCGCGCGATGGCCTTCGACGACCGCGCGGCGATCATCCTGCGCGCCGCCGAGCTGCTGGCGGGCCCCTGGCGCGAGACGCTGGCCGCCGCGACCATGCTCGGCCAGTCGAAGACCGCGCAGCAGGCGGAGATCGACTGTCCCTGCGAGCTGGTCGACTTCTGGCGCTTCAACGTCTCGTACGCCCGTGACCTGCTGGCCGAGCAGCCGCCTGCCAACTCGCCCGGCGTGTGGAACCGGCTCGACCACCGCCCGCTCGAAGGCTTCGTCTACGCGATCACGCCGTTCAACTTCTCCGCCATCGCGGGCAACCTGCCGACCGCGCCCGCGCTGATGGGCAACGTCGTCGTCTGGAAGCCGTCGCCCACCCAGACCCTGGCGGCCGTGCTGCTGATGGAGCTGCTGGAGGAGGCCGGGCTGCCCAAGGGCGTCATCAACCTGGTGACCGGGGACGGGATCGCCGTGTCCGAGGTGGCGCTGCGCCACCGCGACCTGGCCGGCATCCACTTCACCGGCTCGACGAAGACCTTCCAGCACCTGTGGAAGACGGTCGGCGAGAACATCGAGACGTACCGTTCGTACCCCCGGATCGTCGGCGAGACCGGCGGCAAGGACTTTGTCGTCGCCCACCCGAGCGCCGACCCCGCGATCCTCAAGACCGCGCTGACCAGGGGCTCGTTCGAGTACCAGGGCCAGAAGTGCTCCGCGTCCTCGCGCGCGTACATCCCCGCTTCGATCTGGGACGACGGCTTCAAGGAGCGGTTCGCGGCCGAGGTCGACTCGCTCACCATGGGCGACGTCACGGACCTCGGGCACTTCATGGGCGCCGTCATCGACGAGCGCGCCTTCGCGAAGAACAAGGCCGCGATCGACCGCGCCGCCGCCGACCCCACCTGCACGATCGTCGCGGGCGGGACGTACGACGACTCCGTCGGGTACTTCGTCCGCCCGACGGTCATCGTCTGCACGGACCCGGAGAACGAGGTCTTCACGACGGAGTACTTCGGCCCGATCCTCGCCGTGCACGTCTACGACGACGCGGACTACGAGAGCGTGCTGACGCAGCTGGAGTCGGTCTCGGCCTACGCGCTGACCGGCTCGGTCATCGCCAACGACCGCGCGGCGGCGGCCCGGACGATGGAGAAGCTGCGGTACGCGGCCGGCAACTTCTACATCAACGACAAGTCCACGGGTGCCGTCGTCGGCCAGCAGCCCTTCGGCGGCGGGCGCGCGTCCGGCACCAACGACAAGGCGGGCGCCCCGCAGAACCTGATGCGCTGGACGCTGACCCGCGCCATCAAGGAGACGCTGGTCCCGCCGACGGACTACCGCTACCCGCACATGGGCTGACGGCTCCGGCCCCTGTACGGGCCCCGATACCCCCGCCCCCGCACCGGCGCCCCCCTCCGGAGCGGGGGCGGTGTTGTGCCTCCGTACGGGAGAGGGGCGCCGGTGCGGAGGCGGTACGCGTACGTGACCTCGCACCCAGGGCCGAAGGGCCGTCAGACCCGGCGCCAGCGGGCCATCGCGAACGAGAAGACACCGAACAGCACCAGCCCCGTCGCGACGAGGGCCAGCAGCCACGGGCCGGCCGGGGTCTCGGTGAACGAACGCAGCGTGTCGTCGAAGCCCTTGGCCTTGTCCGGCTCGTACGTCACCGCCGCCTGGATCACGAACCCGCCGATCGCGGCGAACAGGATCCCGCGCCCCGCACCCCCGCCGACGCCCGTCACGTCGACCAGCTGCCGGGTCCTGCGGGACATCTCACCGAGCTTCAGGTGCTTGTGGTACGAGCGCATCACCGCGCGCGTCCCGACCCACAGGCCGGCGACGACTATGCCCGCGCCGGCGATCCCCACGATCCACTGGCCGCCGGGCCAGTTCAGCGCCCTCGCGGTGATGTCCTGCGACTGCTGGTCGCCGGACCCGCTGCCGCTGCTCTTCTCCCCGGCGGCGAACGCCAGGACCGAGTAGGCGACAAAACCGTAGAAGACGAAGCGGCCCGCCGACATCAGCCGCTTGCCCGGCTTCCGGCCGTCGGGGCCCGCCGCGCCCACGATCGCCTCCGAGAGCCGCCACAGCGCCATCCCGACGAGTCCGATCCCGAGGACCCAGAGCAGGACCGACCCCATCGGCTGCTTCGCCAGCTCGGCGAGCGCGCCCCCGCGGTCGGCCTGCTCCCCGCCCCCGCCGAAGGCGATCCGCAGCGCCAGGACCCCGATGAGCAGGTAGATCACGCCCCGCGCGGCGAAGCCCCAGCGGGCCGCGCCGTCCATCACCGAGCTGTTCGCCGCCTGTCGCGCCTTGCCCTGGCCACTGCGTGAAACCGTCTGTGCGTCCATGGTGAACCTCCGCTGTCCGGGTGCCCCCGCCCGCCCGGGGGAAACGGCTCTCCAGGGGCGTCTCCCCGGCGCTCACACCCGGGGGCCGTTCCGGCACTCACCCGGCAGTCACCCCGGCACTCACCCGGCACCGCTCCGGCGGTTTCCATGATCACCGTCTCAGATAGTAGGAAGTCCGAGTAATTGGGGAGACAGGGCGGCCCCGCTCGCCTAGCTTGGAATGAGCCGAACGTCTCGCTTCATCGAGCGAACGCGGTAGACGGCACGCGCCCCCACGCAGGCAACCCCTGCCGCGTATGCCGCACCGCCCCTTCCGGCGCCTCGCAGACGCATCATGCGGCCCCCGTGCCGCATGTCTCCGCTCTCCGCTGCCTCAAGGAGTCGATCAACATGGCCGAGACCACTGTCCGCCGCGTCCGTCACACTCCCCGTACGAGCGAGTCCGAGCGCAAGAACGCCGCCGCGGCGCTCCAGCGCGCCCTCGACCGCAGGGACAACGGCGGCTCGACGGGCCACTGAGCCCCTGTCAGGACCCGCGTCAGGACCCCTGTCAGGACGCGGTACCCATGGAGATTGGCATCCGTGTCCACGGAATGGACACGGATGTCAATCCATGGGACGCGGAGTAGGGTGCCGCTATGTCTCGCAGCATCAATCTCGCAGTGATCCCCGGTGACGGCATCGGTCAGGAGGTCGTCGCCCAGGGCCTCAAGGTCCTGCGTGCCGTCCTCCCGCAGGATGTGAAGCTGGAGACCAAGGAGTACGACCTCGGCGCGGGCCGCTGGCACCGGACCGGGGAGACCCTCCCGGACGCGGACCTCGAAGCCCTCAAGGGCCACGACGCCCTCCTGCTCGGCGCGATCGGCGACCCGACCGTGCCGTCCGGCGTCCTGGAGCGCGGGCTCCTCCTCAAGCTGCGCTTCGCCTTCGACCACTACGTGAACCTGCGTCCGTCGAAGCTGTTCCCGAACACCGCGACCCCGCTGGCCGGCCGCCCCGCCATCGACTTCGTCGTCGTCCGCGAGGGCACCGAAGGCCCGTACACGGGCAACGGCGGCTCGCTGCGCACCGGCACACCCGCCGAGGTGGCCACCGAAGTGAGCCTCAACACGGCGTACGGCGTGGAGCGGGTCGTCAGGGACGCGTACGCGCGCGCCGCCGCCCGCCCCCGCAAGAAGCTGACGCTGGTCCACAAGAACAACGTCCTCGTCTACGCCGGCCACCTGTGGAAGAACATCTTCGACCGGGTGGGCCAGGAGTTCCCCGAGGTCACCACCGACTATCTGCACGTCGACGCCGCGACGATCTTCTTCGTCACCCAGCCCGAGCGCTTCGACGTGATCGTGACCGACAACCTCTTCGGTGACATCCTCACCGACCTGGCCGCCGCCATCAGCGGGGGCATCGGACTGGCCGCGTCCGCGAACATCAATCCGGACCGTACGTTCCCCTCGATGTTCGAGCCGGTGCACGGCTCAGCGCCCGACATTGCGGGCCAGGGGAAGGCCGACCCCACCGCCACCGTCCTCTCCGTCGCCCTCCTGCTGCGCCACCTCGGCCTCGACGCCGAGGCCGTCCGGATCGAGGAGGCCGTCGCGGCCGACCTCGCCGGGCGTGACGGTTCCGCGGCCGCGCGGACGACCGACGAGATCGGTGACGCGCTCGCCGTACGCGTAGCGAGCTGACCCGCCGCGACTTCCGACAGCCGCCGGGTCCTGTGACCCGGCGGCTGTGCTTTTGCGGCCTCCGGGTGACACCATCATCCCAGGACCGCATTCACTCGTTCCGGTTACACCCACGCCCCGCTCTCCACGGCGGGGCGGTCGCCCGCCCGCATACTCGGACGTCCTAGTAGGGCTGTAGCGGCGTGAACGCGGTCCGTCACACACAACCGGTGAAGGACGAGAGTATTCATGACCACGCCCACGACCACCCTGGAGCTCAAGCCCTCCGCGCACCCGCTGTCCGACGCCGAGCGGGAGCGGATCCTCGCCAACCCCGGGTTCGGCCGCTACTTCACCGACAACATGGTGACGGTGAAGTGGACCGAGGGCCGCGGCTGGCACGATGCCGAGCTGGTGCCGTACGCCCCGCTGTCGATCGACCCGGCGAACATGACCCTGCACTACGCGCAGACGATCTTCGAGGGACTCAAGGCGTACCGGCAGGTGGACGGCTCCGTCGCCACCTTCCGCCCGGAGGAGAACGCGCGCCGCTTCCAGCGCTCCGCGCGCCGGATGGCGATGCCCGAGCTGCCCGTGGAGACGTTCGTCGCCGCGGTGGACGCGCTCATCCACCAGGACCGCGCGTGGGTGCCCGGCGTCGGTGAGGAATCCCTCTACATCCGGCCGTTCATGTTCGCGACGGAGGTCGGTGTCGGCGTGCGGCCGGCCAACGAGTTCCTCTTCATGGTCATCGCGTCCCCGGCCGGGGCGTACTTCGCCGGCGGGGTGAAGCCGGTCTCCGTCTGGCTGTCCGAGGAATACGTGCGCGCGGCCCCCGGAGGCACGGGCGAGGCGAAGGCCGGCGGCAACTACGCCGCATCCCTCATCGCCCAGGCCGAGGCCACGAAGCACGGCTGCGACCAGGTGGTCTGGCTGGACGCGACGGAGCGGCGCTGGATCGAGGAGATGGGCACCAACAACCTCTTCTTCGTGTACGGCGACAAGCTCATGACGCCCGAGCTGACCGGCACCCTCCTCGCCGGCGTCACCCGCGACTCGGTCCTGAAGATCGCCGCCGACCTCGGGTACGAGGTGACGGAGGGCCGCCTGACCGTCGACGACTGGCGCACCGGCAACGCCGACGGCTCGCTCACCGAGGTGTTCGCGTGCGGCACCGCCGCCGTTATCACCCCCGTCGGTACGGTCCACTCCGCGCGCGGCGGCTGGACGGTGGCGGACGGCCGCCCCGGCGAGGTCACGATGAAGATGCGCAAGGCCCTGCTGGAGATCCAGTCGGGCGCCGCGCCGGACGCCCACGGCTGGCGGCACGAGGTCGCCTGACCTGTTGGTCTCACCTGGTTGGCCTGACCTGGTCGTCCGTACGAGGACCCGCATCCCGCACCCCCGGGATGCGGGCCCCGCCGCGCCGGAGGGCCGGAAGATGATCGACCGCATCGTGAGACAGGGCACCGTAAAGTGACGAGACGTGCGAAAATCGGCTCGTGCTCTCGTTCGTCATGATTATTGGCAGCAAGCGCGCCGGTCCGCAGTGACCGCCCCGTAGACCAGTACGGAGCGGACATCGAGCCTCGGACCCGCGCGCAGACCTCTCGCATCCGCGAGGGGTTTTTTCGTTTTCCGGCCCCACCCCGGCCGGAGGCGGACCGCGCGGGGAGACGGGGGCAGGTGGAGCCAGACCATCCACTCAACAGGAGCAGGACACCATGACCACAGAGTCCACGGGGCCCACGGGGAACGACGACAGTTTTCATGTCTTCGACACGACGCTGCGGGACGGCGCCCAGCGCGAAGGCATCAACCTGACGGTCGCCGACAAGCTGGCCATCGCACGCTACCTGGACGAATTCGGCGTGGGCTTCATCGAGGGCGGCTGGCCGGGGGCCAACCCGCGCGACACCGAGTTCTTCGCCCGGGCCCGGCAGGAGATCGACTTCCGGCACGCCCAGCTCGTCGCCTTCGGCTCCACCCGCCGCCCCGGCGCCAAGGCCTCCGAGGACCCGCAGGTCAGGGCGCTCGTGGAGTCCGGCGCCCCGGTGGTCACCCTGGTCGCCAAGTCGCACGACCGCCATGTCGAACTGGCGCTGCGCACCACCCTCGACGAGAACCTCGCGATGATCCGCGACACCGTGTCGTACCTGCGCGGGCAGGACCGCCGCGTCTTCGTCGACTGCGAGCACTTCTTCGACGGCTACCGCGCCAACCCCGAGTACGCCAAGTCCGTCGTACGGGCCGCCGCCGAGGCCGGCGCCGATGTCGTGGTCCTCTGCGACACGAACGGCGGCATGCTGCCCGCCCAGATCCAGGCCGTCGTCGCCACCGTCCTCGCCGACACCGGCGCCCGGCTCGGCATCCACGCCCAGGACGACACGGGCTGCGCCGTCGCCAACACCCTCGCCGCCGTCGACGCGGGCGCCACCCACGTCCAGTGCACGGCCAACGGCTACGGCGAGCGCGTCGGCAACGCCAACCTCTTCCCGGTCGTCGCCGCGCTGGAGCTCAAGTACGACCAGCGGGTCCTGCCCCCCGGCGCGCTCGCCGAGATGACCCGGATCTCGCACGCGATCGCCGAGGTCGTCAACCTCGTCCCCTCCACCCACCAGCCGTACGTGGGGGTCTCGGCCTTCGCCCACAAGGCCGGCCTGCACGCCTCCGCGATCAAGGTCGACCCCGACCTGTACCAGCACATCGCCCCCGAGCTGGTCGGCAACACCATGCGGATGCTGGTCTCCGACATGGCGGGCCGCGCCTCCATCGAACTCAAGGGCAAGGAGCTGGGCGTCGACCTCGGCGGCGACCGCGACCTGGTCGCGCGGGTGGTCGGCCGGGTCAAGGAGCGCGAGCTCCAGGGGTACACGTACGAGGCCGCCGACGCCTCCTTCGAGCTGCTGCTGCGCGAGGAGGCCGAGGGGAAGCCGCGCGTCTACTTCCGTACGGAGTCCTGGCGGGCGATCGTCGAGGACCGCCCCGACGGCACCCACGCCAACGAGGCCACGGTGAAGATCTGGGCGAAGGGCGAGCGGATCGTCGCCACCGCCGAGGGGAACGGCCCGGTCAACGCGCTGGACCGGGCGATGCGGGTCGGCCTGGAGCGGATCTACCCGCAGCTCGCCAAGTTCCAGCTGGTGGACTACAAGGTCCGCATCCTGGAGGGCAAGCACGGCACCGACTCCACCACGCGGGTGCTGGTCACCACGTCGGACGGCACGGCCGAGTGGGCCACGCTCGGGGTCGCGGAGAACGTCATCGCGGCGTCCTGGCAGGCGCTGGAGGACGCGTACACGTACGGTCTGCTGCGGGCCGGGGCCGAGCCGGCCGAGTGAGACCCGGCGCGGTGACCGGACACGACGCCGGACGGGCTGCTTCCAGCCCGTCCGGCGTTTCCGTGCGCGTGCGGTAAAGCCTCAGCGGTGATCCGGTCCGGCTACTGGAGGCGCCACTTCTGGTTGGACGCCCCGGTGCAGGTCCAGATCTGCGCGCGGGCCCCGTTCGCCGACGAGTTCCCCGTCACGTCCAGGCACTTGTTCGCCCCGAGGTTGACGATGTCGCCCGATCCGGAGTTGTACGTGAACTGCTGGGCCGCGGAGCCGTTGCAGTCGTACAACTGCACCTTCGCGCCGTCCGCCGTGGAGGCCGCCGTCACGTCCAGGCACTTGCCGAGCGTCCTGATGGTGTTGTCCGTGCCGACGGTCCAGTTCTGGGCCGTCGAGCCGTTGCAGTCGTAGAGCTGCACGGCGGTGCCGTTGGCGCTCGAACCGGCCGCCGCGTCCAGGCACTTGTCGGCGAGGCCCCGGAAGGTGCCCGTCGCACCGGTGCCGCCCCCGCCGCCCGCCTGGGTGCCCGACCAGGTGAACGTGGCCGAGGTCTTGCCGGGGAGCGAGTAACTGAAGTTCTGGCCGCCCCAGTTGACGCGCAGGGTCTGCGCCGCGGTGCCGTCGTTGTACGCGATCAGCGCCTTCGAGCCGTCCGTGTTGCGCCAGGCCACGTTCGGGACGGTGCCGCTCGCGGTGGAGGAGATCCGCGAGGCGCCCGGCTTCACGAACTTCGTCAGGTGGCCCATCGTGTAGTACTCGATGTTGTAGTCGACCTGGCCGTGCCGGCTGTCGCCGTTGTGGACCGTGATCAGACCGTCGCAGGTGCCGCAACCGCCGTTGTGGGGACCGCGGTTCTGGTCCACCGCGAGGGACCACTTGGTCACCGACTTCGCCCAGTTACGGGTGTAGTCGATGATGTTGTTCATGTCCTCGCGCTGCTGGTTGGCGATCCACTCGCCACCGGAGTGCTCCGTCTGGAACGCGTCCATCGTCGGGTACTGGTTGTGCACGGTGGTCTGCTTGGCGATGTCGCCGCCGTAGCCGTGCCAGGCGACCCCGCCGAAGTTCGGGTGGTTGCGGACCGCCGGGTCGTTCACGGTCTCCGCGGCGTACGCGTCGTACGTGTCCCAGTTCCAGTCGTGCGCCAGCACCTTGGTGGGCAGGCCGGCGGCCTGGAGCTTGGGCAGCAGGTTGCTCTTGGTGAAGAACGCCAGGCCGGAGCCGTTCCAGCTCATCGACGGGTAACTGGAGCAGCACGTCGGCTCGTTCTGCGCCGTGACGTAGTCGATCGGGATGCCCTGGTCGCGGTACGCCTGGAGGTACTTGACGAAGTAGTCGGCGTACGTGCCGTAGTTCTCCGCCTTCAGCCAGCCGCCGTTGAGCTGCCCGTTGTCCTTCATCCAGGCGGGGGCGGTCCAGGGCGACGCCACGTTGGTCATGGCCGGATTCAGCTGCTTCGCCTGCTTGGTCAGCGGCAGCACGGCCCGGAGGTCGTGGGCGATCGAGAACTTCGACAGCGTGGGGTCCGTCTGACCCGCCGGCACGTCGTCGTACGTGTAGCCGAAGCGGGCGAGGTCGGAGCCGCCCATCGGGTTCCGGTTGAAGGAGAGCCCGATGCCGTCGGTGGGGGAGAAGAGCTTCCTCATCGTGGCGTCGAGGGTCGCCTGCGAGAGCGCGCCGCTCTCCTTCATCAGGTACGCGGCGGTGTCGGTGAAGGACGCGCCGCCGCCCGTGAACGTCTGGTAGCGGGTGTTCTCGTCGACGGTCACGTTCGTGCCGCTGCCGCCGTTGCCCGCCTGGAAGTTGACGGGGGTCTGCTGCTGGAGACCCCGGGTGACGACCCGGCCGCGCGCGTCGCTCGTGGTCGTCAGATAGATGTTGACCTGCTCGCCGGCGGCCTGGGCCGGCCCGGCGGACAGGCCGGTGAGCCCGGCCGTGGCCAGGGCGCCCGCGAGGAGGACCCTCGTCAGACGCCGTCCTTGAGCACTCGATCTCGCCATGTGACTGCTGCCCTTCTTGGCACAGAGGTGGGGGGTTACGCGATGGTGCCTGCGGCGTGAGTGAACTGCTGTTGCGAACTCCCGTCAAGGGGCGGCGCATTCACAACCTGAACGCATAACTCCCTTGGCCCGCTACTGGCCTGCTATGCACCAAAGGTGCGGACCAATCTCGACGTGAAGTATTGACGGCAGTGTTGCCTCCCGGTTAACTCACCGCCCAACGCCCGGTACCGGTTCCGGAAGCGGTTGCGGTACCGGTTCCACACCTCGACGCGGAGGCCCCGATGCGTGTCACGATCGCCGACGTCGCCCGCCAGGCGGGCGTCAGCAAGACGACCGTGTCCCGCGTCATCAACACCAAGGGCGAGGTCGACGGCGGTACGGCGGCCCGCGTCCGCGCGGTCATCGCGCAGCTCGGGTACGTACCCAGCTCGGGCGCCGTCGGACTGGCGCGCGGGAGCAGCCGTACGGTCGGCATGCTGGTGCCCTCGCTGACCTGGCCGTGGATGGGCGAGGTGCTCCAAGGGGTGGTCGACACCGTGGAGGCGGCGGGGTACGGGCTGCTGCTGTTCACCTGCAACCGGGGTGCTGAATCGGTTCAGCGGTTCACCACCCAGGTCTCGGCCCGCGCCTTCGACGGACTGCTCGTCGTCGAACCGGAGAACACCCTCGACACCATCATCGGCCTGCACCGCCAGGGCCTGCCCGTCGTCCTGATCGACGACCGCGGCAGTCACCCCGAGGACTTCCCCTCCGTCGTGACCACCAATTTCGAGGGAGGCGCGTCGGCGGCCCGCCATCTGCTGGCCGACGGACGCAAAAAGCCGCTGGTCATCACAGGCCCGGCCCACTTCGGGTGTGTACGGGACCGGCTCGCCGGCTTCCGGCACGTCCTGCCCACCGACCGGGTCGTGGTCGGCGACTTCACCGAGCTGTCCGGACGGCTCGCGGTCGAGAAACTCCTCAACGGGCGGGTCGCGTTCGACGCGGTGTTCGCGCACAACGACATCAGCGCGGCCGGCGCCCTGCGGGCCCTGCGGGCCGCCGGGCGGACCGTCCCCGACGACATCGCCGTGGTCGGCTTCGACAACATCCCGATGGCCCGGCACACCGAGCCTCCGCTGACAACCGTCCGCCAGCCCGCCCGGCAGATGGGCGAGACGGCGGCGCGGATGCTCCTGGAACACCTCGGAGGGGCGGCCGCCCCCGACGAACCGGTCGTCCTGCCCACCGAACTCGTCGTCCGGCAGTCGGCGCCGTAACGACAGCGCACCGCACGCACGCAACGCCCTGTACCCCACGCACCGCCTTGCACCGCACGCACCGCAGCGCAGTTGTCCGCCCGAACCCGTAGTCCTTCCTGGAGACCCCCATGTCCGCACACCGCACGCTCCGGGCGCTGGCCGCCGCCACCGTCGTGGCCGCGCTCGCCGCCGGATGTTCCTCGGCCAACTCGGATGCCAACCGGAAGGCCGGCGGCGCGTCGGGTGTGCTCACCGTCAGCATGCCGAACGGTCCCCAGACCAACAACAGCAACCCGTTCCTGGGCACGTCGGCGGGCGCCTCGCTCGGCTACCGCTACATGATCTACGAGCCGCTGGCGATGACGAACCTCATCCGCCCCAGCGAGAAGGCGAAGCCCTGGCTGGCGACCGGCTGGGAGTGGGAGTCCAACTTCACGAAGGTCACCTTCACCATCGATCCCAAGGCCAAGTGGTCCGACGGCAAGCCGCTGACCGCCGAGGACGCCGCCTTCACCTTCGAACTGCTGAAGAAGTACCCGGCGCTCAACGGCAACGGCCTCCAGTTCGACGGCATCGAGGCGCAGGGCGACCAGCTCGTCCTGACCTTCAAGGAGAGCCAGTTCGTCAACCAGAACAAGATCCTCCAGACGTACGTCGTCCCGAAGCACATCTGGGAGACCGTCAAGGACCCGGCGACCTGGCCCAACCGGACGCCCGTCGGCTCGGGCCCGTACAAGCTCAAGACGTTCACCCCGCAGACCACCACCCTCACCGCCCTGCCCTCCTACTGGAAGGGCACGACCCAGGTGAAGGAGCTGCGGTACACGTCGTACAACGACAACAGCGCGCAGACCACGGCCCTGGCGAGCGGCCAGACCCAGTGGTCCTTCGTCTTCATGCCGAACTACAAGCAGCTGTACGTCGCCAAGGACCCCAAGAACAACAAGCTCTGGTTCCCCTCCGGGCTCGGCATCCACGGCCTGTGGTTCAACACCACCCGGGGCCCGCTCGCCGACAAGGCGCTGCGCAAGGCCATGGCGATGGTGGTCGACCGCCGCGCCATCCACGTCCAGGCCCAGGCCACGCTGTACCCGGAGATCACCAACCCGACCGGCATCCCGCTGCCCGCCGGTGACTCCTTCCTCGCACCCGAGTACAAGAACGCCACCGTCAAGCCCGATGTCGCCGGGGCGAAGAAGCTCCTGGCCGAGGCGGGATACAAGCTCGACGGCGGGGTGCTCAAGGACCCCAAGGGCAAGCCGGTCTCCCTGACCTTCACGGACCCGGCCGGCTGGAACGACTACATCACCGGTCTCGCGATCATCAAGGACAACATCAAGCAGCTCGGCATCGAGGCGAAGGTCAAGACCCAGACCGCCGAGTCCTGGACGTCGGACGTCACCAACGGCAAGTTCGACGCCACGCTGCACTGGACCAACAGCGGCCCGACGCCCTACGACATGTACCAGAACATCATGGACGGGGAGCTGCTCCAGCCCGTCGGCAAGGCCTCCCAGCTCGGCAACTTCGGCCGCTTCGACAGCCCCGAGGCGACGAAGGCGCTGCGGGAGTACGCCAACGCCACCGAGGACGCGGCCCGTACGGCGGCCATGAACACCCTCCAGAAGATCATGGTCGAGGAGGTGCCGATGATCCCGACGGCGGCCGGCCCGATCGGCGCGGAGTACTCCACCAAGTACTGGGTCGGCTGGCCCACCGAGGAGAACCCGTACGGCCCCCCGCAGCCCACCCAGCCCAACTCGCTGGACATCGTGCTGCACCTCAAGCCCGCGGCGAAGTGACGGCGGGACCGGCCATGACCCCCACCCCCCGGAACACGACCGCCCAGGACGGCCCCACCGCCACGGGCCAGGACGGACCCGACGGATCCAACGGCCACGGCGGGCACGGCGGCCACGATCAGGCCGTCGTGCTCGAAGCCCGCGGCGTCACCAAGCACTTCCCCGTCCGCCGCACCGGTGGCGACCTGCTCGCCGGCCGGCACCGCAGCGTCCACGCCGTGGACGACGTGTCGCTGCTGCTGCGGCGCGGCACGGTCACCGCGCTGGTGGGGGAGTCGGGCTCGGGCAAGTCCACCGTCGCCCGGCTGCTCGCCCAGCTGTACCCCCTCACCGAGGGGGAGATACGGCTCGGCGGCAAGCCCGTCAAGGCGGGGCGCGGCCGGTCCTTCCGCGCGTACGTCAAACAGGTCCAGCTGATCTTCCAGGACCCGTTCGCCTCCCTCAACCCGGTGCACACCGTGCGCTACCACCTCACCCGCTCGCTGCGGATCCACGGCAAGCGGGGCACGGAGGAGGAGTCGTCGGCGCTGCTGGAGCGCGTCCAACTCAGCCCGCCCGGGCAGTTCCTGGACAAGTTCCCGCACGAACTCTCCGGCGGGCAGCGCCAGCGCGTGGCCATCGCCCGCGCGCTCGGCGCCGACCCGCAGGTGCTGCTGGCCGACGAGCCCGTCTCGATGCTCGACGTCTCCATCCGGCTCGGCGTGCTCAACCTGCTGCGCGACCTCAAGGAGCGGCTGCGGCTCGCGATCCTCTACATCACCCACGACATCGCCTCCGCCCGGTACTTCGCCGACACGACGCTGGTGATGTACGCGGGCCGGATCGTCGAGGGCGGGGACAGCGAGACCGTCACGCAGCGCCCCGCGCACCCGTACACCCAACTGCTGATCGCCTCGGCGCCGGACCCCGACCGGATCGTGGCGGAGGAGCGGCAGGAGGAGACCGGCACCGGCGAACCCCCGTCGCTGATCGCACCCCCCGCCGGCTGCCGCTTCCACCCCCGCTGCCCGCGGGCCATGGAGCGCTGCCGTACGGAACTGCCGCCGCGCTTCGAACTGGCCGGTGGCCAGTGGGCGGCCTGCTGGCTGTACGAGGACGGCCCGGACGCGGAGAACGGCCCCGCCGCGCCGGAGGTGACCGCCCCGTGAAGTACGTCCTCCAGCGGCTCACCTTCTACGCCGTCACCGCCTGGGCCGCGATCACGATCAACTTCCTGATCCCGCGGCTGATGCCCGGCGACCCGGTCCAGGCCCTGATCGCCCGCTTCCAGGGCCAGCTCGACACCAGCGCCGTCAACTCCCTCAAGGCCCTCTTCGGCCTGGACAAGGAGCGCTCGCTCTGGCAGCAGTACACCGACTACTGGTCGCAGCTCCTCCAGGGCGATCTGGGGCTGTCGTTCACCTTCTTCCCCACCCCGGTCAGCGAGGTCATCTCCCAGTCGCTGCCCTGGACCCTGGCCCTGGTCGGCACCACCACCCTGATCAGCTTCCTGCTCGGCACCGGCATCGGCGTCTACAGCGGCTGGCGGCGCGGTTCCTGGCTGGACGGGCTGCTGCCCGTCACCACCTTCATCTCGTCCATCCCGTACTTCTGGCTCGGCCTGATCGCCATCGCGCTGTTCGCCGTGAAATGGCCGCTGTTCCCGGCCTCGGGCGGCTACGACGGCTCGCTGGTGCCCGCCTTCGACGTGCCGTTCCTCTCCAGCGCCCTCTACCACTCCGTCCTGCCGGGCGTCACGATCGTGCTCAGCGCCGTGGCGGGCTGGATCCTCGGGATGCGGAACATGATGGTGACCGTGTCCTCCGAGGACTACGTGATGGTCGCCCAGGCCAAGGGCCTGTCGGAGCGGCGCGTGATGTTCTCGTACGCCGCCCGGAACGCGATCCTCCCCAACATCTCCGGCTTCGCCCTCTCCCTCGGCTTCATCGTCGGCGGCACGCTGCTGGTGGAGATGGTCTTCTCCTATCCGGGCATCGGCTATCAGCTCTTCCAGGCCGTCGGGGCCAAGGACTATCCGCTGATGCAGGGCGTCTTCCTGATCATCACGCTCTCGGTGCTGGCGGCGAACCTGCTGGCCGACATGGTCTACCTGCTGCTCGATCCGCGTACCCGGAAGGAGGCCTGAGCCATGGCCGT
This sequence comes from Streptomyces sp. NBC_01317, assembly GCF_035961655.1. NCBI lineage: Bacteria > Bacillati > Actinomycetota > Actinomycetes > Kitasatosporales > Streptomycetaceae > Streptomyces > Streptomyces sp. NBC_01317. The sequence goes on along the minus strand of NZ_CP108393.1, from coordinate 2,474,881 downwards.
CACCGCTGCCGAAGCCGCCGTCCTCGACACGGCGTTGACCCCGGCCCCCGCCCGGCGCACCCGGCTGCGCTTCCTGCGCGGCGGCAAGACCGTCACCGGCCTGGCGATCCTCGGGTTCTTCGTCCTGCTGGCGGTCATCGGCCCGTGGATCGCGCCGTACGACCCGGACCGGATGAGCGACGAGATCCTGCGGCCGCCCTCCGGGGCGCACTGGTTCGGCACCACCCAGACCGGCCAGGACGTGCTCTCGCAGATCCTCGTCGGCACCCGCGGGGTGCTGATCGTCGGATTCGTGGCGGGATTCTTCGCGACCGTCCTCGCCGTGCTGATCGGGGTCAGCTCCGGTTTCCTCGGCGGGGTCGCGGACGAGCTGCTCTCGGCGCTCTCCAACATCTTCCTGGTCATCCCCGCGCTGCCGCTGATCATCATCATCGCCAGCTTCGTCTCGGACGCGGGTGACCTGCTGATCGCCGTGGTGATCGCCTTCACGTCCTGGGCGTGGGGCGCCCGGGTCCTGCGCGCCCAGACGCTCTCCCTGCGCCGCCGCGACTACGTGGAGGCGGCGCGGGCGACCGGGGAGCCCACCTGGCGGATCATCTGCTTCGAGATCATGCCCAACCTCACCGCCGTGATCGCGTCCGGCTTCGTCGGGACGGTCATCTTCGCCGTCCTGCTGGAGATCACGCTCGCCTTCACGGGGGTCGCCGACATCTCCAACTGGAACTGGGGGACGGTCCTGTTCTGGGCCCAGTCCAACCAGGCGCTGGCGCAGGGCGCGTGGTGGTGGTTCGTCCCGGCGGGGCTCTGCATCGCCCTGCTCGGCGCGGCCCTCTCGCTGATCAACTTCGGGATCGACGAGTTCATCAACCCCCGGCTGCGTACGGAGACGGGCGCGTCCCGGAAGGTGCGGATGCGGGTCGGCTTCACGCCGGTGGCCCGCAGGACCGGCGCCCCCGCGGAAGCCGCCCGTACGGCCGACCCCGGTACGACGGGCTCCCGTACGACCGGTTCCGCCGCGCCCGACGCCCGTACGCCCGACAAGGAGCCGCGCGCATGACCGGCCGTCCCGTCCTGACCATCCGCGGCCTCGATGTCGACTACGGCACCGGCACCCACGCCGTGCACGCCCTGCGCTCCGTCGACCTCACCCTGCACCGGGGCGAGGTGCTCGGTCTCGCCGGCGAGTCCGGCTCCGGCAAGTCGACCCTCGCGTACGCGGTGACCCGGCTGCTCTCCCCGCCCGGGGTGATCACCGGGGGAGACGTCCACTACCACCCATGGGACCAGGAGCCGGTCGACCTTCTCGCGCTAGGCGCACGGGAGTTGCGGGCCTTCCGCTGGCAGGAGCTGTCGATCGTCTTCCAGGGCGCGATGAACTCCCTCAACCCCGTGCACACCGTCCACAGCCAGCTCACCGATGTCCTCCAGGCCCACCGCCCGCAGATGCGCGCGGCCGAACGCACCGCCCGCGCCGAGGAGTTGCTCACGCTCGTCGGCATCTCCAAGGACCGGCTCTCCGCCTATCCGCACCAGCTCTCCGGCGGCATGCGGCAGCGCGTGATGATCGCGATGGCCCTCGCCCTGGAGCCCGAGATCGTCATCATGGACGAACCGACCACCGCCCTCGACGTGGTGATGCAGCGTCAGATCCTGCGCAAGCTCGTCAGCCTCCGCGAGGAGCTGGGCTTCTCGGTCGTCTTCATCACCCACGACATCTCGCTGCTGATCGAGTTCTCCGACCGGATCGCGATCATGTACGGGGGACGGATCGTCGAGGAGGCCGCCTCCGCCGACATCTATCGCGACCCCCGACACCCTTACAGCGACGGCCTGTTGCACTCCTTCCCCGCCCTGCACGGCCCCCGCCGCGAGCTGACCGGGATTCCCGGCTCGCCCCCGCACCTCACCGCGATGCCCGCCGGCTGCGCCTTCCACCCCCGCTGCGGCAAGGCGTTCGCGCCCTGCCCGTCCCACGTCCCGGTCCTCGCGGGGCCGCCGGGTGAACCCGACCGCACGGTGGCCTGCTGGCTGCACCACACCCCGCCCGCCCCCGACCCCGCCCCCACCGACCCCGGCTGAGCACCCCGTACCGCCGGACCGGCCCCGACCGCCTCCGCCCACCCGCCCGCGCACTCGTGTGCTTTCCCCTGACCCAGGAGACCCATGAACGCCCTCACCCCCCAGGGCCTCACCCGCCCCGCCGTGGCGATCCCCGGCCTCCCCGCGGACTTCCGCTGGGGCGTCGCCACCTCCGCCTACCAGATCGAGGGAGCGGCTGCCGACGACGGCAGGACCCCCTCGATCTGGGACACCTTCTGCCGGGTGCCGGGGGCGGTCGCCGGAGGGGAACACGGTGACGTGGCCTGCGACCACTACCACCGGATGCCGCAGGACGTGGAGCTGATCGCGGGGCTCGGGGTCGACACGTACCGCTTCTCGCTCGCCTGGCCGCGCATCCAGCCCGGCGGCACGGGACCGGCCAACGCCAAGGGCCTGGACTTCTACAAGCGCCTGGTCGACGAGCTGCGCGACCGGGACATCACCCCGTGGATCACGCTCTACCACTGGGACCTCCCGCAGGAGCTGGAGGACGCGGGCGGCTGGCCGGCCCGCGACACCGCGTACCGCTTCGCCGACTACGCGGCCCTCGCCTACGACGCCCTCGGCGACCGGGTCGAGCACTGGACCACGCTCAACGAGCCCTGGTGCTCGGCGATGCTCGGGTACGACCTGGGCGTGCACGCCCCCGGCCGCACCGATTTCGGCGACGCCATCCACGCCGTCCACCACCTGCTCCTCGGCCACGGGCTCGCCGCCCGGCGGATCCGGGACGCCGCCGGGGACCGGCCGCTGGAGCTGGGCATCACCCTCAACCTCGGCACCGCCACCCCCGAGACGGACAGCGAGGCGGACGCCGAGGCGTGCCGCCGCGCCGACGGCCTCGGCAGCCGCCTGTACCTCGACCCGCTCGTCCACGGCCACTACCCCGAGGACATCGTCGCCGACCTGGCGGCGCGCGGCGTCGAGATCCCCGTCCAGGACGGCGACCTCAAGACCATCTCCACCCCGATCGACATCCTCGGGGTCAACTTCTACCGGGGCACCCTCTTCTCCGGAGTCACCGAGGAGGGCTCCCCGGTGGGCGCCGACGGGCTGCCCGTCACCCGTGGCGTCCCGCGTGATCTGCCCCGTACCGCCATGGACTGGGAGATCACCCCGACCGAACTGACCGATCTGCTCCTGCGCCTCCAGCGGGAGTACGCCGTACCGACGGTGATCACCGAGAACGGCGCCGCGTTCGACGACGCGGTGGCCGCCGACGGTTCCGTCCCGGACGCCGACCGCACCGCGTTCCTCGCCGACCACATCGAGGCCGTCGCCGCGGCCCGGGAGGCGGGAGCCGACGTACGGGGCTACTTCGCCTGGTCGCTGATGGACAACTTCGAGTGGGCGTACGGCTACGACAAGCGCTTCGGGATCGTCCGCGTCGACTACGACACCCAGGTCAGGACCCTCAAGGACAGCGCCAAGTGGTACCGCGACACGATCGGCCGCACCCGGGCCGCACGGCGGTAGCACGCACCGCACCCACCCGCACTCCCCCCACCCCGGAGGCAACGATGCCCTCGCGCACCACACTCCTCGCCACCACCGCCGCACTGGTGGCCCTCTCCGCACCGCTCGCGTTCGCCGCACCCCCGGCCGCCCCCGGGGCGGTCCCCGCGAAGGCCGCCGCGGTGGCCGCCGCGCCCTGGAACGCCGACCAGGCCGCCGCCTCCTACGCGATCAGCCCGGCCCGGGTCACCTCCTCGGGCAGCGAGAACCCCGACGTCGGCCCAGGCAAAGCCTTCGACGGCAATGCCGCGACCCGCTGGGGCAGCGAGTTCGCCGACAACGCCTGGATCCAGGTCGACCTGGGCAGCTCCCTGCGCGTCAACCAGGTGAAGCTCGAATGGGAAGCCGCGTACGGCAAGCAGTACGTCCTCGAAATCTCCAAGGACGGCACCAACTGGACCAACTTCTACACCGAGACCGACGGCACCGGCGGCACCGTCACCGCCCACACCTACCCCCAGGAGGTCACCGGCCGGTACGTCCGGCTGCGCGGCGTCCAGCGGGCCACCGCGTGGGGCTACTCCCTCTTCTCCTTCCAGGTGTACGGAGGTGACGTGGCGCCCGCCTCCACCACCCGTACCAACCTCGCCCTGAACCACCCCGCGTACGGCAACCTCTACCAGCACGCGGGCAATTCACCGGCCTACGTGACCGACGGCGGCTGGCCGGCCGACCTCAAGGGCGACCAGACCCGCTGGGCCAGCGACTGGAACGTGGACCGCTGGGTCGGGGTCGACCTGGGCGCCTCGTCCCGCATCGAAGCGGTCGACCTGTACTGGGAGGCGGCCTACGCCGTCGACTACGAACTCCAGGTCTCCGACGACAACCGCACCTGGCGCACGGTCTACCGGCCCTCCGCCGCCGACGTCGCGGCCCGCCGCGCCGACATCAAGGCCCCGGGGGAGGCGGCCGGCCGGCGCGACACCATCACCCTGCCCACCCCGGCGACCGGCCGTTACGTACGGATGCTGGGCAAGGAGCGCCGCTCGTTCTACAACCCGGCGCCGGCGACCGCCCAATTCGGCTACTCCCTCTACGAGTTCCAGGTCTGGGGGACCGGCGGCAGCGCCAACGCCGCCTACCCGGCCCTGCCGAAGAACTCCACCGGCGCCTACCGCACCACCTTCTTCGACGACTTCACCGGCTCCGGACTCGACCGCAACAAGTGGCGCGTGGTGCGCACCGGCCAGGAGATGGGCTCGGTCAACGGCGAGTCCCAGGCGTATGTGGACTCGGCCAACAACATCCGTACGGAGAACGGCACTCTGGTCCTGGAGTCCAAGTACTGCAAGGGCTGCACGACCGTGCCGGGCGGCGGGACCTACGACTTCACGTCGGGCCGCATCGACACCAACACCAAGTTCGACTTCACCTACGGCAAGGTGAGTGCCCGTCTGAAGCTCCCCGTCGGGGACGGCTTCTGGCCGGCGTTCTGGCTGCTCGGAAGTGACGTGGACAACCCGTCCGTCTCCTGGCCCGGTTCGGGGGAGACCGACATCATGGAGAACATCGGCTACGGCGACTGGACCAGCACCGCTCTGCACGGGCCCGGTTACTCGGCCGACGGCAACATCGGCAAGACCCAGACCTTCCCGGGAGGCGGCCGCGTCGACCAGTGGCACACGTACGCCGTCGAGTGGCTGCCGGAAGGCATGCGCTTCACCGTCGACGACCGTGTGGTGCAGGAGACCTCCCGGCAGAAGCTGGAGTCGACCCGCGGCAAGTGGGTCTTCGACCACAACCAGTACGTGATCCTCAACCTCGCTCTGGGCGGCGCCTATCCGGCCGGCTGGAACAAGGTCACCCAGCCCTACTGGGGCCTCCCGCAGTCGAGCGTCGACCGCATCGCGCAGGGCGGGATCAAGGCCGAGGTGGACTGGGTGCGGGTCGAACAGAAGTAAGACCAGCCGGTGCCGGGGAGGGGTGACACCCTCCCCGGCACCGGCCGGTCCGCTACGCCCCCGGTGACACCAGAGTCACCGGGGGCACCAGGGACACAAGGAGCACCATGCAAGGCACACGTGTCAGACCGAGACCGGGCACCAGGACGGCGGCGCTGCTCGCGGCCGCCGTCCTGGCGGGGCTGCTGCCCCTCGCGGGAACCGCGTCGTCCGCCACCGCGGCGGACGACCCGGCCCCCGTCGCCGTCGACCGCTTCGAGGGCGAGATCCCCTTCGCGAACCCGCCCGCGGAGGGCATCTTCACCTGGGGCGGGGACGCCGACGACCCGCCCACGCTGAGCATCGCGGACCGCGCCGACGCCCCCGAGGGCGCCAAGGTCCTCGAAGGCAGCTACAACGTCAGCGGGTACGGCGGGTTCAGCCACGACTTCGCCTTCGACAAGCCGTCGCACGACTGGTCGGCCCACCGGGGCATCCGCTTCTGGTGGTACGGCCAGAACACCGCGCCGCTGCCGCCCGGATCCGGCAAGAAGATCGCCTTCGAGATCAAGGACGGCGGCGCCAACGGCGAGGCCTCCGAGCTCTGGAACACGACCTTCACCGACGACTGGGAGGGGTGGCACCTGGTCGAGATCCCCTTCGCGGACTTCCAGTACCGCACCGACTACCAGCCCGTCGGCGGCATCGACCACGTCCTCGGCCTGACCGAGATGTGGGGCTACGCCTTCACCATGCCCACCGGCGCCCCCGGGCGCTTCGCCCTGGACGGCGTGGAGTTGTACGGCAAGGCCGACCCGAGCCTCAAGGCGGGCGTCGTCACCGACGCGGCGGTGTACCCGGTCAAGGAGGGCGCCACCGCGCAGGTGAAGGTCTCCGTCGCGACGACCGGCTCCGTCCCCGTCGACGAGCCCGTGACCGTCGACTACACCACCGAGGGCGGCACCGCCGAGGCGGGCAAGGACTACACCCCCGTCTCCGGTACGGTCACCTTCCCGGCCGGCAGCGCGTCGGGCACCTCGCGGACCGTCGAGATCCCGACCCTCAAGGACCGGGCCGGTGAGAGCGCGGAGACCGTACCGCTCAAGCTCACCGTCACCGGTGCCAAGCCGCCGGTCGAGAACCCGCAGGTCGTGGTGGACGCGCACGGCCTGCCGTACCTCGACACCAAGCTCTCCGTGAAGCGGCGGGTCAGCGACCTGGTCTCCCGGATGTCCCTCGCGGAGAAGGCCGGCCAGATGACCCAGGCCGAGCGCAACGCGCTCACGGCCCAGGGCGACATCGCCACGTACGACCTCGGCTCGCTGCTCTCCGGCGGCGGCTCCGTGCCGACGCCCAACACCCCCGCCGCCTGGTCGAAGATGGTCGACGCCTTCCAGCTGAGGGCGCAGGCCACCCGCTACCAGATCCCGCTGATCTACGGCGTGGACGCGGTGCACGGCCACAACAACGTCGTCGGCGCGACGATCATGCCGCACAACATCGGCCTCGGGGCGACCCGTGACCCGGCGCTGGCGGAGAAGACCGGCGCGGTCACGGCGAAGGAGGTGCGGGCCACCGGCGTCCCGTGGGACTTCGCGCCCTGCGTCTGTGTCGGCAGGGACGAGCGCTGGGGCCGTACGTACGAGACCTTCGGCGAGGACCCCGCCCTGGTGACCTCCCTGGACACGGTCGTCAACGGCATGCAGGGCCCGGCGTCCGGCAGCGACCTGGACCGCAACGACAAGGTGCTGGCCACGGCCAAGCACTTCGTCGGCGACGGCGGCACCGAGTACGGCTCCTCCACGACCGGTTCGTACACCCTGGACCAGGGCGTCACCAAGGTCACCCGCAAGGAGCTGGAGGAGGTCCACCTCGCGCCGTTCAAGGACGCCGTGAAGCGGGGCGTGGGCACGGTCATGCCCTCGTACTCCTCGCTGGACATCACCGACGACAACCTGGCGCCCGTCAAGATGCACGCCGACGGCGCGATGATCAACGGTGAGCTCAAGGACAAGATGGGCTTCAAGGGCTTCGTCATCAGCGACTGGCAGGCGATCGACCAGATCCCCGGCGACTACGCGAGCGACGTCCGCACGTCCGTCAACGCCGGGCTCGACATGATCATGGTCCCGACGCAGTACAAGACCTTCACCCAGACCCTCCAGGCGGAGGTCGCGGCCGGCCGGATCACCCAGGCCAGGATCGACGACGCCGTCTCCCGCATCCTGGAGCAGAAGTTCAGGCTGGGCCTCTTCGAGAAGCCGTACGCGGACACCACCCACCAGGCGGAGATCGGCTCGGCCGCCCACCGCGCGGTGGCCCGCCAGGCCGCCGCCGAGTCCCAGGTGCTGCTGAAGAACGACGGCGCGGTCCTGCCGCTCAAGCCGTCGCAGAAGGTGTACGTGGCCGGCTCCAACGCCGACGACCTCGGCAATCAGGCGGGCGGCTGGACCATCAGCTGGCAGGGCGCCTCGGGGAAGACCACCACGGGCACCACCATCCTGGAGGGCATGAGGAAGGCGGCCCCGGATGCCACCCTCACCTACTCCAAGACCGCCACCGAGCCCACGGCCGGCTACGACGTCGGAGTGGTCGTCGTCGGCGAGAAGCCGTACGCCGAAGGCATCGGTGACGTCGGCAACGGCCACGACCTGGCGCTGAGCGCCGAGGACAAGAAGGCCGTCGACACGGTCTGCGCCGCCATGAAGTGCGCCGTCCTCGTCGTCGCGGGCCGCCCGCAGCTCATCGGCGACCAGCTCGGCGACATCGACGCGCTCGTGGCGTCCTGGCTGCCGGGCACGGAGGGCGACGGCGTCGCCGACGTCCTCTACGGCAAGCGGGCCTTCACCGGCCAGCTTCCGCTGACCTGGCCGAAGACGGTCGAGTCGCTGCCGATCAACGTCGGTGACGCGTCGTACGACCCGCAGTACCCGTACGGCTGGGGTCTGACGACCCTCACGGCGCCCCCCAAGGGCGGCCAGGCCACGCTCGCCGCGATCGGGCTCGCGGCGAAGATCCTCCAGAAGGCCGGGCTGGGCAAGTCGGCGCAGGGCAAGGAACTGGTCGGCCAGGCCAGGCTCCTCGTCCAGCAGAAGATCGGCCAGTCCGTGACGGCCGCGTCGGCGAAGCCCTTCGCCGAGGCGGACCACCTGCTGCTCACCGGTGACCTGTCCGGTGCGGTGGCGAAGCTGACGGCGGCGTACAAGGCCGCCTGACCGGGCGCGGGACCCCCAGGTACGAGGCACCCGAGCCGGCGGGCTCGGGTGCCTCTCCCTTTGTTGCTGTAAGAACCATTTTGGTGCGATTCGGGTAGCTTCAGCTTATGAGGACCAGGCCCTTCACCGCACTGTCCGGGTTGCTGCTCGCCTCGGCCGCCGCCCTCACGGCGGCACCCGTCACGCCACCGGCCGAGGCCGCCACCGGCCCCGGGACCGTCGCGGACGCCCTCAGGAAGAACCCGGTGTACGTGGACCCCCGCGCCACCGGCCAGCTGCCGCTGCCGCAGGCCGACGCCCTGGCGAAGAAGATCCGGGACGCGGACAAGCCCCTCTTCGTGGCCGTCCTGCCGCAGAACGCGCAGTTCCCCTCCGACAGCGTGCTCCGTACGATCCGCGCCGAGACCGGCGTGACCGGCCTCTACGCCATCCGTCTCGGCGACGGCTTCAACGCGGGCGCCGACCCGTCCGTGCTGTCGGAGCGCGCGGTACGGAACCTCACCGCCGCGGTCAAGGTGGGTTCCCCGGACGCCGTGACCGAGCTGAACACCTTCGTCGACCAGGCCCTGCCCCGGACACGCGGCCACGCCCCCGATTCGTGGGGCTCCACCGGCAACGGGGACGGCAACGACGGGAAGGAGGGGCTGATCGCGCTCGCCGGGCTGGTCGTGGTGGGCGGCGGGGGAGCGTACGCCGTCATGAGCAGGAACCGCCGCAGGCGGGACGAGAAGCGGCGGGAGGCCCTGGAGAAGCTCCGGGTCGTCGTGGACGAGGACATCACGGCGTTCGGCGAGGAGCTGGACCGGCTGGACTTCCACCCGGCGGAGTCCGGCGCGGACGAGTCGATGCGTACGGACTACGAGCGGTCCCTCGACGCGTACGAGAAGGCGAAATCCCTCATGGGGTCCGCGCAAGCACCGGAGGACGTGCGCACGGTGACCGAGGCGCTGGAGGACGGCCGCTACCACCTGGCGATGCTCGACGCGCGCAGAAAGGGCGCCCCGCTGCCGGAGCGCCGTTCGCCGTGCTTCTTCGACCCGCGGCACGGGCCTTCGGTGACCGACGCGCGGTGGGCGCCGCCGGGCGGGGTGGTCAGGGACGTCCCGGTCTGCGCGGCGGACGCCGCGCGGCTGGCGGACGGGGAGGACCCGGGGGTCCGTACGGTCGGTACGGAACAGGGCCCCCGTCCCTACTACGAGGCCGGGCCCGCGTACGGGCCCTGGGCCGGGGGGTACTTCGGCGGCGGGCTGCTGCCGGGACTGCTGGCCGGCACGCTGCTCGGCGCGGCCATCGCCTCACCGGGCTACGCCGCCGATTACGGCGGCGGCGAGTACACCGGCTCCGACGGCGGGGACACCTCGGGGTCGGACTTCGACCCGGGTGACTTCGGGGGCGGCGGGTTCGGCGGGGGAGGGGACGGGGGCGGTGGCGGCGGGTTCGACGGCGGGGGCGGCTTCTAGCTCCCGGCTGCTGGATCCTGCCGGGAGCAGGGCCGTACCGAGGCTGGTGCCTCGCCCCCGCCGGTCGCGTACCGACGCTCGTCCTCGCCCCGGGGGCGCGACGGGTCAGACGGCCTCGGGGGCCTTCTTGATCGCGCTGATGTCGAAGAGCAGCTTGACCTTGTCGGAGACGACCACGCCGCCGGCCTCCAGCGCCGCGTTCCAGGTCAGGCCCCAGTCGGAGCGCAGGATGGTGGCGCCGCCCTCGAAGCCGACCCGCTCGTTCCCGTAGGCGTCGGTGGCCGCGCCGTTGAACTCCAGGTCGATGGAGAGCGGCTTCGTGACGTCCTTGATGGTGAGGTCGCCGTTGATGCGGTACGACTCGCCGCCCAGCTCTTCGGCCGAGGTGGACGTGAAGGTCATCTTGGGGAACTGCTCGGCGTCGAAGAAGTCACCCGTGAGGAGGTGGCCGTCGCGGTCGGGCGCGCCCGTGTCGACGCTGGAGATCGTGACGACGATCGACGCCGTGGAGTGGGCGGGGTCGGTGCCGTTCAGGTCCAGGGAGCCCTCGAACTCGGTGAAGGCGCCGTGGACGTTGGTGACCATCGCGTGGCGCACCGAGAAGCCGATCTTGCTGTGGCTCGGGTCGATCGTGTACGCGCCGGTCAGGGCGACCAGGGCGGGGTCGATCTCGCGGGTGGCGGTGGCGCCGTCGTTCTTGCGGCCGAAGAGGGCCATGTCGGTCTCCTATGAGTGGTAGTCGGTAGTTCAACATTCAATGAATGCCGGACGAGCGCAACCATAGACCTGTCTGGTTCGGATTTCAACTATGTCCCTCGATCGAGGGAACTCCTTTACCCACGGCCTCCACGACCCCTTCACGGGCTCGCTCCCCACGCCCTCTGGCGGACGCGCGTAGATGTCGGGCAGGATCGCCCTGCGCCACCCGCACCGCCTGCCCCGCCGACCCACCGGCCCGACATCACCGTCATCTGCAGGAGGAATCCCCCCATGAAGCTCCGCTCCGTCCTCAGCGCGTTCGCGCTCGTCCTGGGCGCGCTCCTGGCCCCCGGCTTCGGCGTCCTCACCGCCACGTCGGAGGCCCAGGCGGCCACGAAGATCTCCCACGCGACGGCGACGTCGATGTTCAGCTCGCGCGGCATCACCTGGTCGTCGTCCGGCGGCTGCTCGAACCGCAACAACGCGACGTGTACGTCGTTCGACCAGCTCAACCAGGCGACCGCGCAGGGCGCGCAGACCCTGCGGAGCGCGACGGGCTGCGCGCTGAACATCACGGGCGGCACGGAGACGGGCCACGCGAGCGGTACGTACTCGCACTGGAACGGCTACAAGCTCGACTTCGGCAAGTCGACGTGCCTGACGAACTACGTCAAGAACACGTTCACGTACATCGGGGTGCGCGGGGACGGGTACCCGCAGTGGCAGGCGGGGTCGGGGAACGTCTACGCGGACGAGGGCAACCACTGGGACGTGACGTTCTACAACTGCGGCGGCTGCTAGCCCGCCCCCAAGCCGGCGCGCAGGCCTTGTCCTCAATCGCCGGACGGGCTGGATTTGCCCGGCGTGGTCGGCTTGCTCGGGGGTGTGGGTCGGGACACCATCAAACGGACCCCGGCCCCCACCAAGCCCGTCCGGCGTTTGAGGACGGAACCGTCGCCGTCGGGCAAGCCGCGCGCGTTCGTGGAGGTGCGCATGACCTGGGCCCGACGCCACCTCCTCGCGGCCACCGCCGCCACCCTCGGCCCCGGGCGCACCGCGCACGCAAGCGCCCCCGATCCCCTGGACGCCCTCCGGCTCCGCTGGGCCGCCCTCCACCTCGGTACCGCGTACGACGCGGAACAAGACCCCTACGCCTCCCGCCTCGCCCGCACAGGCACCCGCGCCGCCCGGCACCGGAAGGACATGGCCCCCACCTCCACCTCCCTCTGGCCCGATCACCCCTTCGACCCACCCGCCGGCATCACCGCCAGTTACGGCCGGCTCCTCACCATGGCCGAGGCCTACGCCCGCCCCCGCACCGGCCTCACCGGCGACCCCGCCCTCCTCGCCGCCGTCCTGCGCGGGCTCGACCACCTCGCCGCGACCGTCTACCACCCCGGCACCACGCCGTACGGCAACTGGTGGGAGTGGCGGATCGGCAGCCCCCGCCACCTCCTCGACACCGCCGCCGTGCTCCACGACCACCTCACCGAACAGACGCGGGAAGCCGTCTTCGCCGCCGTCGACCACTTCCTCCCCGACACCCTCCTCGCCGACTACTCCGGCATCAGCACCGGCGCCAACCGCGTCGACCTCTGCCGCTCCGTCGCGCTGCGCGGCATCCTCGGCCGGGCGCCCGCGAAGATCGCCCTCGCCAGGGACGCCCTCTCGCCCGTCTTCCCGTACGTCACGAAGGGCGACGGCCTCCACGCCGACGGATCGTTCGTCCAGCACACCTGGGTCGCCTACTCCGGTACGTACGGACAGGTCCTGCTCGACGGACTCGGCCGGCTGTTCACCCTCCTCGACGGGTCCCCCTGGGCCGTCACCGACCCGAACCGGCAGATCGTCCTCGACAGCGTGGAGCGGGCCTACGCGCCGCTGATCCTGGACGGTCTGATGATGGACAGCGTCAGCGGCCGTGCCGTCAGCCGCGGCCATCTCAAGGACGACGACCTCGGCGTCCTGCGGAGCGACCACTTCCACGGCCAGGCCCTCATCGCGGCGATCCCGCTCCTCATGACCGTCGCGCGCCCCGCCGAACGCACCCGCTGGACCGCCAGGGCAAAAGGCTGGATCGAACGCGCCGCCGCCCCCGGCGGCCCGTCCCCCATCCTCACCGCCCCGCAGTTCGACGTCGCCGACCTCGCCCGGCTGCACGCCCTCGCCGACGCGGAGGTCCCCGCCGCCCCCGAACCGGTCGGCCACACCCTCTTCCCCGGGATGGACCGGGCCGTCCACCGCCGCCCCGGCTGGACCGCCAACCTCGCCATGTCCTCCGAACGCATCGCCTCCTACGAATGCGGCAACGGCGAGAACCCACGCGGCTGGCACACCGGCGCCGGAATGCTCTACTGGTGGACCCCCGGGCCAGGAGGAGACCTCCGGCCCGACGCCGCCCACCGCCTCAACGACCAGTACACCGACTGGTTCTGGCCCACCGTCGACCCCTACCGGCTCCCCGGCACCACCGTCTCCACCCGCCGCCTCCCGGACCGCGCCGGCGGGGAATGGGGCGCGCCCAAACCCGCCGTCCGCTGGGTCGGCGGCGCCACCGACGGGGAGTTCGCCTCCGTAGGACAGCACCTCAAAGGCCTGGGCTCCACGCTGGAGGCCCGTAAGTCCTGGATCTTCGCCGCCGACGCCGTCGTCTGCCTCGGCGCCGCGATCACCAGCACCGACGGCGTCCCGGTGGAGACGGTGATCGACAACCGCAACCTGGGAGAAAACCTGGGAGAGCCAGGGCCACACCTCTTCACCCTCGACCCCTCCCCCCGCCCCCGCTGGGCCCACCTCGCCGGCCACGGCGGCTGGGTCTTCCCCGGCGGCGCGGCCCCCGGCACCCTGCGGACCCTCGAAGAGGCCCGCACCGGCTCCTGGCACGACATCAACACCACCAGCACCACCGAACAGCGCACCCGCCGCTACCGCACGCTCTGGCTCGACCACGGCACCGACCCGGTCGCGGCCTCGTACCTCTATCTCCTGATGCCGGGTGCCACCCGCCGTACCCTCGCGGCCCGCGCCGCGGACCCCCACTGGCTGTCGCTCCTCGCCCACAGCGGCGACGTCCACGCCGTCGCGATCCGCTCCCTCGGCCTGACCGCCGCGAACTTCTGGCGGGCCGGTACGGCGGGCCCGCTCACCGTGACCGCCCCCGCGAGCGTGCTCGTAGTGGAGCGGGGGCGTACCGCCACGATCCACCTCGGCGAGCCGGTACGCTCCGGGCAGCCGGTGGACGTCGTCTGGGACCGGCCGGTACGGCGGGTGGTGGCGGCGGACCCGTCCGTGGAGGTGCTCGCGGCGGGGCGTACCGTACGGCTGCGGATCACCCCGGGGACACGCGGCGGCAGCCACCGCTGCGAGGTCACTCTGCGTGGACACCCGCGATGACTCTTCGCCGACATCTATGGAAACCCTACAAGTACTAGGTGTTCCGAGCTATGAGGTCGCGCCCATTCGGGTCGCGTTCTGTCCAGCTCCACCAGGAATCGGGGCAGGAGACTGTGTGGAGTCTACGGAGCTATTTACCCCTGGGTGTTCGTAGGGTTGGAACATGACCGTAGTGGACGAGAAGCCGAGCGAGCCCGCCGACGCCCGTGGCCGGGTGGCCGAACTGCACGCCCTGCGCGAGCAGGCCCGCCGGGGGCCGAGTGACCGGGCCACCGAGGCCCAGCACGCCAAGGGCAAGCTGACCGCCCGTGAGCGGATCGACCTGCTGCTCGACGAGGGATCGTTCAAAGAGGTCGAGCAGCTGCGCAGGCACCGGGCGACCGGATTCGGCCTGGAGGCGAAGAAGCCGTACACGGACGGTGTGATCACCGGCTGGGGCACGGTCGACGGCCGTACGGTCTTCGTGTACGCGCACGACTTCCGGATCTTCGGCGGCGCGCTGGGCGAGGCCCACGCCACCAAGATCCACAAGATCATGGACATGGCCATCTCGGCCGGTGCCCCGCTGGTCTCCCTGAACGACGGCGCCGGCGCCCGTATCCAGGAGGGCGTCTCCGCGCTCGCCGGCTACGGCGGCATCTTCCAGCGCAACACCCGCGCGTCCGGCGTCATCCCGCAGATCAGCGTGATGCTCGGCCCGTGCGCGGGCGGCGCCGCCTACAGCCCCGCCCTCACGGACTTCGTCTTCATGGTCCGCGAGACCTCGCAGATGTTCATCACGGGCCCGGACGTGGTGAAGGCCGTCACGGGTGAGGAGATCACCCAGAACGGCCTCGGCGGCGCCGACGTGCACGCCGAGACCTCCGGCGTCGCGCACTTCGCGTACGACGACGAGGAGACCTGCATCGCCGAGGTGCGCTACCTCCTCTCGATGCTCCCGCAGAACAACCGCGAGAACCCGCCCACGGTCGACTCCGAGGACCCGGCGGACCGCCGCTCCGACGTCCTGCTGGACCTGGTCCCCGCCGACGGCAACCGCCCGTACGACATGCACAAGGTGATCGAGGAGCTCGTCGACGACGGCGACTTCCTGGAGATCCACGAGCGCTGGGCCCGCAACATCATCTGCGCGCTCGCCCGGATCGACGGACAGGTGGTCGGCATCGTCGCCAACCAGCCGCAGTCCCTCGCCGGGGTCCTGGACATCGAGGCGTCGGAAAAGGCCGCGCGATTCGTCCAGATGTGTGACGCCTTCAACATCCCGATCGTCACCCTCCTGGACGTACCGGGCTTCCTGCCCGGCGTCGACCAGGAGCACGGCGGGATCATCCGGCACGGCGCGAAGCTGCTGTACGCGTACTGCAACGCGACCGTGCCGCGGATCTCCCTCATCCTGCGCAAGGCGTACGGCGGTGCTTACATCGTCATGGACTCCCAGTCCATCGGCGCCGACCTCACCTACGCCTGGCCGACCAACGAGATCGCGGTGATGGGCGCCGAAGGTGCCGCCAACGTCATCTTCCGCAAGCAGATCGCCGAGGCCGAGGACCCCGAGGCCATGCGCGCGCGCATGGTCAAGGAGTACAAGGCGGAGCTGATGCATCCCTACTACGCCGCGGAGCGCGGCCTGGTCGACGACGTCATCGACCCGGCAGAGACCCGCGAGGTGCTCGCGAGCGCCCTCGCGATGCTCCGCACGAAGCACGCCGACCTGCCGTCGCGCAAGCACGGCAATCCCCCGCAGTAGAAGCCCGCAGTAGAAGCCCCGCGGTAGAAGACGGAGACCGACTCCATGAGTGAGACCACCAACGATTCCCTGCTGCGTGTCGAGAAGGGTCAGGCCGACCCCGAGGAACTCGCGGCGATCACCGCGGTCCTGATGGCCCGCGCCGCCGCCCGCTCGGAGGCCCCGGCCGTCGGCCGAGGCCGCTCCACCGCGGGCTGGCGCCGCCTGGAGCGCAGCTCCGGCTTCCGCGCCCCGCACAGCTGGCAGGGCTGACCCGCCCCGCCCCACAAGTGAGGCTTGTACGTACGACAGCGGCCCCCGCACTCATCGAGTGCGGGGGCCGCCGTACGTGACCAGTGGGGTGTGGTTTAGCGCAGTCGTGCCATGAGTGCGTGTTCGACGAGGGTGATGAGGCCGCTTTTGGCGTCGGCGCGGTGGCGGGCGTCGGTGGTGATGATGGGGGTGTCGGGTCCGATCTGGAGTGCTTCGCGTACTTCGTCGGGGGTGTAGGGCTGGTGTCCGTCGAAGCCGTTGAGGGCGATGACGAAGGGGAGTCCTGAGTTTTCGAAGTAGTCGACGGCGGGGAAGCAGTCGGCGAGGCGGCGGGTGTCGACGAGGACGACGGCGCCGATGGCGCCGCGGACGAGGTCGTCCCACATGAACCAGAAGCGGTCCTGTCCGGGGGTGCCGAAGAGGTAGAGGATGAGGTCTTGGTCGAGGGTGATGCGGCCGAAGTCCATGGCCACGGTGGTGGTGGTCTTGTCTCCGGTGTGGGTGAGGTCGTCGATGCCGGCTGACGCGGACGTCATGACGGCTTCGGTACGCAGCGGGTTGATCTCCGAGACGGCGCCGACGAACGTGGTCTTGCCCACGCCGAAGCCGCCCGCCACCACGATCTTCGCGCTGGTGGTTGAGCGGGCTGCTCCTCCGCCGCTAGAGCTTCCGAAGTCCACTGAGCACCCTTTCGAGCAGTGTCACGTCTGGCTGACCGCCGGCGGTCTCGTCGCCGCCGGGCTGATGGATGGCGACAAGTCCGGCCTCCGCCAGGTCGGCTACGAGGATCCGGGCGACGCCGAGGGGAATGGAGAGAAGTGCCGAGATCTCGGCGACCGACTTGATCTCGAAACAGAGCTGGCAGATCCGCTGGTGCTCGGGCAACTGCCCTTGCAGCCGGGACGGATCGGCCGTCGTACTGACCAGTGCCTCGATGGCGAGCTGGTATCGCGGGCGGGTCCGTCCGCCGGTCATGGCGTACGGGCGCACCAACGGATTGTGGGTGTCCCTGGACGGGTCGGGCGCGGAGGAGCGCCGGGGCTGTTGCTGCACCGGCTGGATACGGGGCGTCCGGGGCTGGTTGTACTGGTGTTGCGGCGGGTAGGGCTGGTGTTGACCGCCCGGTCCGCCGTAACCGCCGCCCTGACCTTCCTGACCGCCAGGATTCCCCTGACCGCCCTGACCGCCCTGACCGCCCTGACCGCCCTGTCTGCTCTGATCGCCCTGACCGCTCGGCGCGGACGGGAAGTTGAAGCGGTTCCGGGCCTGCTCTCCCGCGGGCTGCCGGACACCGTCATAGGGATGTCCGCCTGGGGGTGTAGCCACGTTTCCTCCTCCGACTGCCGGTCGCCGGTCCTTGGTGTGCCTGTGGAGCCGCGCGCCACCGCACCCTATGGTGCGGTGGCGAGAACTGCACTGTCTGTCAGTTGAGCAGACTTCCCTGGAGTTCGGCGCGGAGGTCCGGTGTGAGGACCGTACCGGCGCGATCGACCAACAGGGCCATCTCGTAGCCCACCAGGCCGATGTCGGCCTCCGGGTGGGCGAGCACGGCCAGCGAGGAGCCGTCCGAGATGGACATCAGGAAGAGGAAGCCGCGCTCCATCTCCACGACGGTCTGGTTGACGGCGCCCCCCTCGAAGATCCGGGACGCCCCCGCGGTCAGCGAGGTCAGCCCGGACGCCACGGCCGCGAGCTGATCGGCCCGGTCGCGGGGGAAACCGTCGGACATGGCGAGCAGGAGTCCGTCGGCGGAGACCACCACCGTGTGGGACACCCCGGGGGTGTTGTCCACAAAGTTGGTGATCAACCAGTTCAGATTCTGCGCCGCCTGGCTCATCGGGCTCACACTAACGCTCCTGGTTGTAGGTACTGCCCGGGCCGTGGCCCGGTCCGTTCGTGTCCGCTCCCGCGTTGCGTCCCCGCAGGACCCCGCGCCGCAGGTTGCTCAACCTGCCGCGCACGTCCTCCGGAGCACGGGAGACCTGGGGGCCGCCCTGCGGGGTGCTCTCCGCCGTTCCCTCGACCAGATTGGCCTTGGGTACCCGGCGGGGAAGACCGGACGGGGTGACCCCGCCCGCCTTCGGCTCGCGGAGCTTCTCGGCCCGCTGCCAGCGGTCGTCGTTCTTGGAACGCCAGTCCTCGGTGTCCGCCGTCCCGGTGTCCAACTCGCCGCCGACCGGGGGAGTCCGGCCCAGCTGTCCGTCGTTCTGACCGGTGGGCTGCCACTCCTGGGCCTGCCGGCCACCGCCCCGGCGCGGCAGTCCCGCGCCGGTCAGCGCGTGACTGGTGCTCGGAGAGGGACCCGGACGGTCGAAGCCTACGCGGTCGGCGGGGATCTCGGGTGCGACCTGTGAAGATTCCGGTTCGGCGGGGGCCACCGGGGGGTACGCGCCCTGGTATCCGCCCTGATCGCCCCACTCACCCTGGTGGGGTTGGGCGTCGAAACCGTTCTGGTACGGGATCTCACCGTTCGGCAGGTCCGGGTAGCCGGCCTCCGCATAGGCGGGTGCTTGGGGCTCCTGGTATCCGTCGGGTGTGCCGTAGGGCTCGGGCGCGCGGTACTCCTCGTACCCGGCGGGACCGTACCCGTCCGTGGCCGGCGCCTCCGCCGTCGCCGGCCGCGGGGCGAAGTCCGGGCCGTACGGGGCCTCCTGAGGCGCGTAGGCGGCCTCGGAGCCCTCGCGGTACTGCCCGTCGACCTGGTCGCTGAAGAGCGGTCCCTCGGGGCTCTCAGGGCCGCCCAGCGCCGCACGCCGTTCCTCGCGCCGCAGGGTGCGGTTGACGGGGTCGAGCCGGCGGCTGTCCTGGGCGGGGCCCGGCTGCTCGGCCGCCGTCTCGTACTTCGAGTCGTCGAAGCCGAGTTC
The DNA here is from genome assembly GCF_035961655.1 of Streptomyces sp. NBC_01317. Classification (NCBI taxonomy): domain Bacteria; kingdom Bacillati; phylum Actinomycetota; class Actinomycetes; order Kitasatosporales; family Streptomycetaceae; genus Streptomyces; species Streptomyces sp. NBC_01317. Next base: position 2,455,756 of record NZ_CP108393.1, on the reverse strand, counting down.
GGCCGCCGTCAGCATGGGCGCTGTCGGGAAGGCCCGCACCTCGGCGGGCGGTTCCTGGTCCGGGATGATCTGCGAGACCGTGAAGTCGTCGGCCTGGACGGTCGGTTCGCCGCCACCGCCGTGCGTGATCGCGTCGGGGAGCATCACCAGCGACGTCGTGCCCGCCTGCTCGCCCGAGGGGCGCAGCTGGACCCGGATGCCGTGCCGGTCGGCCAGCCGGCCGACCACGAACAGGCCCATGCGCTGGGAGACGGCGGCGTCCACGGTCGGCGGGTTGGCCAGCTTGTGGTTGATGTCCGCGAAGTCCTCGGCGGTCAGGCCGATGCCCTTGTCGTGGATCTCGACCATCACCCGGCCGTCGGGCAGCCGCGTGGCGGTCACCCGGACCTTGGTCTGCGGCGAGGAGAAGGTGGTGGCGTTCTCCAGCAGCTCGGCGAGCAGGTGCACGAGGTCGGTGACGGACTGGCCGTGGATGTCGGTCTCGGGGACGCCGGTGAGTTCGATACGGGCGTACGACTCGACCTCCGAGGAGGCGGCGCGCAGCACGTCCACCAGCGGCACCGGCTGGTTCCACCGGCGGCCCGGCTCCTCACCCGCGAGAACCAGCAGGTTCTCGCCGTTGCGGCGCATGCGGGTCGCCAGGTGGTCGAGCTTGAAGAGGTTCTCCAGCTGGTCCGGGTCGCCCTCGTTGTTCTCCAGGTCCGTGATGAGGGTCAGCTGGCCCTCGATCAGGGACTGGTTGCGGCGGGAGAGGTTCGTGAAGATCGCATTGACGTTTCCGCGGAGCATGGCCTGCTCGGCCGCGAGCCTGACCGCCTCGCGGTGGACCTGGTCGAAGGCGCGGGCGACCTCGCCGATCTCGTCGCGCGAGTCGATCGGGATGGGCTGGACGCGGGTGTCGACGCGGCCCGGTTCGGTACGGGACAGCTGGTCGACCAGCATCGGCAGCCGCTGCTCGGCGATGGAGAACGCCGCCGTGCGCAGCTCGCGCATCGAGCGGCTCATCTGCCGGGCCATCATCCCGGCCAGGATGAAGGCGATGAGCAGGGCGACCACGACGATGGCGCCGTTGGTGATCGCGTCGTTCCTGGCGTTGGTGGAGATCTGCGCGGCGTCCGCGACGGCCTTGTCGACGAGTTCCTTCTCGACCACGGTGTAGCCGTCGAACTTGGCGGTGGCGGCGGCCATCCACACGTCGGGGGTGACCCCCCGTGCCGCGAGCTGCTCGGGGGTGGCGCCGGTGGCGATCGCGGCGACCATGCCGTCGAAGACGGACCCCTCCTGACTGGGGGGCGGGGTGAAGTCCTGGCCCGCGGCGGCGGCCTGCTGGCCGGCGGCGGCGAGCTTCTTCGCCCCCTCGGCGGCCTTCTGCTTCATGACCTGCTGGAGCCGGACCGTGTCGGCGGCGGTGCCGCCGGAGACGTACTCGGCGACGGAGACGCTCTCCAGGTAGGCGTACGACGAGAAGGCGATGGTCTGCCCGCCCCTGACCTGGTCCTTCTGGCTGGGCCTGACCAGCAGGTGCATGCCGATCGAGCGCTGGAGCGACTCGGCGGCCTTGGCGAGCTGGAGGGCGTAGACCGTACGGCCGTAGCTGGTGATGTTGCCGGTGCCGAGGCCCAGCTCGTTGGCGAACTCCATGAGGGAGTGCTGGACCAGCACGTATCCCTCTTCGGTCGCCACGGGGCCGCCGTTGTTGCCGGTCTTGTCCGGGGTCTCCACCGCCGCGGTGTACGCGGTCTTGCGGATGGCCGCCAGCTTGGGCTCCTCCCCGCGGAAGATGCTGAGGCGGCGTTCGAGGCCCTGCTTGGCGGGCATGTCCCGGACCGCGACGTCGAACTTCTTCTTCGCGGCGTCGGTGGCCGCCCGCGTCCGTACGACGATCTGCGCGTCGCGCTTGTTCGTCAGCAGGGGCTGCGCGGTGAGGTCGCGCTCGTTGAGCAGGGCCTGGCCGTACTCGGAGGCGGCGCGCACGATGAGGGCCGTCTTCTCCGCGTCCTGGGCCTCCTGCCAGGTGTCGATCGACCCCTTGACCTGGAAGCCGCCCATCACCAGTCCGACCAGGACCGGGATCAGCAGAATGGCGTTCAGCCGGGTGGCCACACGCCAGTTGCGCGGCGAGAGCCGGCTGGAGCTGCCGGGCGCGGAGGGCGCGCCGGCCGGGTCCGCGGACGCCGCCGCCGACCGCGGTGGCGGGGTGAAGTTGCCCCGCGTCTGTTGCTCCGCGGAGCTCGCCTTGCTTCGCCTCACTCGACCAACAACCTCTCGGCGCCGGCACCTACGCTGTGCCGTTTCTCGTTCAGGGCCGTACAAACTCGGGAGTCGCCGAATTCCAGCACGGGGAGTGGTCCCACTCCAAACAGTGGGAATCAGCCGTTCCGAGTGATCCACGCCTCAAATAAAAGGGGCATAAGGGCCGAGCGGGAACAAAAAGGGGAGGTGATGTGAGCGCAGTGATACCAGTTGAGTGCGTCGGGTGTCCGTAGCCCGTGAATTCTCTGTCTAAACGTTATGAAGGCCGAGGCGGGCCGTGTCCGAAGACACAGCCCGCGCCCTGCGCGGACTACAGCAACCGCCGTAGCCGTCCGTCTACTTGAGTCGTGCCATGAGTGCGTGTTCGACGAGGGTGATGAGGCCGCTTTTGGCGTCGGCGCGGTGGCGGGCGTCGGTGGTGATGATGGGGGTGTCGGGTCCGATCTGGAGTGCTTCGCGTACTTCGTCGGGGGTGTAGGGCTGGTGTCCGTCGAAGCCGTTGAGGGCGATGACGAAGGGGAGTCCTGAGTTTTCGAAGTAGTCGACGGCGGGGAAGCAGTCGGCGAGGCGGCGGGTGTCGACGAGGACGACGGCGCCGATGGCGCCGCGGACGAGGTCGTCCCACATGAACCAGAAGCGGTCCTGTCCGGGGGTGCCGAAGAGGTAGAGGATGAGGTCTTGGTCGAGGGTGATGCGGCCGAAGTCCATGGCCACGGTGGTGGTGGTCTTGTCTCCGGTGTGGGTGAGGTCGTCGATGCCGGCTGACGCGGACGTCATGACGGCTTCGGTACGCAGCGGGTTGATCTCCGAGACGGCGCCGACGAACGTGGTCTTGCCCACGCCGAAGCCGCCCGCCACCACGATCTTCGCGCTGGTGGTTGAGCGGGCTGCTCCTCCGCCGCTAGAGCTTCCGAAGTCCACTGAGCACCCTTTCGAGCAGTGTCACATCCGGCGCGCCGCCGGCCTCTCCGTTGCCCGGCTGGTGGATGGCCACCATGCCGGCTTCCGCCAGGTCCGCCACCAGGATCCGGGCGACGCCGAGCGGCATCGTCAGCAGGGCCGACACCTCAGCCACCGACTTGACCTCACGGCAGAGGTGGCAGATCCGCTGGTGCTCGGGGAGCAGGGTGGCGAGATGAGCGGGGTCTGCTGTCGTACTGACCAGCGCCTCGATGGCGAGCTGGTACCGCGGCCGGGTCCGTCCGCCGGTCATGGCGTACGGGCGTACCAGCGGCTGATCGCCCTCAGGTCCGTACGACGCGTCGACTGAGGCGCCGTACGGATCGTGAGAGGCGGGTGGCGGGGTCATGAATCCTCCGGGCGTGACAGCAAGATGTCTGCGTGCCGTCTGACTTGGCCGGTGGGGGGCCGGTTGGGCGGCCTGACGGTGTTGGAGCTGGTGGCGGCGGTGCCGAAGCCTCAGTGCAACAGACTTCCTTGGAGCTCGGCGCGCAGGTCCGGCGTGAGGACCGTACCGGCGCGGTCGACCAGGAGGGCCATCTCGTACCCCACCAGGCCGATGTCGCACTCGGGGTGGGCGAGCACGGCCAGGGAGGAACCGTCGGAGACGGACATCAGGAAGAGGAAGCCGCGCTCCATCTCCACCACGGTCTGGTTGACCGGGCCGCCTTCGAAGATCCGGGACGCCCCCGCGGTCAGCGAGGTCAGCCCGGACGCCACGGCCGCGAGCTGATCGGCTCGGTCGCGGGGGAAGCCCTCGGACATGGCCAGCAGAAGTCCGTCCGCGGAGACCACCACCGTGTGGGACACCCCAGGGGTGTTGTCCACGAAGTTGGTGATCAACCAGTTCAGATTCTGAGCGGCCTGACTCATCGGACTCAACTAACGCTCCTGCTGGTGAGAGGGGCCGAGGTTGAAGCTGTTGTTCGCCGGACCGGCTGTGCCCGCCTGACGACCCTGCTGAATACCCCGGCGTAGATTGGTCAGTCGGCCGCGTACGTCTGCCGGCGCACGCGAAACCTGCGGACCGGCCTGGTTGTTCTGTTCCTGCGCGGTACCGGGCACCAGGTTGGCACGCGGCACCCGGCGGGGCAGACCTGAAGTGGTGATACCGCCCGCCTGGGGCTTTTTGACCCGTTCGGCCTGGCGTACCAGCTCGTCGTTGGGCGACGTGCGCCAGGAGGACGTGGCACTGGAACCGTTGGCACCCGAGCCGTTGGTCGCCGGGCTGTTCGAGCCGGCACCGTTGGTGCCGAAACCGTTGCCGCTCGGCGCGCCCGCGCCCATCAGACCGGCGCCGGGCTCACGCTGCGGCATCGGGTCACGCCGGGGTGCCGGCGGCAGCGGGGCCGGAGCCTGCTGCTGCGAAGCGGCGGACGCCGGGGGCTGCTGGGGCTGGGGCGGCTGCTGCTGTCCGCCCGGCTGCTGACCGTGGAACCAGTTGGTCTCCAGGTTGTCGAACAGCGGGGTACGGCCGTCGCCGGGACCGGCCGGCGGCAGCGCCTCGTGCTGGGGCTGCGGCGGCAGGCTGGGCTGGCGCGGGACGCCGTAACCCGGTCCGTCCTGACCGTTGCGGCCGTTGAGCGGCTGACCGTACTGGTCGAACTGCCCGGGGCCGCGGCCCTGCGCGCCCGGCGCCGCGGAGGGAGCCGGGGGGCGCGGGGGGTTGAAGTCCTGCTGCGGGGCGTAGTTCGGCGGCGCGGCGTAGTTCTGCTGCTGGCCGTTGCCGTACCCCTGCTGGTAGCCGCCCTGCTGGGCGCTGTAGTCGGGCTGGTAGCCGGTCGGCGCCGGTGCGTTGAAGTCCGGCCGGGGGAACTGGGCCGTGGCGGCGGCATCCTGCTGGCTCTGCTGGCCTTGCTGCTGCCCCCCGCCCCGCTGGCCGTTGTCCGCGCCGGGACGCGGCGCGTCGAAGTCGGGCCGGGGGAACTCCGCGGTGCCGGGACCCTGCTGCGAGGCCTGGGGCCGGGCGTACTGGCCGGTGTTCTCGTGCTCCTCGTGACCGCGCGGGGCGTCCTGCGCGGGCTGCTGCCCGGTGCCCCAGCTGGTGGTCTCGGGGCGCTGCTGGCGGTTCTGCGGCCGCGGGTTGCCACCCGGCAGCTCGGCGCGCGGACCGCCGGGGGGCGGCAGCTGCCGGCTGCGCTCCGGTACGCCGCCCTGCTGGAAGGCGTTCTGGGCGTGGCCGCTGAAGCCGTTCTGGCCCGGCTGTGCGTTCGGCGCGCCGGGACTGTCGTTACGGCCCTGGCCCTGGCCCGCGAAGGTGTTCTGACCGCCGAAGACGCTGTTCTGACCGGTCTGGCCCGTCTGGGCCGAGCCCTGGCGCTGCGGGTTCTGGGGCGTTCCGTTCCCGCCCTGCTGGCCGCCCTGTCCGCCGTCACGGCCGGGCAGTGCGGCGCGCGGGCTCGCACCGGCGCCGACCTGGCCGCGCGGGGTGCCCGCGGCGATCCGGCCGGGCGGGGGCGAACCGGGGCCCGCGGTGAGACCGGGGGCGGGCGCTCCGCCGGGACCGGCGGTGAGGCCGGGACCCGCGGGCGGCCGGCCGGCCACCGGGGCCTGGCCGTTCTGGCCGCCGATGTTCATCCCGGGCTTGCCGACCGGGCCCTTCTTGCCGCCGTGGGCGACGTCGACCGGCAGCATGACCAGCGCGGTCGTACCACCCGAGTCGGAGGGGCGCAGCTGGATCCGGATGCCGTGGCGCAGGGACAGCCGGCCGACCACGAACAGACCCATGCGGCGCGAGACCGAGACGTCCACGGTGGGCGGCGACGCGAGCCGCTCGTTGATCGCCGCGAGGTCCTCGGGGGAGAGGCCGATGCCGGTGTCGTGGATCTCGACCAGCACCCGGCCGTCGGGCAGCGCGTGACCGGTGACCCGGACCTTCGTCTGCGGCGAGGAGAACGACGTGGCGTTCTCCAGCAGCTCGGCGAGCAGGTGCACGAGGTCGTTGACGACACGTCCCGCGACCTCGGTCGCGGGGACCGAGGACAGTTCGATGCGCTCGTACTGCTCCACCTCGGAGGCGGCGGCACGGAGCACGTCGACCAGGGGGACGGGCCGGGTCCAGCGACGGCCCGGCTCCTCACCCGCGAGGACGAGGAGGTTCTCACCGTTACGGCGCATACGGGTCGCGAGGTGGTCGAGCTTGAACAGCGAGGACAGCTGGTCCGGGTCGGCCTCGCGCGACTCCAGTTCGGAGATGAGCGAGAGCTGACGCTGGATGAGGCCCTGGCTGCGGCGCGAGAGGTTGGTGAACATCGCGTTGACGTTGCCTCGCAGGAGGGCCTGCTCGGCGGCGAGGCGGACGGCCTCGCGGTGCACGTCGTCGAAGGCCGCGGCGACCTGGCCGATCTCGTCCCTGGAGTGCACACCGACCGACTCGACGGAGGTGTCGACGTCCTGCGGGTCCGACTCGGAGAGCGCCTTGACCAGCTCGGGCAGGCGGTCCTGGGCGACCCGGGTGGCCGTGTCCTGGAGCCGGCGCAGCGAGCGGATCATCGCGCGGGCCACCACGAAGGCGCCGACGAGCGAGACCCCGAGGACGAGCAGGATCAGCGCGGCGTTGATGTACGCGTCGCGCTGGGCCTGGTCGCGCAGTTCGCGGGCCTTGCCCTCCATCTCGCCCAGCAGCGTGGCCTCGATGGTCTTCATCGCGTTGATACGGGTCGAGGCCTGGTCGGTCCAGTCCAGGTACGAGCGGTGGGGCTCGTTCTTCAGACCGTCCTGCTGCCCGAGGACCCGGTCCGCGTACTTCTCCGCGGCCTGGATCTCGGGGTTTCCCTGGCCGTTGAGCGGTGCGGTCAGCTCTTCGGCGTTGCCGCCCATCGACTCGTACAGCGAGTTGAAGGACGTGAGGGAGTTCTTCTCCTTGGTGAGCGCGTTCTGACCGTAGAGACGGTCGTTCTCGCTCAGATCGCCGTCGTTCTTCGGGTCGGCGGGGAGCGCGGCGGCGATGATGGCCCGCTGGATGGAGGCGTACTCCTTGGCGGACGAGAACGCGGCCAGCGCGCGGGTCCGCTTGATCATGTCCGGGTTGCTGGTCGCCTGCGCCATGTCCTGCGAGAGGCTCAGCAGGGACTCGATCAGTCCGCTGTAGGCGTCGACGGTGAGGGAGTCGGCGCCCTTGGACTGGTAGGCGCCCTGGCGGATCTTGTTGATCTGGTTGACCTGCGTGGCGATCTGGTTGACGTTGGAGCGGATGGACTCCAGCGCCTGGTCGCCGTCGGTGTTGCCGATGTCGACGGTGGCGTCGAGGAAGGCCTTCTTCGCCCGGTCCGTCTTCGTACGGCGGTCCTGGACCTTGAAGTCCGAAGCCGTCGCACCGTTGGTGAGCGGACCCGCAGACTCGTCCCGCTCGGCCTGGAGTTGAGCCGCGAGGTTGGTCGCTTCCTTGGTCATCTTCGTCAGCAGCTGCATGTGCTCCAGCTGCTGGATCTCGTTCAAGGACTCGTTGATCCGCAGCCCGCCCAGGGTGGTCGCCGCGACCACCGGGAGGGTCAGCAGAGCGACCAGGCGGGTACTGATGCGCCAGTTGCGCAGAAGTATTCGTGAGCCGGCGTCGGTCGGCCCCACGGGTTTGGGCGCGGCCGTCTTGCCGTCGCCGCCCGGTGCCGCCCCGGGGCGTGCGGCACGGGGGCCGCTCTCGCCCGTCGGTGCCTGGCCCGGGTTCTGGGTGTGCTGGGGCGAGGCACCGCGGTCGGTTCCGCTGCGGGGCTCCTGCTCCGCCGCAGCGCTGCTATCCCTCTTGAAACGTCCCTGCACTAGCGTCGCAACCTCTGGACCAGGCGTCCCACCGCGAAACGGCAGGACGGTGTCGGCGTCGTGGGGCGCAGAACGCTCCCCATGGTGGTCTTGAGTGACCGGCGCTTTTCCCCTTCCCCACCGCCACGCGGCGCTGCGATGCGCCCCTGCGCGCCGGCTTGAAACCCGCGGCGGTGGGGGGAATTCCAGCACAGTGCAGGATCTCCAACAAGGGCCGCGTACCGGGCTGTGACCTGTATGACACCGAGTGAGCAGCATGTCACAAGCCGTAGAAAGAGTTCATGGAGGAAAGGGGGCGATTGCTGACAGGCTGCTTACGGGTAGGGGGTGTCTGAGTCCGGATGATCAGGAGCGGAATGCAACGTTCAGTAACGCAATGTCCGTTTCGGTGATCTTGAGACCCCGCCCGGAATGCCCTCAATGCCCGCCCCGTCGTGAGCAAACTCACATGGAGATCGCGGAGGGATCCCCGCTCCGCCGGGGAATCGCGTGTTTAGCCTGACGTTCTACAAGGCCGGCACATCCGACAACCGGCGCTCCGGCGCCCGATCACGCGACAGGGTCCGACACACAGATGAAGACGACGAAGCTGTTCCGCACCACCGCCAACCCCCGGCGCACCACGCTGGCGCACCTGACGGACGCGGGGGAACTGGTACCCACGGAGCGCCCGGAACATCCCGTCACTCTGCCGAACCGCACCGCCAACCCGCGCCGTACGATTTTGATGGACGCTCCGGCGCCGTACAAGGTTCCCGACGCGGAACCCGCCCAGTAAGAGGGGTACGGCCCCGGCCCCCGGCGGGACCCGGCGTCCCCGGCGGTCGCACGCGAGCGCGCCACCCCGCACCGGCTAGCCTGGAGTGTCAGTCTCCAGCAGGCCAGCAAGTGACAGTGAGGGGCGACAGCACCCGTGCGCATCGCCAGATTCTCCATCGACGGCAATGTCGCCTTCGGCGCGGTCGAGGGCGACGGCGGCGACCCCGCCGGCCTCGTCCTCGACATCATCAGGGGCATTCCGTACACCGACTTCGAGCTCTCCGGCACCAAGGTGCCGCTGAGCAAGGTGCGGCTCCTGCCGCCGGTGCTCCCCAACAAGGTCGTGGCCATCGGCCGCAACTACGCGGAGCACGCGGCGGAGCTGGGCAACGAGGTCCCCGAGGTGCCGGTGGCGTTCTTCAAGCCCACCACCTCCGTGATCGGCTCGGGCGACGCCATCGAATACCCCTCCTTCTCGAACGACGTGCACTACGAGGCCGAACTGGCCGTCGTGATCGGCCGGTTGTGCCGTGAGGTCCCGCGCGAGCGCGTCAAGGACGTCATCTTCGGCTACACCTGCGCCAACGACGTCACCGCCCGGGACACGCAGAGGACCGAGAAGCAGTGGGCCCGCGCCAAGGGCTTCGACACCTCGTGCCCGCTCGGCCCCTGGGTCGAGACCGCACTGGACCCCTCGGACCTCACCATCCAGTGCACGGTCAACGGCGAACAGCGCCAGCTCGGCCGTACGAGCGAAATGGTCCGCTCCATCGAGGACCTGATCGTCCACATCACCGAGGCCATGACACTGCTCCCCGGAGACGTCATCCTCACGGGCACCCCCGCCGGGGTCGGCCCCCTCAGCGTCGGCGACGAGGTCGCCGTCTCCATCGAAGGCATCGGCACTCTCACCAACAGGGTGATCAAGCGTGGTTAACGGCCCCGTCCGTGTTCGTTTCTGTCCCTCCCCGACCGGCAACCCGCACGTGGGCCTGGTCCGCACCGCCCTCTTCAACTGGGCCTACGCCCGCCACACTGGCGGCACCCTGGTCCTGCGCATCGAGGACACCGACGCGGCGCGCGACTCCGAGGAGTCGTACGAACAGCTGCTCGACTCGCTGCGCTGGCTCGGGCTCGACTGGGACGAGGGCCCGGAGGTCGGCGGCCCGCACGCGCCGTACCGCCAGTCCCAGCGGACGGACCTCTACCGCGACATCGCGGACAAGCTCCTGGCCGCGGGGAACGCGTACCCCTGCTACTGCACCACCGAGGAGCTGGACGAGCGCCGCGCGGCGGCCCGCGCGGCGGGCAGGCCGTCCGGGTACGACGGCCACTGCCGGGACCTGAGCGCGGAGCGGAAGGCGGCGTACGAGGCCGAGGGCCGTACGCACATCGTCCGCTTCCGGATGCCCGACGAGCCGATCACCTTCACGGACCTGGTCCGCGGCGAGCTGACCTTCACCCCGGAGAACGTCCCGGACTACGGCATCGTCCGCGCCAACGGCGCCCCCCTCTACACGCTCGTCAACCCGGTCGACGACGCGCTGATGGACATCACGCACGTCCTGCGCGGCGAGGACCTGCTGTCCTCCACCCCGCGCCAGATCGCCCTCTACCGGGCACTGATCGAGCTGGGCGTGGCGAAGGGCGTCCCGGCGTTCGGACACCTCCCGTACGTGATGGGGGAGGGCAACAAGAAGCTCTCCAAGCGCGATCCGCAGGCCTCCCTCAACCTCTACCGCGAGCGCGGCTTCCTCCCCGAGGGGCTGCTCAACTACCTCTCGCTGCTGGGCTGGTCGCTCGCCCCGGACCGCGACATCTTCTCGATGGACGAGATGGTCGCCGCGTTCGACATCGCGGACGTCAACGCCAACCCGGCGCGCTTCGACCTCAAGAAGGCCGAGGCGGTCAACGCGGACCACATCAGGCAGCTGGACGTGAAGACGTTCACCGAGGCCTGCGGTCCCTGGCTGCGCGCGCCGCACGCGCCGTGGGCCCCGGAGTCCTTCGACGCGGCGGCCTTCGAGGAGCTGGCGCCGCTGGCCCAGACCCGGCTCACGGTCCTCTCGGACATCACGGCCAACGTCGACTTCCTCTTCCTGGACGAGCCGGCGCAGGACCAGGCGTCCTGGGAGAAGGCGATGAAGCCGGGCGCGGACGCGCTGCTGGCGACGGCCCGTACGAACATCGCCGCGTCCGAGTGGAACGCCGAGGCGCTCAAGAACGCGGTCCTGGCGGCCGGCGAGGAGCACGGCCTCAAGCTGGGCAAGGCGCAGGCGCCGGTACGGGTCGCGGTCACCGGCCGTACGGTCGGCCTGCCGCTCTTCGAGTCGCTGGAGCTGCTGGGCCGCGAGCGGACGCTGGCCCGGATCGATGTCGCGCTGGCCAAGCTGGCGGCGTAGGCCGTAGGCAGACCACGTCCTCGGATCGCCGGACGGGCTTTCGGGCCCGTCCGGCTCACGGGGCCGGTGGGCCCTGATACTCGTTTTGGAGCGCTGCCCGCTGTCGGGTAATGTTCTTCCTGCGCCGCCCGGGAAGGCCGAAAGGCCCGGCCGGGAGTCGCAAGCCAAGCAAACCCCCGTAAGGGGGTTGAGTTTTGGTGGGCTATGGTGTAATTGGCAGCACGACGGTTTCTGGTTCCGTTAGTCTAGGTTCGAGTCCTGGTAGCCCAGCGCAGACACCATTCTGCAACGCCCCCGTTGTGTAGCGGCCTAGCACGCTGCCCTCTCACGGCAGTAGCGCCGGTTCGAATCCGGTCGGGGGTACAGATCCTTCTCTCCGACGCTTTCGGGTCGCACCCGGACGCGTCGACGCTGGATCGCTAAGGCCCCCGTTGTGTAGCGGCCTAGCACGCTGCCCTCTCACGGCAGTAGCGCCGGTTCGAATCCGGTCGGGGGTACGGTAATGCGTAAGTCACCATGGGCTATGGTGTAATTGGCAACACAACGGTTTCTGGTACCGTTATTCTAGGTTCGAGTCCTGGTAGCCCAGCTGGATCTCTTTGATCCTCGCCCCCGTTGTGTAGCGGCCTAGCACGCTGCCCTCTCACGGCAGTAGCGCCGGTTCGAATCCGGTCGGGGGTACGTGGACATCCGGAAGGCCCTCCCCGCGGGGAGGGCCTTTTCCGTGCCCCGCCTTCTCAGCTCGTACGCCGCAGCGCCTCGCTCAGCCGGCCCGCCGCGTCGATCACCGCCTGGGCGTGCATCCGGCCCGGGTGGCGGGTGAGCCGCTCGATGGGTCCCGACACCGAGACCGCCGCGACCACCCGGTTCGACGGACCCCGGACCGGCGCCGACACCGACGCCACCCCGGGCTCGCGCTCGCCGATCGACTGGGCCCAGCCCCTGCGCCGTACCCCGGACAGAGCCGTCGCCGTGAAGCGGGCCCCCTGGAGACCGCGGTGCAGCCGCTCCGGCTCCTCCCACGCCATCAGGATCTGCGCCGAGGAGCCCGCCTTCATCGTGAGCGTCGAGCCGACCGGCACCGTGTCCCGCAGCCCCGACAGCCGCTCGGCGGCGGCCACGCAGATCCGCATGTCCCCCTGGCGCCGGTAGAGCTGCGCGCTCTCGCCCGTCACGTCCCGCAGGTGCGTCAGCACCGGCCCCGCCGTCGCCAGCAGACGGTCCTCGCCGGCCGCCGCCGCCAGCTCCGCCAGCCGGGGGCCCAGGATGAAACGGCCCTGCATGTCCCTCGCCACCATCCGGTGGTGTTCCAGAGCCACGGCCAGCCGGTGGGCCGTGGGTCGAGCGAGCCCGGTCGCCGCGACCAGCCCGGCGAGGGTGGCCGGACCGGACTCCAGGGCGCTCAGTACGAGAGCAGCCTTGTCGAGAACGCCGACGCCGCTAGAGTTGTCCATGCAACGATACTCGCGTCTCACTCTGTGAAACGCAAGTTCCTTTTCCCAGGGTATTTGCCAACCTGTACGGACAGGCCCGCGGACCACGGGTCCCCGCCGGCGTCCGGCACGAAGGGGTACGGACGCGGGCCCACGTCTCGAAAAGTGCCGGCGCTCCGCCGGCCGGAGGGAAAGCGATGGGTAGGACACTCGCGGAGAAGGTCTGGGACGATCATGTCGTCCGGCGGGCGGAGGGCGAGCCCGACCTCCTCTACATCGATCTGCACCTGCTGCACGAGGTGACCAGCCCCCAGGCCTTCGACGGCCTCCGTCTCGGCGGCCGGCAGGTCAGGCGACTCGACCTCACCATCGCGACCGAGGACCACAACACCCCCACCCTCGACATCGACAAGCCGATCGCGGACCCGGTCTCGCGCGTCCAGTTGGAGACGCTCCGCAAGAACTGCGCGGACTTCGGCGTACGGCTGCACCCGCTCGGCGACGTCGAGCAGGGTGTCGTCCACGTCGTGGGCCCGCAGCTGGGGCTCACCCAGCCCGGCACCACCGTGGTCTGCGGCGACAGCCACACCTCCACCCACGGCGCGTTCGGCGCGCTCGCGTTCGGCATCGGCACCAGCCAGGTCGAGCACGTCCTCGCCACCCAGACCCTGCCGCTGGCCCGCCCCAAGACCATGGCCATCACCGTCGAGGGCGAACTGCCGCCCGAGGTCACCGCCAAGGACCTGATCCTCGCCATCATCGCCAGGATCGGCACCGGCGGCGGCCAGGGATACATCCTCGAATACCGGGGTTCCGCCATCGAGAAACTCTCGATGGAGGCCCGGATGACCATCTGCAACATGTCGATCGAGGCCGGTGCCAGGGCGGGCATGATCGCCCCCGACGCCACCACCTTCGCGTACCTGAAGGGCCGCGACCACGCCCCCGAGGGCGCCGACTGGGACGCCGCCGTCGCGTACTGGCGCACCCTGCGCACCGACGACGACGCGGTCTTCGACGCCGAGGTCTTCATCGAGGCCGCCGAACTGGCCCCGTTCGTCACCTGGGGCACCAACCCGGGCCAGGGTGCGCCGCTCACCTCGCACGTCCCCGACCCGGCTTCGTACGAGGACGCTTCGGAGCGCCACGCCGCCGAAAAGGCCCTGGAGTACATGGGGTTGACCGCCGGACAGGCGCTGCGCGACATCAAGGTCGACACCGTCTTCGTAGGTTCGTGCACCAACGGACGCATCGAAGACCTGCGCTCGGCGGCCTCGATCCTGGAGGGTCACAAAGTCGCGGACGGCGTACGGATGCTGGTCGTCCCCGGGTCCGTACGGGTCGCGCTCCAGGCCGTCGCCGAGGGCCTGGACAAGGTCTTCACCGGCGCGGGAGCCGAATGGCGGCACGCGGGCTGCTCGATGTGCCTGGGCATGAACCCCGACCAACTCGCGCCCGGCGAGCGCTCCGCGTCCACCTCCAACCGCAACTTCGAGGGCAGGCAGGGCAAGGGCGGCCGTACCCACCTGGTCTCCCCGCAGGTCGCCGCCGCCACGGCCGTACTGGGCCATCTGGCCTCGCCCGCCGACCTGTCCGACGCCGACGCCGCCCGTACGCCCGCTGGAGCGCGATAACCATGGAAGCCTTCACCACCCACACCGGCCGGGCCGTGCCGCTGCGCCGCAGCAACGTGGACACCGACCAGATCATCCCCGCCCACTGGCTCAAGAAGGTCACCAGGGACGGGTTCGAGGACGGGCTCTTCGAGGCCTGGCGCAAGGATCCGGAGTTCGTCCTCAACCGGTCCGAGTACGCCGGGGCCACGGTTCTGGTCGCCGGACCCGACTTCGGCACCGGATCCTCCCGCGAACACGCCGTCTGGGCCTTGCAGAACTACGGTTTCAAGGCCGTCGTCTCGTCCCGGTTCGCCGACATCTTCCGGGGCAACTCGCTCAAGAACGGTCTGCTGACCGTGGTTCTGGACCAGTCCGTCGTGGAGGCCCTCCAGGAGATCGTGGAGAAGGACCCCACGGCCGAGGTCACCGTGGACCTGGAGCAGCGCCAGGTGCGGGCAGGCTCCCCCGATGGAGCAGTGCTGACGGCTGATTTCGACCTTGACGAGAACGCCCGCTGGCGCTTGCTGAACGGGCTCGACGACATCAGCCTCACCCTTCAGAACGAAGGCGACATCGCCTCCTACGAGGCCTCCAGGCCGTCCTTCAAACCACGCACCATTACCGCCTGATCAGCGCTTTTCCCCTACTGCACCCCCTGCCTCCCGGCAGGGGGTGCAGTTGCTTGTTGAGACCCCGCCGGGCGACAACTCGCCCCAGATGGCACAATCGGTGCATGGAACCCGACAACCAACTCAAGCTTTACGGGTTGGTCGCCGAACAACTGAAAGAGGCACACGCGAAGGTGCGTGGACTGCAAGTCCCGGAGGGCGTACGCATGGCGCTCACCCGGAAGCTGCTGGTCATCACGGCTGCGGCGAAGCACGATCTCCCGGATGCGGCAAGGCGTCTGGACCGCTTGACGAAGGACCTCGACGAGGGTCGATTTCCGGAAGGCGACTGACCTCCGCGGAACTCCGCCGGGCCGACTTCGTTGCGGCACTAGGGTGATTAGCCCGTTTCGTGTTTGATTTGCGGTATATATCTGCCTAACGTGCGAAAAAGCTTGAACACTTTCGTTCTGGCAATGTCTCCGAAGGGGAAGACGTGAACAAGGCGCAGCTCGTAGAAGCGATTGCGGACAAGGTCGGCGGCCGCCAGCAGGCCGCGGACTCGGTCGACGCGGTACTCGACGCGATCGTCCGTGCGGTCGTCGCAGGCGACCGGGTCTCGGTCACCGGCTTCGGTTCGTTCGAGAAGGTCGACCGCCCGGCGCGTTACGCGCGTAACCCGCAGACGGGTGAGCGGGTCCGGGTCAAGAAGACCTCGGTGCCGCGCTTCCGCGCGGGTCAGGGCTTCAAGGACCTGGTCAGCGGCTCGAAGAAGCTCCCCAAGAACGACGTGGCGGTCAAGAAGGCCCCCAAGGGCAGCCTCTCGGGCGGTGCTTCCACCCGTACGACGGTGAAGGCCGCGGCCAAGAAGGCCACCGCCAAGAAGGCCACGACCGCCAAGACGGCGGCCAAGCGGACGGTCGCCAAGAAGACCGCCGCGAAGAAGACCAGCGCGGCCAAGAAGACGACGGCGAAGAAGACCACGTCGTCGGCGTCGAAGACCGCCGCCAAGAAGGCCACCGCGAAGAAGACCGCGCCGGCCAAGAAGGCGACCGCCAAGAAGGCGCCGGCGAGGAAGGCCGCGTCCCGCACCACCACCGCGAAGAAGACCGCCGCCAGGGGGAAGTAAGCGACAACAGGGCGACTCACGCGCCGGGCCGGGCTCCCCTCGGGGAGCCCGGCCCGCGGCGTTGCGCGGGGCCGCCCGTGCCGTGGTATGGGCCCGCCCGGAGGGCGCTCAGAAGGTCTGGAGCGTCACCAGCGTGATGCGCCGGGACGCGCCCTCGCCCTCGGTCTCGATCCGCACCCGCTGGCCCGGCCGCAGCAGCCGCAGGCCGCCCGCGTCGAAGGCCGGGGCGTCGAACTCCACCGGGGTGCCGTCGTCCAGCAGCACACTCCCGCTGCGGGTCTCTGACTCGTACGTGTAAGCGGTCGCCTGCATGCCCGCAGCGTAGCGGTCGGCGTACCGCGCGGCCGTCCGCGGGCCGAGCCCCAGCGCCGCCGCCACCAGCAGGTCCGCGCCCGTGTCCACGTCCCGCCGTACCGAATCCACCCCGGTCAGCAGAATTTCCACCGCGCCCGACGACAAATGCCGGGCCCGGGAAGGACCGCCGAAAGCCGGATTCAATTCCACGCCCGGTGCCGCCGCCAGCAAAGTGGTGCCGATTCCGGCGGCGTCCGCGAGAAATGCCCGCGGAAATGCGCGCGCGGCACCGAGCACCCGGGCCAGCTCGGCGGGCCGCAGCGCGGGCAGATCCGCGTTGAGCGTGGCCACCGGCGCACGCGGATCCCCACCCCGCGCGACCGCGGCCCCGTGCGCCAGCGCCGCGTTGAGACCGGCGGCCGGCGCGTCCGGCACGACGCGCGCCCCCAGCGCGGCCAGCTCCGCCCCCGCCGCGGGATCGTCGGTGACCACCACGACGTCCCGTACGGCCGGACAGGCCAGCGCGGCGGCCACCGTGTCCTGGGCGAACGCCAGGGCCAGCCGGGGGCGCAGAGCACCGCCCATGGCCCCGGCCAGCCTGCTCTTGGCCAGCCTGAGCGGCTTGAGCGGGACGACCAGGGACCAGCGGGCGGTCGGGTCGGTGTCCGTGGCGAACTCTCCCTCGGTGCGTGCCGGGTGCGTACCTGCGTGTACCGGCCCCCTATTGTTGCCCGGCCGTGTCCGGCTCGCAGGCCCGCTCCCCGGGCCGGGGCGTACGGTGTTCCCGACAGCGCACAACCCCGGGGCGAGACAGGGCCCCGGGCCGCCGGATCGCGATCCGGCTCCCGAGGAGGAAGGTGTCACGAGTGTCCCGCCGCAGAATCGGCTTCTGGTACCGCCTGGCGGCCGTCATCGCAAAACCGCCGCTGATCGTTCTGTTCAAGCGGGACTGGCAGGGCATGGAGCACATTCCGGCCGACGGCGGATTCATCACCGCGGTCAACCACAATTCGTATCTCGATCCTCTGTCGTACGGTCACTTCCAGTACAACACCGGCCGCGTCCCGCGATTCCTGGCGAAGGCCGCGCTCTTCAAGGGCTCCTTCGTCGGCATGATGCTCCGCGGCACCGGCCAGATCCCCGTCTACCGTGAGAGCACCACCGCCCTGGACGCGTTCCAGGCCGCCGTCGACGCGATCGAGCAGGGCGAATGTGTCGTCTTCTACCCCGAGGGCACCCTCACCCGCGACCCCGACCTGTGGCCCATGGCGGGCAAGAGCGGCGCGGCCCGCGTCGCCCTGCTCACCAAGGCCCCGGTCATCCCCGTCGCCCAGTGGGGCTCCCACCTCGCGCTCCCGCCGTACGCCAAGGACCGGCCGGTACGGCTCTTCCCGCGCAAGACGCTGAAGGTCCTCGCGGGCCCCGCCGTCGACCTCTCGCGGTTCGAGGGCCAGGAACCCACCGCCGAGGTGCTGCGCGCGGCCACCGAGGTCATCATGGCGGCGATCACGGAGCTGCTCGCGGAGGTACGCGGGGAACCGGTGCCCGCGGAGTTGTACGACCCCCGCAGGGCCAGGGCGGAACAGCGGCGCAGGGCCGCGGAAGCGGAAGAGGGATCGAAGTGACACGGGTCGCCGTTTTCTCAGCGGGTTCGTGGGGCACGGCGTTCGCCATGATCCTCGCCGACGCGGGGTGCGAGGTGACCCTCTGGGCGCGCCGCCCCGAGGTCGCCGAGGCCATCAACACCACCCGTACGAACCCCGACTACCTGCCGGCCCTCGAACTGCCCGAGGGCGTGCGGGCCACGACGGACCCGGCGGAGGCCGCGGACGGCGCCGAGTTCACCGTCCTGACCGTGCCCTCCCAGACCCTGCGCGAGAACCTGGCCCGCTGGGCTCCCGTCCTGCCCTCCGACACCGTGCTCGTGTCCCTGATGAAGGGCATCGAACTGGGCACGGCCAAGCGGATGAGCGAGGTCATCGAAGAGGTCGCCAAGGCGCCCGCCGAGCGCGTCGCGGTGATCACCGGACCCAACCTCGCCAAGGAGATCGCCGACCGGATGCCCGCCGCGGCCGTCGTCGCGTGCCGGGACGAGGCCGTCGCCCAGCGCCTCCAGACCGCCTGCCACACCCCGTACTTCCGCCCCTACACCAACACCGACGTCGTCGGCTGCGAACTGGGCGGCGCCGTCAAGAACGTGATCGGGCTCGCCGTCGGCATCGCCGACGGCATGGGCCTCGGCGACAACACCAAGGCCTCGCTGATGACCCGCGGCCTCGCCGAGACCACCCGCCTCGGGCTGACCATGGGCGCCGATCCGCAGACGTTCTCCGGCCTCGCCGGCATGGGCGACCTGATCGCCACCTGCTCCTCGCCGCTCTCCCGCAACCACACCTTCGGCACCAACCTCGGCCGGGGCATGACCCTCCAGGAGACCATCGCGGTCACCCGGCAGACCGCCGAGGGCGTCAAGTCGTGCGAGTCCGTGCTGGATCTGGCCCGGCGCCACGGCGTGGAGATGCCCCTGACCGAGACCGTCGTCGACATCGTCCACAACGGGAAGCCGCCGCTCGTCGCGCTCAAGGAACTGATGTCGCGCAGCGCCAAGGCGGAACGACACTGAGCCCGCATGCCGCCGGGCCGCACGCCACCGGGCCGGAACGCCGCCGAGTCGGCCGCTGACGAGGCGCTGCCCACCGGGTACGCTCATCGCGATATGAGCAGCGAGAACTCCTCCCAGAGCCCTGAGCGGCAGCCCCGCAAGCCGCGTGTGGCGGTCGTCTTCGGCGGCCGTAGCTCCGAGCACGGCATTTCGGTGGTCACGGCCGGCGCCGTCCTGCGCGCCATCGACCGTACGAAGTACGACGTCCTGCCCATCGGCATCACCACGGACGGCCGCTGGGCCCTCACCGCGGACGCCCCCGAGCGGATGGCCATCACCGACCGCGTCCTGCCGAGCGTCGAGACCGTCGCCGAGTCGCTGGACGGCGGGGTGGTCCTCTCCGTGGACCCGGCCAACCGCGAGGTCGTCTACAGCGAGCCGGGCTCCGTGCCCAAGGTGCTGGGCGAGGTCGACGTCGTCTTCCCGGTGCTGCACGGCCCGTACGGCGAGGACGGCACGCTCCAGGGCCTGCTGGAGCTCTCCGGCGTCCCGTACGTCGGCGCGGGTGTCCTCGCCTCGGCCGTCGGCCAGGACAAGGAGTACATGAAGCGGGTGTTCACCTCCTTCGGGCTGCCCGTCGGCCCGTACGTGGTGATCCGCCCCCGCGAGTGGGAGCAGGGCCCCGAGGGTGCCAAGGGCGCCGCCGCGCGCAAGAAGATCGTGGACTTCGCCGCCGAGCACGGCTGGCCGCTCTTCGTGAAGCCCGCGCGCGCCGGCTCCTCCATGGGCATCACCAAGGTCGACGACCTCTCCGGCCTCGACGACGCGATCGCCGAGGCCCAGCGCCACGACCCCAAGATCCTGGTGGAGTCGCTGCTGCGCGGGCGGGAGATCGAGTGCGGGGTACTGGAGTTCGAGGACGGGCCGCGCGCGAGCGTGCCCGCCGAGATCCCGCCCGTCACCGCCCACGACTTCTACGACTTCGAGGCCAAGTACATCGACTCCGCCACCGGGCTGGTGCCCGCGCCGCTCACCGAGGAGCAGACCGCCGAGGTACGGCGGCTCGCGGTCGAGGCGTTCGAGGCGGCGTCCTGCGAGGGCCTGGTCCGCGCGGACTTCTTCCTCACCGAGGACGGGGGGTTCGTCATCAACGAGATCAACACGATGCCGGGCTTCACCCCGATCTCCATGTACCCCCGCATGTGGCAGGAGACCGGCGTCAGCTACCCGGAACTGGTCGACCTGCTGATCCAGGCGGCCCTGCGCCGCCCCACCGGCCTGCGCTGAGGCATCGCCGCGGCCTCTCCGGGAGGCCGCGGCACGCGCGGTCCCGCCGGGGCCGGGGCCGTACCCCTCCCGTACCCCTCAGAGACTGCTCGGGATCGTCCTCGCCACCGGCGCGGCCAGCGCGGCCAGCGGTGTCGCGTCGTTGGCGAAGCGCGGGCCCATGGTGACCTCCACATAGGCCTCGCGGTACGTGGTTGTGAAGCGCGCCCCCGAGTCGAGCTGTTCCAGCATCCAGTTGACGCCGTCGGCCTCCACCGCGTTCGCCCGGGGGTCGTCCATCTCCCCGGGGCGGGGGACACCGCAGCGCAGTACGATCGCGTCGTCCCCCCACCCGGCGGTCAGTTCGGAACGCGGCCGGGGATCGTCCCGCTCCAGCCCCCCGAGCGTCCCCGGCAGCGCCTTGTGCAGGGCCCCGCACAGCTTCGCCGCCTCGGCGGCGGGGCTGGGAACGGAGACCGGGGAGCCCTCGTCCGTGGACGAGCAGCCCGCCGCGGCCAGGAGCAGGGCGACGGCGGGCAGGCACAGCAGCGGACGGCCGGATAGCCTGCGGCGGAAGAGCCGGCGGCGGGTAACGGTCACCGGCCAAGCGTAGACGGGGGCTACAGGTGAACGACGGGGCAGGTCAGGGTCCGGGTGATGCCGTCCACTTGCTGGACCTTGGCGACCACCATGCGGCCCAGCTCGTCGACGGTGTCCGCCTGGGCGCGGACGATGACGTCGTAGGGGCCTGTCACGTCCTCGGCCTGTATCACTCCTGTGAGCTTGGCGATGGTCTCGGCGACGGTTGTCGCCTTGCCCACCTCGGTCTGGATAAGGATGTACGCCTGTACCACGGAACCTCCAGGGCGGCCACGAGGATCATGTGGGGGGAAAGAGACGCCACGGTATCGCGTCGTCGCGGGCCACGGGGAGACCCGGGGGCCCGATGGCGCCCCCGGGTGGCGTACGGAAAACATAAGTTGACGTGTCTCTTGACGGTACCGACAGCAGTGACGGCCCGCGACCGCAGGCGCGGCCGGCGATGAGAGGGGAGTCTCGGTGAAGGGAACCGTGGGCGAGTTGGGGGAGTTCGGCCTCATCAGGGAGCTCACCTCCCGGCTGACCACCACCCCGGCGGTCCGGCTGGGGCCTGGCGACGACGCCGCGGTCGTGGCCGCGCCCGACCGCAGGGTCGTGGCGAGTACGGACCTTCTGCTGGAGGGCCGGCACTTCCGCCGCGACTGGTCCACGGCGTACGACGTCGGCCGCAAGGCCGCCGCGCAGAACCTCGCCGACATCGCGGCGATGGGTGCCGTACCCACCGCCCTGCTGCTCGGCCTGGTCGTCCCGGCCGAACTCCCGGTCACCTGGCCCACCGAGCTGATGGACGGCATCCGCGACGAGTGCCAGGTCGCGGGCGCGGCCGTGGTCGGCGGTGACGTCGTGCGCGGTGACACCATCACCCTCGCCATCACGGCCCTCGGGGACCTGCGGGGCCACGACCCGGTGGTCAGGTCGGGCGCGCGGCCCGGTGATGTGGTCGCGTACACCGGCTGGTTGGGCTGGTCGGCCGCCGGGCACGCGGTGCTCTCCCGGGGCTTCCGCTCGCCCCGCGCCTTCGTGGAGGCCCACCGCAGGCCCGAACCGCCGTACCACGCGGGCCCCGCGGCGGCCGGACTCGGCGCCACCGCCATGACCGACGTCAGCGACGGCCTGGTCGCGGACCTCGGGCACATCGCGGACGCCAGCAAGGTCAGGATCGACCTGCGGTCCGGACTGGTCGACATCCCGCAGCAGATGCACGACATCGGCCAGGCGGTCGGGATCGACCCGCTCCAGTGGGTGCTGACCGGGGGAGAGGACCACGCGATCGTGGCGGCCTTCCCGCCGGACGTGAAGCTTCCCGCCCGCTGGAAGGTGATCGGCGAGGTTCTCCACCCGTCGGCGCTGCCGCAGGTGACGGTGGACGGGGCGCCCTGGACGAGCAAGGGCGGCTGGGACCACTTCGGGGACATCGAGGACGCGCGGTAGAGACCGGGCACGCGCAGTAGATTCGGTCGCATGAGCCCCTCTCCCGCGATCGTGCCCGCCCGCGTCCTCACCGTCGCCGGTTCCGACTCCGGCGGCGGCGCGGGCATCCAGGCCGACCTCAAGACCATGCTGGCGTTCGGGGTGCACGGCATGAGCGTGCTCACGGCCGTCACCGCGCAGAACTCCCTCGGGGTCAACGGCGCCTGGGAGCTGCCGGTGGAGGCGGTACGGGCCCAGTACCGCGCCGTGGTGGACGACATCGGCGTCCAGGCCGTGAAGACCGGCATGCTCGCCTCGGCCGGACTGGTCGAGGCCGTCGCGGACCTGCTCGCGGGGACGGACGCCCCGGCGGTCGTGGACCCGGTCGGCGTCTCCAAGCACGGGGACCCGCTGCTCGCCGACTCCGCGCTGGACGGTGTACGGACCAGACTGCTGCCGGTCGCCACCGTCGCCACCCCCAATCTGGACGAGGTCGCCCAGCTCACCGGCGTACAGGTGACGGACGAAGGGTCCATGCGCCGCGCGGCGGACGCCGTCCTCGGCTTCGGGCCCCGCTGGGCGCTGGTCAAGGGCGGGCACCTGCCGGGCGACGCCGTCGACCTGCTCACCGACGGCACCGAGGAACACTGGCTGCGCGCCCCCCGTCACACCAACCGGCACACGCACGGGACGGGCTGCACGCTCGCCTCGGCGATAGCGTCGGGTCTGGCCAACGGGCAGGGGGTGGTGGAGGCCGTGGTCGCGGCCAAGGAGTACGTCACCGGCGCGATCGCCCACGGCTTCCCGCTGGGCGGCGGCATCGGGCCGGTGGACCACGCGTGGCGCTTCCGCCGGGGGCTGTGAAAACGGCTGGGCGCGGCAAAAAGCCGGCCCACCGAGGTGGACCGGCTTTTCAAGGCAACCGCAGGGGCTGCGCTACGACGCAGGCGTCAGCGCGAGACCTTGCCGGCCTTGATGCACGATGTGCAGACATTGAGCCGCTTCGGCGTCCGACCGACCACGGCACGCACGCGCTGGATGTTCGGGTTCCAGCGACGGGACGTACGGCGGTGCGAGTGGGAAATGCTGTTGCCGAAGCCCGGCCCCTTGCCGCAGACGTCGCAGTTGGCAGCCACGGGTCACTCCAAAGACTTCAGATGTACGTACAGAGAAATCCGACGTGCCCGAATCAACTAGTTGATGTGGCCTTGCCGGGGGAATGGCCCGACTCTCGTCGGGTAACCGGAGCAGCATACAACGGCTGCCTCGGTACAACGAAACTACCATGACCTGCCCGGCGCCCCTCCAGGCCCCTTCCCCCGCCCCTCTCACCCCTGGGGGGCGCGGACGGCCCCGGGGGTTACCCTGCGTCCAGCCCGCCAGCCCAGGCCGTCAATGCCGCCCAAGGAGGACCACCCGGTGCCGCAGACCCTCGACGCCGCAGCGGTGCGGAGCTGGTGCTCACTGGCTCTGGAGGCCCTCGGGCGGGAGCGCGAGGAGATCGACGCGACCAATGTCTACCCGGTCGCGGACGGCGACACCGGCACCAACCTCTACCTGACCGTGGAATCCGCGGCGCAGGCCGTCGAAGCGGTGTTCGCCGCGCACGAGACCGGTGGGTCCGTGCCCGGGGCGGGGGATGCCGTACGGGCCATGGCGCACGGCGCGCTGATCGGGGCCCGGGGCAACTCGGGGACGATCCTGGCGCAGTTGCTGCGGGGGATGGCGGACGTGCTGACGGACGGCACGCAGGACACGCATGGCCCCGATGGCGCCGGTGACGGGGCCGGTGAGGGGGATCACCTCGCGCGGGCGCTGCGCCGGGCCGCCGGGCTCGCCCGGGAGGCCGTCGCGCACCCCGTCGAGGGCACGATCCTCAGCGTGGCCTCGGCGGCGGCGGACGCCGCCGAGCGGGCACGCGGCGGTACGGCCGATACCGCGCGCGCCGCCCACGCGGGGGCCCGTACGGCTCTCGACGCCACCCCCGGCCAGCTCGCCGTCCTCGACCGGGCCGGTGTCGTGGACGCGGGGGGCCGGGGACTTCTCGCCGTCCTGGGCGCCCTTGTCCAGGCCCTCTCGGGCCGGGCGCCCGCGGCCTTCACCGCCGCACCCCGGCGGCCCGGGGAGCCCGACGTGTCCCTGACCGACGAGAGGCCAGGGGCCTTCGGTTCCTGCAAGACCGACGAAGGCCCGGCCTTCGAGGTGATCTACCTGCTGGAGGCCGGCGACGACGCCGTGACCCGGCTGCGCGCCCGGCTCGACCGGCTGGGCGACTCCCTGGTCGTCGTCGGGGGCGACGGGCTGTGGAACGTGCACATCCACGTGGACGACGCCGGCGCCGCCGTGGAGGCCGGGGTCGAGGCGGGACGCCCGTACCGCATCAGGATCACCCACTTCGGCGCGGCGGAACGGGCCCCGGAGCAGGTCCAGCGGGCCGTCGTCGCCGTCGTCCCCGGCGAAGGTCTCGCCGGGCTCTGCGCCGAGGCCGGCGCGACGACCGTGCTCGCACGCCCCGGGGAGCCGCCCGCCAGCGGCGAACTGGTCGAGGCGATCCGGCGCGCGCACGCCCGTGAGGTGGTGCTGCTGCCCAACGACGCGGCCCTGCGCCACACCGCCGCCGCGGCGGCCGAGCAGGCGCGTGCCGAAGGGGTACGGGTCGCCCTCATCCCCACCCGGGCCGCCGTCCAGGGCATCGCCGCCCTCGCCGTCCACCAGCCCGACCGCCGCTTCGACGAGGACGTCGTGGCGATGACCTCCGCGGCCGGTGCCACGCGCTACGCCGAACTGGCCGTCGCGGAGCGGCAGTCCTGGACCATGGCGGGCATCTGCCAGGCCGGGGACGTCCTGGGCCTGATCGAGGGCGACGTGGCGGTCATCGGCGCCGATCTCGCCGCCACCGCCGAGGCCGTGCTGACCCGGATGCTCCTCGCCGGCGGCGAGCTGGTGACGCTGGTCCTCGGCGAGGACGTGCCCGACGCCCTCGCCGACCGCCTTGAGGCCCACGTACGCGAAGGGCATCTCGCGGTCGACACCGTCGTCTACCGCGGCGGCCGGCAGTCCGCGCCCCTCCTCATCGGCGTGGAGTAGCTCTCTGTCAGTGCCGTGGTGTGCAATGGATCGTGTGTCAGCGCTGGACGAATCCCTCACGAAGACACTCGGCCCCGCCACCGCGAAGGTGATGGCCGAGCACCTCGACCTGCACACGGTCGGCGATCTCCTGCACCACTACCCCCGGCGGTACGAGGAGCGCGGCCAGCTGACCAAGCTCGCCGACCTGCCGCTGGAGGAGGACGTGACGGTGGTCGCCCAGGTCGCCGACTCCCGGATCGTGCGGTACGGAGGCGGCTCTGGCCAGCGCCTGGAGATCACCCTCACCGACGGCAGCGGCCGGCTCCAGCTGGTCTTCTTCGGCCGGGGCATCCACAAGCCGCACAAGGACCTGCCGCCCGGCAGCCGGGGCATGTTCGCGGGCAAGGTGTCCGTGTTCAACCGCAAGCTCCAGCTGGCCCATCCGACGTACGTGGCGCTCGGCACCGACAGCGGCGAGGACGCGGTCGACGCGTTCGCGGGCAAGCTCATCCCGATCTACCCCGCCTGCAAGGGCCTTGAGTCCTGGAAGATCACCAAGGCGGTCGACGCGGTCCTGCCCCGGGCCGCCGAGGCCCTGGACCCGCTGCCGCCGGCGCTCCGCGAAGGACGCGGTTTCGCCTCCCTGCCCGAGGCGTTGCTCAAGGTCCACCGGCCCGAGACCCGCGCGGACATCGCGGACGCGCGCGAGCGGCTCAAGTGGGACGAGGCGTTCGTCCTCCAGGTCGCGCTCGCCCGCCGCCGCCACGCCGACGCCCAACTGCCCGCCGTGGCAAGGAAACCGGTCGCGGGCGGCCTGCTGGACGCCCTGGACGCCGGTCTGCCCTTCACCCTCACCGACGGCCAGCTCAAGGTCACCGCCGAGATCTTCGCCGACCTCGCCACCGAACACCCCATGCACCGGCTGCTCCAGGGGGAAGTGGGCTCGGGGAAGACCCTCGTCGCGCTGCGGGCGATGCTCACCGTCGTGGACGCGGGCGGACAGGCCGCGATGCTCGCGCCGACCGAGGTCCTCGCCCAGCAGCACCACCGGTCCATCACGGAAATGATGGGCGAACTGGCGCAGGGCGGCATGCTCGGGGGCGCCGACAGGGCGACGAAGGTCGTGCTGCTCACCGGTTCCATGGGCACGGCGGCCCGGCGCCAGGCGCTGCTCGACCTGGTCACGGGTGAGGCCGGGATCGTGATCGGCACCCACGCGCTGATCGAGGACAAGGTGAAGTTCCACGACCTCGGCCTGGTCGTGGTGGACGAGCAGCACCGCTTCGGTGTCGAGCAGCGCGACGCCCTGCGCTCCAAGGGCAAGCAGCCCCCGCACCTGCTGGTGATGACGGCCACGCCCATTCCCCGCACGGTCGCCATGACGGTCTTCGGTGACCTGGAGACGTCGGTCCTGGACCAGCTCCCGGCGGGGCGGCTGCCGATCGCCAGCCATGTCGTCCCGGCCGAGGACAAGCCGCACTTCCTGGTCCGCGCGTGGGAGCGGGTGCGCGAGGAGGTCGGCAAGGGCCACCAGGCGTACGTCGTGTGCCCCCGGATCGGGGACGACGAGGACGAGGCGGGGAAGAAGAAGCCGTCCAAGGGGAAGCCCTCGGGGAAAGCCGCCGACAAGGCCCCCGAGGAGGACGGGAAGCGTCCGCCGCTGGCCGTGGTGGAGGTCGCCGCCCACCTGGTCCAAGGACCCCTCGCCGGTCTGCGGATCGAGATCCTGCACGGCCGGATGCAGCCCGACGACAAGGACTCCGTGATGCGCCGCTTCGCCGCCGGCGAGGTGGACGTCCTGGTCGCGACGACGGTCATCGAGGTCGGGGTGAACGTGCCGAACGCGACCGCGATGGTGATCATGGACGCGGACCGGTTCGGCGTCAGCCAGCTGCACCAGCTGCGCGGCCGGGTCGGCCGGGGCTCGGCCCCCGGGCTCTGCCTGCTGGTCACGGACATGCCCGAGGCGAGCCCGGCGCGGGCCAGGCTCGGCGCGGTCGCGGCCACCCTGGACGGCTTCGAGCTGTCCCGTATCGACCTGGAGCAGCGCCGCGAGGGCGACGTCCTCGGCCAGGCCCAGTCCGGGGTCCGCTCGTCCCTGCGGATGCTCGCCGTCATCGACGACGAGGAGATCATCGCGGCGGCCCGCGAGGAGGCCGTCGCGGTGGTCGCCGAGGACCCGGAGCTGGCGCGCTACCCGGAGCTGCGGATGACCCTGGACGCCCTGCTGGACGCCGACCGGGAGCGCTACCTGGACAAGGGCTGACGGCTCGTCGACAAGGGCTGACCGCTCCTCGGACCAGGGCTGACAAGGCCCCGCCGGGTCGTACGCCCTATCGTGAGGGCAGCACCCGCCGCACCCGCAGCCCCGCCCGCTCCCTACCCAGGAAAACCGAGGTTCGCGACACCCATGACCCGCGTGATCGCCGGTTCCGCCGGCGGACGCCGGCTCGCCGTCCCGCCCGGCACCGGCACCCGCCCCACCTCCGACCGGGCGCGCGAGGGGCTCTTCTCCAGCTGGGGATCGCTCCTCGGCACCCTCGAAGGCGTCCGGATCGCCGACCTCTACGCCGGGTCGGGCGCGATCGGCCTGGAAGCCCTGTCCCGGGGCGCCGTGCACGCCCTGCTCGTGGAGTCCGACCCGCGCGCCGCAAGGACCGTCCGGGAGAACGTCAGGACGCTCGGCCTGCCCGGCGCCGAGGTCCGTACCGGCAAGGCCGAGCAGATCGTCACCGGACCCGCCCCCGACGCTCCGTACGACCTGGTCTTCCTCGATCCGCCGTACGCCGTCACGGATGACGATCTTCGGGAGATCCTCCTCACACTCCGCACTCAGGGGTGGCTCACGGGCGACGCCGTCGCCACCGTGGAACGCAGCACCAGAGGCGGGGAGTTCGGCTGGCCCGAGGGATTCGACCCTCTGCGGTCCCGTCGCTACGGCGAGGGAACGTTTTGGTACGGTCGCGCCGCCTCTACGTGCGAAGACGCACCATGACCGGACCGGAGAGCGAGGGAATTCAGTTGCGCCGCGCCGTCTGTCCGGGGTCCTTCGACCCCATCACCAATGGACACCTCGACATCATCGCCCGCGCCTCCAAGCTGTACGACGTCGTGCACGTGGCGGTGATGATCAACAAGTCCAAAAAAGGGCTGTTCCCGATCGACGAGCGGATCGACCTGATCCGGGAGGTCACCTCCGAGTTCGGCAACGTGGAGGTCGAGGCCTTCCACGGCCTGCTCGTCGACTTCTGCAAGCAGCGCGACATCCCCGCCATCGTCAAGGGCCTGCGGGCGGTCAGCGACTTCGACTACGAACTCCAGATGGCCCAGATGAATCACGGCCTTTCGGGTGTCGAGACTCTGTTCGTCCCCACCAACCCCGTGTACAGCTTCCTCTCCTCCTCCCTGGTCAAAGAGGTCGCGACCTGGGGCGGAGACGTCTCGCACCTGATCCCCCCGGCCGTCCACCGCGCCCTCGCCGCCCGCCTCGGCACATCCTGACGACCCGGCAGCCCCTCATCCGGTGTCCGACCGGCTCCCACTGGCCGTACAGTCGTTGCGTCCGTCTCCAAACCAGCTGAGAGAGTGGCGAGCACACGGTGGACGTGCAGAAGAAGCTCGACGAGATCGTCGACACGGTGGGCAGTGCCCGCTCCATGCCCATGTCGGCGTCCTGCGTGGTGAACCGCGCCGAGCTCCTCGCGATGCTGGAAGAGGTGCGCGACGCGCTCCCCGGCTCGCTGGCCCAGGCCCAGGAACTGCTCGGCGGCCACGAACAGCTCGCCGCCCAGGCCCGCCAGGAGGCCGACCGGATCATCGGCGCCGCCCACGCGGAACGCACCACCCTCATCTCCGACACGGCGGTCGCCCGCCGCGCCCAGGAGGAGGCCGACCGGATCCTCTCCGAGGCCCGCAGGGACGCCGCCGAGGTCAAGGCCGAGGCCGACGACTACGTCGACTCCAAGCTCGCCAACTTCGAGGTGGTCCTCACCAAGACCATCGGCTCCGTCGACCGTGGCCGCGAGAAGCTGCTGGGCCGCGATCCGGGGCGCGGCGAGCAGGGGTACGGCTCCGAGGCCGACGACGCCGACGACGCACCCGAGTACAGCGCCGACCCCGAGACCCTGATCAGGCGCGCCGACGAATACGTGGACGCCAAGATCGGCGCCTTCGAGGCGGTCCTCTCCAAGACCCTCGAAGCCGTCGGCCGAGGCCGGCAGAAGCTGCTGGGCAGGACCGAGATCGACGACCTGGCCGCGCACCTCGCCGCCCAGGACGCGGCGGGCCCCCAGATGCAGACCAGCGACGCCGACCACTGGGCGGACCTCGCGGAGCTGCCGCGCGAGCAGCCCGCCGGGCAGGAGGCGGCGCAGGCCGCGCAGGTGCCCCAGGTCCCCGCCCAGCAGCCGTACGTGGACCCCGCCTACGGGCAGCCGGCCGCCGCGTACCAGGAGACCGGCTACCAGGACCCGGCTTACACCGACCAGGCGTACGCCGGATACGGGCAGCAGGACACCTACGGGGCCGGCTACCAGCAGGACCCGTACGCGTACCAGCAGCAGCCCCCGGTCACCCAGGGATACGGCCAGGAGCAGGGCCAGGCCCAGGGCTACGACCCGAACTACGGCTGGCAGCAGCCCGCCGACCAGCAGCCGCCCGTCCCGCAGCACCAGCCCGGCCGGCCCCATCCCGACCAGCAGGGCGCCCTGGACGAGACCAGCCTCTTCGACACGAGCATGATCGACCTCGACCAGCTGCGCCGGTACGAACAGGGCCGCTGAGGCACCCGGGGCCCGGATTGGGCCTACGGCGGCCGGTCCAGTACCCTGGCTCTTCGGCCGCGTGTATGTCCGCGGCCCCGCTGCCCTCTTCGTTTCCGCGACACTGTGGCGGCCCCTCCACGATCCGAAAGTTGGAACAGCCCTGAACGCGCGCCTCGACCACCGCGACCCCCTCGTGTTCGACACACACGAGCTGGGGCGGCGTCCTGGTGCGCTCAGGAAGCTGACCAGGACGGTCCCCGCACCCCAGGACTTCGGCATCGGCGGAGTCATCGGCACGCCCGAGGGCGGCCCGGTGGACCTCACTCTCCGTATCGAATCCGTCATGGAGGGCGTGCTTGTCACCGGCACCGCCCGTGCGACGGCCGAGGGGGAGTGCGTAAGGTGTCTGGAGCCGCTGGGCCAACCGGTCGAGGCGGACTTCCAGGAGCTGTTCTCGTACCACGACGCCGATGACCGGGGCCGCATCCGTGCGGAGCCCGGCGACGACGCCGAGGACGACGAGGACACGCTGTTCATCGAGGACGGACTGTTCGACCTCGAACCGGTGCTGCGTGATGCGGTGGTGCTCGCACTGCCGATGCAGCCGGTGTGCCGGGAGACCTGCGCCGGCCTGTGTTCCGAATGCGGAATCAGGCTGGAGGAGAATCCCGGTCACCACCACGACGCCGTCGACATCCGTTGGGCGGCATTGCAGGGACTCGCCGAAACCGTCAAGGACGGCGAGAAGGACAACATGGGCGGCGCCGCAGCTGGCGTCGACGAGAAGCAGGAGAAGTAGCCGTGGCTGTTCCGAAGCGGAAGATGTCGCGCAGCAACACGCGCCACCGCCGGTCGCAGTGGAAGGCTGCGGTCCCCACCCTGGTGTCGTGCGAGCGCTGCCAGGAGCCGAAGCTCCAGCACATCGCGTGCCCGAGCTGTGGCACGTACAACAAGCGCCAGGTCCTCGAGGTCTGAGCGGCTGGTGAGAGGCACGATGTCTGAACTGTCCACTGCCAAGAAGCAGGCAGACAACGTCAGTACGGCCTCGTCCCCCACGCTTCTGGAAGGGCGGCTCGGCTATCAGCTGGAGTCCGCCCTTCTGGTGCGTGCGCTGACCCATCGTTCGTTCGCGTACGAGAACGGCGGTCTGCCCACCAACGAGCGGCTCGAATTCCTCGGGGATTCGGTGCTCGGCCTGGTGGTCACGGACACGCTGTACCGCACCCATCCCGACCTGCCTGAAGGCCAGCTGGCCAAATTGCGGGCCGCGGTGGTCAACTCGCGTGCGCTGGCGGAAGTGGGCCGCGGCCTGGAACTCGGCTCCTTCATCCGGCTCGGCCGGGGCGAAGAGGGCACGGGTGGCCGGGACAAGGCTTCCATCCTCGCCGACACCCTTGAAGCGGTGATCGGCGCCGTCTATCTCGACCAGGGTCTCGACGCGGCCTCGGAGCTGGTGCACCGGCTCTTCGACCCGCTCATCGAGAAGTCCTCCAACCTCGGAGCCGGCCTGGACTGGAAGACCAGTCTCCAGGAGCTCACCGCGGCGGAGAGTCTCGGGGTTCCCGAGTATCTCGTCACGGAAACCGGCCCCGATCACGAAAAGACCTTCACTGCTGCCGCCCGCGTCGGTGGTGTCTCGTACGGCACCGGCACCGGCCGCAGCAAGAAGGAAGCGGAACAGCAGGCGGCGGAGTCCGCGTGGCGGTCGATCAGGGCCGACGCGGACGAACGGGCGGCGGCGGAGAAGAACGTCGTGCACATCGAAGGGGCCGACCCGGCCCCGGAGACCCCGGGGGTTCCCGGGGACGTGGCGCCGTCCGGCCCCGAGGCCAACGGCTCGGGGTCCGTCAACGGCTCGGGCTCCGGCTCCGGGCACTCCGGGCACGGCATCGATCCTGACGGCGTGGTCCCTGCCGACCCCGCTTCCGCGGACGCGGCTGACCGGTAGCACGGTCAGCCGTACGGTCCTTTTGGTACGCCCCTCGCACCGAACCCCGGTGTGAGGGGCGTCGCCCGTTCACGCTCTTGTCCTGTCCGGCCTGTCCTGTCCGGCTGTCCCGCGAGGAGTCCCGTGCCCGAGCTGCCCGAGGTCGAAGTGGTACGGCGTGGTCTGGAGCGCTGGGTCAGCGGCCGGACCGTCGCCGCGACCGACGTCCTGCATCCGCGCGCGGTACGGCGCCACCTCGCCGGCGGTGAGGACTTCGCGGCCCGCATCAAGGGCCACACCATCGGCACGGCCCGCCGGCGCGGCAAATACCTCTGGCTCCCGCTCGCCGACACCGACGCCTCGATCCTCGGCCACCTCGGCATGAGCGGTCAGCTCCTCGTCCAGCCGGAGACCACGCCCGACGAGAAACACCTGCGGATCCGCATCCGGTTCGCCGACTCCCTCGGCACCGAGCTGCGCTTCGTCGACCAGCGCACCTTCGGCGGGCTCTCGCTGCACGACAATTCCCCCGACGGGCTGCCCGACGTCATCGCGCACATCGCCAGGGACCCCCTGGACCCGGAGTTCGACGACGACGCGTTCTACAAGGCGCTGCGCCTGCGCCGTACGACCGTCAAACGCGCGCTCCTGGACCAGTCACTGATCAGCGGCGTCGGCAACATCTACGCGGACGAGGCGCTCTGGCGCGCCAAGCTGCACTACGAACGCCCCACCGCGACCCTGCCCCGGCCGCGCGCCGTCGAACTGCTCGGTCACGCGCGGGACGTGATGAACGGCGCGCTCGCCGTCGGCGGCACCAGCTTCGACAGCCTGTACGTCAATGTGAACGGCGAATCGGGTTACTTCGACCGGTCGCTGGACGCGTACGGCCGGGAGGGCGAGCCGTGCCGGCGCTGCGGGACCCCCATCCGGCGCAGGCCGTGGATGAACCGCTCCAGCTATTTCTGCCCCCACTGCCAGCGCCCGCCGCGTACGGCGGTGTAGGCCTTCCGTACGGGTGGTGCTGTCGTTCCGTACCGGTGGTGTCGTCAGGCCGTCAGAACCCGAAGTCCTGTGTCCACCACGGGCCGCCCGTGCCGGTGTGCACCCCTACGCCCAGCCGGGTGTAGTCGCAGTTCAATATGTTCGCCCGGTGGCCCTCGCTGTTCATCCACGAGTCCATCACCGCCTGGGCGTCGGCCTGGCCCCTGGCTATGTTCTCGCCGCCGAGCTTCTGCACCCCGGCCTGGTCCGCGCGGTCCCACGGAGTCTTCCCGTCGGGATCCGTGTGGTCGAAGAAGCCGCGCGCGGCCATGTCCTCGCTGAAGTCCTGGGCCAGCCCGGCCAGGGAGGCGTCGGCCTTGACCGGGGCGCATCCGACCTTCGCCCGCTCCTCGTTCACCAAGGAGAGGACGGCGGTCGCGGCGGACGCCGCCGCGGGGCCCTGCACCTGGCCCTCGGCCGCGCGCTGGGTCGTCTGCTCGGGCTCCGGGGCCTTCGTCGCGGGGGCCTCGGTCTTCTTCGTCTCGGGCGCCCGGGTGACCGGGACCTTCGCCTTCTTCGACGCGTCGGCCGACGGCTTCGACGGGGTGGCGGCGCGCTTCTTGGCCGGGGTGGTCGGCACCCGGCCCGGCGTCGAGGGCGAGGCGGACACGGAGGCGGACGGGTATTCCGTGGGCTCGGCCGAGGCGCTGCCCTGCTCCAGCAGCTCCGGCGCGCCGTCGGTGCGTACCTGCTCACCGGTCGGCCCACCGCCGACGTTGTACTGGTCACCGCCGGGCAGCAGCCCCGAGGCCACCGCCACCGCGCCGACGGCCATCGCCGCCGAGGCGCCGAGCAGTCCGGTCCTCACGGGGGCGGCGACCCGCCGCTTACGGCGTGCACCACCCCGGTGCCTGCCTGCCGTGGCGTCCGCGTAGTCAACAGCGGCGGGTACGGCGGCGGAGCGCGAATGGCGTCCCATCGACTGTGCCTTCCTCATGCTCTCGACCTGATCTTGATAGCAATGTGCCTCACCCGTTCGAGTGAGGCTCATTGTGACCGGACTGTAGCCCATGGCGTCCGGGGCCGACGTGTCGTACGGCCGATTGGCGGGGATAACGTGTGGCCGTGAATGACGACGTACGGCTCACCGCCTGGGTGCGCGGGCGGGTACAGGGAGTGGGCTTCCGCTGGTTCACCAGGGCGAACGCGCTGGAGATCGGCGGGCTGACCGGGTTCGCGCTCAACCTCGACGACGGCCGGGTGCAGGTGGTGGCGGAAGGGGCGCGTGAGAAGTGCCACGGCCTCCTGGAGTGGCTGCGCTCCGGCGACACACCCGGACGGGTCGACGGTGTGACAGAGATATGGGGCACAGCGCGCGGGGGGTACGAGACCTTCGCGATCCGCTGAGCCGGCCGTCCGGGAGGGGTTTCAGGACACCGGCCGGAGGGCCGGCGCGCGCCCTCGGCACCCGCGGACGTCGGCATTGACCTGGTGGTTGCCAA
The DNA here is from genome assembly GCF_035961655.1 of Streptomyces sp. NBC_01317. Classification (NCBI taxonomy): domain Bacteria; kingdom Bacillati; phylum Actinomycetota; class Actinomycetes; order Kitasatosporales; family Streptomycetaceae; genus Streptomyces; species Streptomyces sp. NBC_01317. Next base: position 2,421,424 of record NZ_CP108393.1, on the reverse strand, counting down.
AAATGGCCCCGCCGTGCGAGGCTGCGCGATTAACGAAGATCTCCACGCCCGCAGGGGCCCGTGGGTGAGGCGGTGCCGCGTTCCGGCGGCCGGGCCCCCCGGGCCGACGGCCTGCACGGGCGGTGATCGTGTTGACCGTCAAACTTTTTGGTGAGACTCTGGAATCCCCGCGCACCTTAGCTGTTTGGCAGTAAGAACCGCAGTGGAGCAAGCACTGTCAGGCATCGCGGGTGCGATTTCCCCTATGACCCAACCGCATACGGTCGGTCACTCAGTGTGGAGGACCATCCATCATGGCAAAGGCGCTTCTCGGTTACGTCGGCGGTTCCGACCCGCGACTCCTCGCCGAGATGCGACGGCTTCAGAAGCGTGTCCAGGACCTCGAATCCGAGCTCGTACGGATCCAGTCCGAGAACGACGCGTTGAACGCCGCCGTCGCACAGCACCCTGGAGACTCGTTGTTCGAGAACATGGACATCGAGGTCCACCAAGGGGAGCCTGCGCTCACCTCATGACAGCCCCCGTCGGGGCCAGGTGAGTCACACTCACGCAGATTCGGCACCATTCAGCAAGATATGCAAGGGACGCTTCGGCGTCCCTTCTTTCTTTCCATCTTCCGTTGTACACAGCGAGGTTGACCGTACGACGCCCTTTCCTAAGGTCTGATGTGCCCTGCGCGTTCGGCGGCGAAACCGCCGGACGGCCACGGGAGCGGGGTAAAGTCCGGCGGCGTGCACCTCAAGGCCATGACCCTGCGCGGGTTCAAATCCTTCGCGTCCGCCACGACACTGCGCTTCGAGCCGGGCATCACCTGTGTGGTGGGCCCGAACGGCTCCGGTAAATCGAACGTCGTGGACGCGCTGTCCTGGGTCATGGGCGAACAGGGAGCGAAATCGCTGCGCGGCGGAAAGATGGAGGACGTGATCTTCGCCGGGACGACCGGGCGGCCACCGCTCGGCCGCGCCGAGGTCTCCCTCACGATCGACAACTCCGACGGCGCACTGCCGATCGACTACGCGGAAGTCACCATTACGCGGATCATGTTCCGCAACGGCGGCAGTGAATACCAGCTCAACGGGGACACCTGCCGGCTTCTCGACATCCAGGAACTCCTCTCCGACTCCGGTATCGGCCGCGAGATGCACGTGATCGTCGGACAGGGCCAGCTGGATTCCGTCCTGCACGCCGATCCGATGGGCCGCCGGGCCTTCATCGAGGAGGCGGCGGGTGTGCTCAAACACCGCAAGCGCAAGGAGAAAGCGCTGCGGAAACTGGATTCCATGCAGGCGAACCTGGCCCGCGTCCAGGACCTCACCGACGAGCTGCGCCGCCAGCTCAAGCCGCTCGGGCGGCAGGCCGCGGTGGCCCGGCGGGCCGCCGTCATCCAGGCCGACCTGCGCGACGCGCGGCTTCGGCTGCTCGCCGACGATCTCGTACGGCTGCGGGACGCGCTGCGTACGGAGATCGCGGACGAGGCCGAGCTGAAACAGCGCAAGGAGGAGGCGGAGGGGCGGCTCAAGGCGGCGCTGACGCGGGAGACCGAACTGGAGGACGAAGTACGGCGCCTCGCGCCCCGGCTCCAGCGGGCGCAGCAGACCTGGTACGAGCTGTCCCAGCTGGCGGAGCGGGTACGGGGCACGATCTCGCTGGCCGACGCGCGGGTGAAGAGCGCGACCGCGCCGCCCACGGACGACCGCCGGGGGCGGGAGCCCGAGGACATGGAGCGGGAGGCCGCCAGGATCCGCGAGCAGGAGGCGGAGCTGGAGGCCGCGCTGGAGGCGGCCGAGCACGCGCTGGAGGACACCGTCGCGCACCGCTCGGAGCTGGAGCGGGCGCTGGCGGTGGAGGAACGCCGCCTCAAGGACGTGGCGCGGGCGATCGCGGACCGGCGCGAGGGGCTGGCGCGGCTGGCGGGGCAGGTCAACGCGGCGCGGGGGCGGGCCGCGTCCGCGCAGGCCGAGATCGGGCGGCTGGCGGAGGCGAGGGACGCGGCGGGGGAGCGGGCGGCGGCGGCGCGGGAGGAGTACGAGCAGCTCAAGGCGGAGGTCGACGGGCTGGACGCCGAGGACGAGGACCTGGCGGAGCGGTACGCGGCGGCGCGGGAGGCGCTGGCGGGGGCGGAGGCGGCGCTCTCGGCGGCGCGGGAGGCGGCGACGGGCACGGACCGGGAGCGCGCGGCGGTCGCGGCGCGCCACGACGCGCTGGCCCTGGGGCTGCGCCGCAAGGACGGCTCCGGCGCGCTGCTCGCGGCCCGCGACCAGCTGACGGGCCTGCTCGGCCCGGCCGCCGAGCTGCTGACGGTGACCCCGGGCCACGAGATCGCGGTGGCGGCGGCGCTGGGGGCGGCGGCGGACGCGATCGCGGTCTCTTCGCCGGGCGCGGCGGCGACCGCGATCCGCCTCCTGCGCGCCCAGGACGCGGGCCGGGCGTCCCTGCTCCTGGCGGGCCCCTCGGGCGGGGTGCCGGCGCAGGGGGGTGCGGTGGTGTCCACGGCTGGTCAGGGCGCGGTCCCATCCCAGGCGGTCAGCACGGAGGACGCCCCCGGGGCCGAGCTTGCGGTGCCTCCGGCCCCGCTGTGTCCTCAATCGCCGGACGGGCTTGATCGGGGCGCCCATCAAGCCCGTCCGGCTATTGAGGACATCCTTTCCGCCGGAGGCGGCGGCACGCGCGCGCCCCGCGTTGTTGAGCTTGTGCGGGGGCCCCGTGAGCTCATGGACGCCGTGAGATATCTCGTCCGGGACATCGTCGTCGTCGGGACCCTCGAAGACGCCGAGGAACTGATCGCCGCCGAGCCCGGCCTCGTCGCCGTGACCGCCGACGGTGACCTCCTCGGTGCGCACTTCGCGCACGGCGGCTCCGCGGGCGCGCCCAGCCTGCTGGAGGTCCAGGCGTCCGTGGACGAGGCCGCCGCCGCCCTCCGTGAGCTGGACGTACGCAGCGAGGAGCTGGCAGAAGCGCAGGCCAGGGCCACCGCCACCCGTGCCGAACGCGCCGCGCTCGTCGAGGAGCTGGGTGACCTCCGCCGCGCCGCCGACCGCGCCAAGTCCGCCGTGTCAGGGCAGCTCGGCCGCCTCTCCGGGCAGGCCCGCGGCGCCGAAGGGGAGGCCGGGCGCACCGCCTCCGCCGCCGCCAAGGCCCAGGACGCCCTGGAGCGCGCCACCGAGGAGGCCGAGGAGCTGGCCGAGCGGCTCCTCGTCGCCCAGGAGGCCGGGGACGGCGCGGAGGACGAGCCCGACACGTCCGTACGGGACCGGCTGGCCGCCGACGGGGCCAACGCCCGCCAGACCGAGATGGAGGCGCGCCTCCAGGTCCGTACCCACGAGGAACGGGTCAAGGGCCTCGCCGGCCGCGCCGACGCCCTCGACCGGGGAGCGCGCGCCGAGCGCGAGGCGCGGGCGCGCGCCGAGCAGCGGCGCGCACGGCTGCGCCACGAGGCCCGCGTCGCCGGAGCCGTCGCGTCCGGCGCCCGCCAGCTGCTCGCCCACGTCGAGGTCTCCGTCGTCCGCGCCGAGGCGGAACGTACCGCCGCCGAGGCCGCCAAGGCCGAGCGAGAGCGGGAGCTGGTCACCGAGCGCACCCAGGGCCGCGACCTCAAGGCCGAGCTGGACAAGCTCACCGACTCCGTCCACCGCGGCGAGGTCCTCGGCGCCGAGAAGCGCATGCGCATCGAGCAGCTGGAGGCCAAGGCCCTGGAGGAGCTGGGCATAGAGCCGGCCGGGCTGGTCGCGGAGTACGGCCCCGACCAGCTCGTACCGCCGTCCCCGCCCGCCGAGGGCGAGACCCTGCCCGACGATCCCGAGGACCCCCGCAACCGGCCCCGGCCCTACGCCCGCGCCGAGCAGGAGAAGCGGCTGAAGGCGGCCGAACGGGCGTACCAGCAGCTCGGGAAGGTGAACCCGCTCGCCCTGGAGGAGTTCGCGGCGCTGGAGGAACGCCACCAGTTCCTCTCCGAGCAGCTCGAAGACCTCAAGAAGACCCGGACGGACCTGCTCCTCGTGGTGAAGGAGGTCGACGAGCGGGTCGAGCAGGTCTTCACCGAGGCGTACCGCGACACGGCACGGGAGTTCGAGGGCGTGTTCTCCCGGCTCTTCCCCGGCGGCGAGGGCCGGCTGATCCTCACCGACCCCGACCACATGCTCACCACCGGCGTCGACGTCGAGGCCAGGCCGCCCGGCAAGAAGGTCAAGCGGCTGTCCCTGCTCTCCGGCGGCGAACGGTCCCTGACCGCCGTCGCCCTGCTGGTCTCCATCTTCAAGGCCAGGCCCAGCCCGTTCTACGTCATGGACGAGGTGGAGGCGGCCCTGGACGACACCAACCTCCAGCGGCTGATCCGCATCATGCAGGAGCTCCAGGAAAGCTCCCAGCTGATCGTGATCACCCATCAGAAGCGCACGATGGAGGTCGCCGACGCACTGTACGGCGTCTCCATGCAGGGCGACGGAGTCTCCAAGGTCATCAGCCAGCGGCTCCGCTGACGGTTGAGTTTTCACCCAACCGGCGGGTGTTGCAGCGGGGCGTGATGCCCCGTTATGCGCCACTGTGGGGGCTCGCCCCCCCACACCCGGCGACGCCGGGGGCTCCAGGAGTTCATGTGACCACCACCACGAAGGTGCAGCCCTCCGACGGCAACGCGCCCCGCCCCGACCACCTGCGCCACGTCATCCACATCACCACGGCCGCGGCGATGGGCGGATTCCTCTTCGGCTACGACAGCTCCGTGATCAACGGCGCCGTCCAGGGCATCCGGGGCCGCTACCACATCGGTTCACTGCCGCTCGCCCAGGTCGTCGCCGTCGCTCTGCTGGGCTCCGCGATCGGCGCGGCCACCGCCGGCCGGATCGCCGACCGGATCGGCCGCCTCCCCTGCATGCGGATCTCCTCGGTCCTGTTCACCATCAGCGCGGTGGGTTCCGCCCTGCCCTTCGACATCTACGACCTCGCGGTCTGGCGGGTCATCGGCGGCTTCGCGATCGGGATGGCCTCGGTGATCGGCCCCGCGTACATCGCGGAGGTGTCGCCCGCCGCGTACCGGGGCCGGTTCGGCTCCTTCCAGCAGGGCGCCATCGTGCTCGGCATCGCCATCTCGCAGCTGGTGAACTACGGCATCCTCCAGCTCGCCGACGGCGACCAGCGCGGCGACCTCGCCGGCCTTGAGGCGTGGCAGTGGATGCTCGGGGTGATGGTCGTCCCGGCGATCTCGTACGGTGTGCTGTCCTTCACGATCCCCGAGTCGCCCCGCTATCTGATCGCCATGGGCCGGGAGGTGGAGGCGAAGCGGGTGCTCGCCTCCGTCGAGGACAACGACGTCGACCTGGACGCGCGAGCCGCGGAGATCGAGCTGGCGATGCGCCGGGAGCACAAGTCGACCTTCAAGGACCTGCTGAACGGCCGTAACTTCCTGCCCATCGTGTGGGTCGGCATCGGACTGTCGGCCTTCCAGCAGCTGGTCGGCATCAACGTCGCCTTCTACTACTCGGCGACGCTCTGGCAGTCCGTCGGGATCAACCCGTCCAGCTCGTTCCTCTACTCCTTCACGACCTCGATCGTGAACATCATCGGCACGATCATCGCGATCTCGCTGGTGGACCGGGTGGGCCGCAAGCCGCTGGCGATCGTCGGATCCTGCGGCATGACCGTCGCCCTGGCCTTCGAGGCCTGGGCGTTCTCCGCCCCCCTCGTGAACGGCAAGCTCCCCACCACCGAGGGCACGACCGCCCTGGTCGCGGCGCATGTCTTCGTGCTCTTCTTCGCGCTGTCCTGGGGGGTCGTGGTCTGGGTCTTCCTCGGCGAGATGTTCCCCAACAAGATCCGCGCGGCGGCGCTGGGCGTCGCGGCCTCGGCGCAGTGGATCGCCAACTACGCGATCACCGCGAGCTTCCCGAGCCTCTCCGCGGACTGGAGCCTCTCGGGGACGTACATCATCTACGCCTGTTTCGCGGCGCTGTCGCTGCCCTTCGTGCTGATCTTCGTCAAGGAGACCAAGGGCAAGACGCTGGAGGAGATGGGATAGGGCGCGAAGCAGGACGCGGCCGGTCCGTCTTGTACGTTCATCGCAAAAGGCCATATTCCGACCGTGTTCTGTATGTGACCCTCCGGAACCGGGGACCGGCGCGGTCGTGGCCGATACTGGGAGCGTTATGGAAATCGTCATCCTTGTTGTAGTCATCGCCCTGGTCGCGGTCGGCGCGATCAGCGGGCTCGTGGTCGGCAGCCGTAAGAAGAAGAAGCTGCCGCCCCGGGCGCCGTCGAGCTCGCCGACCCTCACAGCTCCGCCCGCCGAGCCACACGTCGGTGACGAGGCGGAGACGCCGCGCGACGAACCGCGCCGCACCATCGAGGAGGTCGGTCTCCCGGACGCCTCGGACGCCACGGGGACGCCGGTCGCCGTCGAGGACCCGGTGGTCGGCGCGCCGCCCGCCGTCGAGATCGAGATCCCCGAGCCGACCGCCGGCCGGCTGGTCCGGCTCCGCGCGCGGCTCTCCCGCTCGCAGAACTCCCTCGGCAAGGGGCTGCTCACGCTCCTGTCGCGCGAGCACCTGGACGACGACACCTGGGACGAGATCGAGGAGACGCTGCTCACGGCGGACGTCGGCGTCGCGCCCACCCAGGAGCTGGTCGGACGGCTCCGGGAGCGCGTGCGGGTGCTGGGCACCCGGACGCCCGGCGAGCTGCGCACGCTGCTGCGTGAGGAACTGGTGGCGCTGCTGGACGTCGGCGCGGACCGGGAGGACTTCGACCGGACGGTCAGGACCGAGAGCCTCCTGGACACCCCGGCCGTCGTGATGGTCGTCGGGGTCAACGGCACCGGCAAGACCACCACCACGGGCAAGCTGGCGCGGGTGCTGGTCGCGGACGGGAAGTCGGTCGTGCTCGGCGCGGCGGACACGTTCCGCGCGGCGGCGGCCGACCAGCTCCAGACGTGGGGGCAGCGGGTCGGGGCCCGTACGGTACGCGGACCCGAGGGCGGCGACCCCGCGTCGGTGGCCTTCGACGCGGTCAAGGAAGGCATCGCGGAGGGCGCCGACGTGGTGCTCATCGACACCGCCGGGCGGCTGCACACCAAGACCGGGCTGATGGACGAGCTGGGCAAGGTCAAGCGGGTCGTGGAGAAGCACGGGCCGCTGGACGAGGTGCTGCTGGTGCTGGACGCGACGACCGGGCAGAACGGGCTGGTCCAGGCGCGGGTGTTCGCGGAGGTCGTGGACATCACCGGGATCGTCCTGACCAAGCTGGACGGCACCGCGAAGGGCGGCATCGTGATCGCGGTCCAGCGGGAGCTGGGCGTCCCGGTGAAGCTGGTGGGGCTGGGGGAGGGCGCGGATGACCTGGCGCCGTTCGAGGCGGGCGCGTTCGTGGACGCGCTCATCGGCGAGTAGCGCCGCATGGTGCTTGGTTGCGGTTACTGATGTCCTCAAGCGCCGGACGGGCTTGATGGCATTTCAAGCCCGTCCGGCGCTTGAGGAGATACGCGCGAAGCGCGTGCGGGAACGGGGGGCCGCGCCAGTGGGCTAGGCGGCTGAGCGGTGGCAGATGTACGCCAGTGTGCCCAGGAGCAGTCTTGCCTGGGGCGGGGTCGCCCCGGTGTCCAGGGACGGGGGGCGCAGCCAGCGGACCGGGCCCTGGCCCGGGATCTCGGTGGGTGGGGCCGGTACGTGGCCCGAGCCCTGGCAGCGCAGGTCCAGGCCCGCGTCGTCCCAGCCCATGCGGTAGAGCAGCTGGGGCAGTTCGGCCGCCGCCCCGGGCGCCACGAAGAAGTACGCGCGCCCGCAGGGCGTCGCCAGGACCGGGCCCAGGGGGAGTCCCATCCGCTCCAGGCGGACCAGGGCCCGCGAGCCGGCCGTGGCCGACACGTCGAGGACGTCGAAGCTGCGGCCCACCGGCAGCAGGACCGACGCTCCAGGAGACTCGGACCACACCTTGGTGACCTCGGCCAGCGTCGCGCCCGCCGGCACCTCGTCGCCCGGCCCTTCGGGCGAGCCGGGGGCGACGTCCCAGCCCCAGATTCCCGTGTACTCCGCCACCGCCGTGCACTCCGTGGTGCCGCGGCCGCGGCGGCGCGTGCCGCCGATCGTGAAGCCCATGCCCCCTCCAACGGGTCGAGTGCGCCGGTGGTTACGACTCGCAGTCTGCCCGTGACCCTCTGTGTTCGTCGGGTCGCTTCCGGCGGCGTACGGGAGCACTGGGGGTGGTGCGGTCCGCCGTACGCGCCCCGGCGCACACCGCTTCACCCGTTTCTGATCGTCGTCTGTCAAGTGAATCGCGCCCGGCCGGAGGCGAGTTCATTCGAAGGGGTGGCGAATGGTGGCGTTTCTGGAATCACCCTCGCCGGACGGGTGATCGTAGGATTACTTTCGGTACACGGACCCCGGAGGAAAGTGCGACCACGGGTATGCCCGGGGCAACTCGGTTTCCTGTTCGAAGGGGGGCAACCTCCGGACAGGGGACCGCACCTCACGGCATTCTGATAGCGGTTCGCGTGACAGGGCTTGAGCGGATGGGGGCGTACGAGTGGGCGGCAGCGGCGCGAGCGGCACGAATTCAGGCAAGAGCCCGAACGGGCAGCTGGGCTCGTGGTTTGTGCGAAGCGGCTGGTCGAAGGGCGAACTCGCACGTCAAGTCAACCGCAGGGCCCGCGAGATGGGCGCCCACCACATCAGCACGGACACCTCGCGGGTACGGCGCTGGCTCGACGGCGAGCAGCCCCGCGAGCCCATTCCGCGGATCCTGTCCGAGCTGTTCTCGGAGCGGTTCGGCACCGTTGTGGCCGTGGAGGACCTCGGCCTGCGCTCCGCACACCAGTCACCCTCGGTGTCCGGCGTCGACCTGCCCTGGGCGGGACCGCAGACCGTGTCGCTGCTCAGCGAGTTCTCGCGCAGCGACCTGATGCTGGCCCGGCGCGGCTTCCTCGGCTCCTCGCTGGCCCTGGCGGCGGGACCGTCCCTGGTCGAGCCCATGCAGCGCTGGCTCGTACCCATCCCGGCCGTCGAGCGCGAGCACTCCGTCGGCGAGCGCCCGGAGGACCTGGGATCCCGCCCCTCCCGGCTGTCCCGGACGGAGCTGGACCTGCTGGAGTCGACCACGACCATGTTCCGGCAGTGGGACGCGCAGTGCGGCGGCGGGCTGCGGCGCAAGGCGGTCGTCGGGCAGCTCCACGAGGTGACCGACCTGCTCCAGGAGCCCCAGCCGCAGGAGACGGCCCGGCGGCTGTTCCGGTGCGCCGCCGAACTGGCCGAGCTGGCCGGCTGGATGAGCTACGACGTAGGACTCCAGCCCAACGCCCAGAAGTATTTCGTCCTCGCGCTGCACGCCGCCAAGGAGGCGGGGGACAAGCCGCTCGGCTCGTACATCCTGTCCTCGATGAGCCGTCAGATGATCCATCTGGGCCGGCCCGACGACGCGCTGGAACTGATCCACCTCGCCCAGTACGGCAGCCGCGACTGCGCCACCTCCAGGACGCAGGCGATGCTGTATGCGATGGAGGCGCGCGCGTACGCGAATATGGGCCAGCCGAGCAAGTGCAAACGGGCCGTCCGGATGGCCGAGGACACCTTCTCCGACGTGGGCCTGGACGGCGAACCCGAGCCCGACTGGATCCGCTTCTTCTCCGAGGCCGAGCTGAACGGCGAGAACGCCCATTCGTACCGCGATCTGGCCTATGTCGCCGGCCGCAGCCCGACGTACGCCTCCCTCGCCGAGCCCGTCATGAGGCGCGCCGTCGAGCTCTTCGAGCACGACCGGGAGCACCAGCGGTCGTACGCGCTCAACCTCATCGGCATGGCGACCGTGCACCTGCTCAAGCGAGAGCCCGAGGAGTCGGCCGCCCTGGCCCAGACCGCCCTGGACGCGGCGAAGAAGGTGCGGTCGGAGCGGGTCAACAACCGGCTGCGCAAAACCGTCGACACCGCCGCGCGGGACTTCGGCGACGTGGCCGAGATCGCCTATCTGACCGACCGTCTCTCCACCCAGCTGCCCGAGTCCGCCGAGGCGGTCTGAGTGGCACCCGGACTCCGGCCGCGGCCGTCACCCCGTACAGCCCGACACGGCTCCCCCGCCGCGAGGTCAGCAGGGTGACGGCCGCGGCCGGTTTACGATGTCCCGCGGTTCATCGGCACGTAACATCCAGGACGTCTTCGTCACTGTTGTGAAACATGTAGCGGCACTGACTGAAACGGCGCTGCGCCAATCTCCTCAGCACAGTCGGCCCAGACCCCCCTGAGCATCCGCACGGGCCGTTCCGACTTCCGAGGAGACGCTGGCCTTGAATGGCGCAGATACCGCATTCGTATTGATCAGTGCCGCGCTCGTCATGCTGATGACGCCCGGCCTGGCATTCTTCTACGGCGGCATGGTGCGGGTGAAGAGCGCCCTCAACATGCTCATGATGTCGATGAGCGCGCTCGCCGTCGTCAGCGTGCTGTGGGTCCTGTACGGGTACTCACTGACGTTCGGCGACGACATCGGCGGGGGGCTGCTCGGCAACTTCGACCACATCGGGCTGAAGGGCATTACGGCCGACACGCTGACCGGGGGCAAGGAAGGCATTCCCGTCTTCGCCTTCGCCCTGTTCCAGCTGATGTTCGCCGTCATCACCCCGGCACTGATGAGCGGCGCACTCGCCGACCGCGTGAAATTCAGTTCCTGGACCCTGTTCATCGCGCTGTGGGTCAGCGTGGTGTATTTCCCGATCGCCCACTGGGTGTGGCAGTCCGACGGCTGGCTCTTCAAGCTCGGCGTGATCGACTTCGCCGGTGGTACGGCGGTCCACATCAACGCCGGTGTCGGCGGACTCGCCGCGGTCCTGGTCGTCGGCAAACGCATTGGATTCAAGAAGGACCCGATGCGCCCGCACAGCCTGCCGCTCGTCGTGCTCGGCGCCGGACTGCTGTGGTTCGGCTGGTTCGGCTTCAACGCCGGCTCGGCGCTGGCCGCCAACGGCACCGCCGCGATCATGGCGTTCAACACCCAGATCGCCACCGCCGCCGCGATGATCGGCTGGCTCGCCTACGAGCGCATCCGCCACGGCGCGTTCACCACCCTGGGCGCCGCCTCCGGCGCCGTCGCCGGCCTGGTCGCCATCACCCCGTCCGGCGCGGCGGTCAACCCGTTCGGCGCGCTGCTCATCGGCGTCGTGGCCGGTGCGATCTGCTCCTGGGCCGTCAGCCTCAAGTACAAGCTCGGCTATGACGACTCCCTGGACGTCGTCGGTGTCCACCTCGTCGGTGGTCTGATCGGCACCCTGCTCGTGGGCGTCCTCGCCATCAACGGCGTCGGCGGTCTCGACCAGCTCGGCAAGCAGGCCGTCGGAGCCTTCTCGGTGATGGCCTACTCCTTCGTCGTCACCTGGATCCTCGCCAAGCTCGTCGACAAGACGATCGGCTTCCGGGCCTCCGAGGACGACGAGACGAGCGGCGTCGACATGGCCTTCCACGCGGAGTCGGCCTACGACTTCAGTGCGCTGGGCGGCTCTCCCTCGGGCCGTAGTAGCGTCCCGGCCGACATCGCCGGAGCGGCGACGAACAAGAAGGTGGACGCATGAAGCTCATCACCGCAGTCGTGAAGCCACACCGGCTCGACGAGATCAAGGAGGCCCTCCAGGCCTTCGGGATCCAGGGGCTCACGGTCACGGAGGCCAGCGGGTACGGCCGGCAGCGCGGTCACACCGAGGTCTACCGGGGTGCGGAGTACACCGTCGACCTCGTCCCGAAGATCCGTATCGAGGTACTGGTCGAGGACAGCGACGCCGAAGAGCTCATCGAGGTAGTGGTCAAGGCAGCCAGAACCGGCAAGATCGGTGACGGCAAGGTATGGAGCGTTCCGGTCGACACGGCGGTCCGGGTACGGACCGGCGAACGCGGCCCCGACGCCCTCTGAGAGACGGGAACGACTGGGTGACGAGCCTCGAAGAGACAACCGAGCAGACAGACTCGGGACCCAGCGGCTATGCGGCGGCCCGGCTGCGCCTTCTCCAGGAGAAGGCGCGGTCCGGGCCGCCGCGGCGCGCCGCCCTCGCGAAACTGACCGACGGCTGGCTGAACGCGCTGTTCACCACCGCCGCGAGGGAAGCCAGCGTCCGGGGCGCGGCCCTCGTCGCCGTGGGCGGCTACGGACGGGGCGAACTGTCCCCGCGCAGCGACCTCGACCTGCTGCTCCTGCACGACGGCAAGGCCGGCGCCCCCGCCATCGCGGCCCTCGCCGACCGCGTCTGGTACCCGGTGTGGGACCTCGGCCTCGCCCTGGACCACTCCGTCCGCACCCCCGCCGAGGCGCGCAGGACCGCCGGCGAGGACCTCAAGGTCCAGCTCGGGCTGCTCGACGCCCGGCACGTCGCCGGCGACTTGGGCCTCGTCACGGGCGTACGGACCGCGATCCTCGCCGACTGGCGCAACCAGGCACCCAAGCGGCTGCCCGAACTCGACGAACTCTGCCGCGAGCGCGCCGAACGCCAGGGCGAACTGCAATTCCTCCTTGAACCCGACCTCAAGGAGGCCAGGGGCGGCCTGCGCGACGCCACAGCCCTGCGCGCCGTCGCCGCGTCCTGGCTCGCCGACGCGCCCCGCGAAGGCCTCTCCGACGCCCGCAGACGCCTCCTGGACGCCCGCGACGCCCTGCACCTGACCACCGGACGCGCCACCGACCGGCTCGCCCTCCAGGAGCAGGACTCCGTCGCGGCCGAACTGGGCCTGCTGGACGCCGACGCCCTGCTGCGCCAGGTGTACGAAGCGGCCCGCACGGTCTCGTACGCCTCCGACGTCACCTGGCGCGAGGTCAACCGCGTGCTCCGCTCCCGGGGCGCCAGGCCCCGGCTGCGCGCCATGCTCGGCACCAAACCCGCGCCCGAGCGCACCCCCCTCGCCGAAGGAGTGGTGGAGCAGGACGGCGAGGTCGTCCTCGCCCGTACCGCACGTGTGGAACGCGACCTCGTCCTGCCCCTGCGGGCCGCGGCCGCCGCCGCCCAGGCGGGCCTGCCGATCTCCCTGCACGCCGTACGCCGCATCGCCGCCGCCGCGAAGCCCCTGCCGGTGCCCTGGCCCGCCGAGGCCCGCGAGGAACTCGTCAAACTGCTCGGCGCCGGCGAGTCCACCGTCCCCGTCTGGGAGGCCCTCGAAGCCGAAGGCCTGATCACCCAGCTCCTGCCCGACTGGGAGCGGGTCCGCTGCCGGCCCCAGCGCAACCCCGTCCACACCTGGACCGTCGACCGCCACCTCGTCGAGACCGCCGTCCAGGCCTCCTCCCTGACCCGCCGCGTCCACCGGCCCGACCTGCTCCTCGTCAGCGCCCTGCTGCACGACATCGGCAAGGGCTGGCCCGGCGACCACTCCGTCGCCGGTGAGGTCATCGCCCGCGACGTCGCCTCACGCATCGGCTTCGACCGCGACGACACGGCCGTCATCGCCGGCGTCGTACGCCACCACCTGCTGCTCATCGACACCGCCACCCGGCGCGACCTGGACGACCCCGCGACGGTCAGCTCCGTCGCCGGCCGGGTCGGCTCCCTCGGCACCCTGGAGCTGCTCCACGCCCTGACCGAGGCGGACGCCCTGGCCACCGGGCCCGCGGCCTGGTCCACCTGGCGCGCCGGACTCGTCTCCGACCTCGTGCGGCGGGTCGCCGCCGTCCTCGCGGGCGACGAGGTCCCCGAACCCGAACCCACCGCGCCCAGCGCCGAACAGGAACGCCTCGCCGTCGAGGCGCTGCGCACCGGCGAACCCGTCCTCGCCCTGCACGCCCCGCAGACCGAGCCCCCGCCCGAGGAGGAGCCCGACACCGAACCCGAACCGGTCGGCGTCGAACTCGTCATCGCGCTGCGCGACCAGCCGGGCGTCCTGCCCGCCGCGGCGGGCGTGCTCGCCCTGCACCGGCTCACCGTCCGGGCGGCCGACCTGCGCGCCATAGAGCTCCCCACGGAGCTGGGCGAGCGCTCCGACGTCCTGCTGCTGAGCTGGCGGGTGGCCGCGGAGTACGGCTCCCTCCCGCAGGCGAGCCGGCTGCGCGCCGACCTCGTACGGGCCCTGGACGGCACGCTGGACATCCCCGCCAGGCTCGCCGAACGCGAGGCCGCGTACCCCAGGCGCCGGGGCGTGAAGGCCCCGCCGCCCCGGGTGACCGTCGCCCCGACGGCCTCCCGGCACGCCACGGTCATCGAGGTACGCGCCCAGGACGCCCCGGGGCTGCTGCACCGCATCGGGCGCGCGCTGGAGGAAGCGGCGGTACGGGTCCGGAGCGCCCACGTCTCGACCCTCGGCGCGAACGCCGTGGACACCGTCTACGTCACACGCGCGGACGGGTCGCGCCTGCCGGAGGCGGACGCGGCGGCCCTGGCGAAGTCCCTGGAGGAAGCGCTGAGGTGAGCGCGGGCCCGGCCCTCAAGCGGTGAAAGGCGCCCTCGTCCGCGGATTTCCGGCGGGCGAGGGCGCTGTGCTGGTTCAGGCAGATACCCTGGAGGGCGATCTACCCGCCCGCCCCCGACCCGAGGATTCGCGACCACCGTGTTCGACACTCTCTCCGACCGCCTCGCAGCCACATTCAAGAGCCTCCGGGGCAAAGGGCGCCTCAGCCCGGAGGACATCGACGCCACGGCCCGCGAGATCCGTATCGCCCTGCTCGAAGCCGACGTGGCCCTGCCCGTCGTCCGCGCCTTCATCGCCAAGGTCAAGGAGCGCGCGAGCGGCGCCGAGGTCTCGGGCGCGCTGAACCCGAGCCAGCAGGTCATCAAGATCGTCAACGAGGAGCTCGTCGGCATCCTCGGCGGTGAGACCCGGCGGCTGCGCTTCGCCAAGCAGGCGCCCACCGTCATCATGCTCGCCGGCCTCCAGGGCGCGGGTAAGACCACCCTCGCGGGAAAGCTCGGCCTCTGGCTCAAGAACCAGGGCCACTCCCCGCTCCTGGTCGCCTGTGACCTCCAGCGCCCCAACGCCGTCACCCAGCTCTCCGTCGTCGCCGAGCGCGCGGGTGTCGCCGTGTACGCCCCGGAGCCGGGCAACGGCGTCGGCGACCCGGTCAAGGTCGCCAAGGACTCCATCGAGTACGCAAGGTCGCGCCAGTACGACATCGTCGTGGTCGACACCGCGGGCCGCCTGGGCATCGACCAGGAGCTGATGAAGCAGGCCTCCGACATCCGCGACGCGGTCAATCCCGACGAGACGCTCTTCGTCGTCGACGCGATGATCGGCCAGGACGCGGTCAACACCGCCGAGGCGTTCCGCGACGGCGTCGGCTTCGACGGTGTGGTCCTCTCCAAGCTCGACGGCGACGCCCGCGGTGGCGCGGCGCTCTCCATCGCGCACGTCACCGGCAAGCAGATCATGTTCGCCTCCAACGGCGAGAAGCTCGACGAGTTCGACGCGTTCCACCCGGACCGGATGGCGTCCCGCATCCTCGACATGGGTGACCTCCTCACCCTGATCGAGCAGGCGGAGAAGACGTTCAGCCAGGCCGAGGCCGAGAAGATGGCCGCCAAGCTCCAGAGCAGCAAGGGCGGCAAGGACTTCACCCTGGACGACTTCCTCGCCCAGATGGAACAGGTCAGGAAGATGGGCAGCATCTCGAAGCTGCTCGGCATGCTCCCCGGCATGGGCCAGATCAAGGACCAGATCAACAACATCGACGAGCGGGACGTGGACCGTACCGCCGCGATCATCAAGTCGATGACACCGGGCGAGCGTCACGAACCCACCATCATCAACGGCTCACGCCGGGCGCGGATCGCCCGCGGTTCCGGCGTGGAGGTCAGCGCGGTCAAGAACCTCGTGGAGCGGTTCTTCGAGGCGCGCAAGATGATGTCGAAGATGGCGCAGGGCGGGGGGATGCCGGGGATGCCGGGCGTTCCCGGGATGGGCGGGGGCCCCGGCCGTACGAAGAAGAAGCAGAAGGTCGCGAAGGGGAAGCAGCGGTCGGGCAACCCGATGAAGCGAAAGCTGGAGGAACAGGCGGCGGCGACGCGACGGGAGACGGCGGAGCCGTCCTCGGGCAACGCGTTTGGCCTGCCGGCCGGGGAGCCCGACAAGAACTTCGAGCTTCCGGACGAGTTCAAGAAGTTCATGGGCTGACGTGCCGGTGTCCGGTGCGGGTCACTGTTGTCCTTGCGCCGGACGGGCGTCTGCGCCCGGGTGGTGGGCGCGGGTTACTGATGTCCTCAATCGCCGGACGGGCTGGGTGTGTCGTGGTGGCGGGGGGTGGGGCCTGCGGAGGTACGTATGTCCGGACTGCATGTTTTACGGCGCGTTCAGGGACCCCGAACATTCACGGTAGCCATGCGCCACAAAACACGCTTTACGTCCGGACACACGCACCTCCTCCGACCCCACCCCCCTCACGCCGAGGGTGAGCTGAACGGCCCCCCGCTGCGGGGAGCGCCTGGCGCCGGGTGGGCGAGCGCGGCTTACTGATGTCCTCAAGCGCCGGACGGGCTGGGTGGTGCCCCCGGTGTCCTCCAAGGCCGGACGGACCCGGGGTTTGTCTTGACGCGGGCGTGGGAGGGGGACGGGCAGGGGTCGTGTCCGGAACGTAGAGCGTGTTTTGTGTCGCGTGGCTACCGTGAATGTTCGGGGTTCCCGAACGCGACGTAAAACATGCAGTGCAGGACACGACCCCTGCCCGGCCCCCGGCAACAACCCGCACCCAAACCACCGGCCCGCAGCGGGCACAATCAAGCCCGTCCGGCGATTGAGGACAACACCAACCGCAACGCGGTCGTGGAGTTAGGTTCGCGCGATCAGGTACCGGAACACATTCGGCATCCAGACCGTCCCGTCCTTACGGACATGCGGATGCAACGCCTCCGCGATCTCCTTCTCCACCTGCCGCCGATCCACCGCCCGCACCGCCCCGTCGAACACCCCCGTCGACAACAGCCCCCGCACCGCGCTCTCCGTGTCCGCGTACCCGAACGGGCACGACACGCGGCCCGAACCGTCCGGCTTGAGGCCCGCGCGGGCCGCGACCTCTTCCAGGTCGTCCCGGTACGCCGGGCGCCAGCCGCCCTTGCGGAGGGGGTCGGCCAGCCGGCCCGCGACCCGCAGGACACCCGCCGTCGCGCAGCGCTCCGGCGGGCCCCAGCCCGTCAGCACCACCGGGGCGCCCCGCCCCGCCAGCGGTATCGCCGCGTCCAGCGCGGGAGCCAGCCCCTTCGCGTCGCCCGCCACGCAGCCGATCGGCTGGAGCGCGGTGATCACGTCGTACGGCACACCGCCCGGCAGCGCGGCCTCCGCCATGCGGGAGGTGGGGAGCACGCTCCCGGAGGGGCGGGAGGCGGACCCGGGCGCGGCCAGCCGCGCCGACGCCAGCGTCAGCAGCTCCTCGTCGGAGTCGACGCCCGTGACCCGCGCCCCCCGCGCCGTCGCCATCAGGAGCGCCAGGCCCGAGCCGCAGCCGAGGCCCAGCAGCCGGGTACCGGCGCGGACCTCCAGGCGCTCGTGGACCGCTTCGTAGAGCGGTACCAGCATGCGTTCCTGGATCTCGGCCCAGTCGCGGGCGCGTGCGGAGGTGTCGGAGGCGACCGCCGGGGGCGGCCCCGCGTTCGTATGGTGCTGGACGAGCGTACGTGTCATGGATAGCGCCCCAATCCGCCGAGAGGTCGGTACTGCCCTGAATGACATCCCCCGTGTACGTGCGCGCCTACATCCCCCGTATGCCAGGGAACTCCGCATCCGTGCCCGCGTCCAGTGGGCGATTGGCAAAGCGTCGGTGAACCACTGGTACGCCCCCGCGTGTGCGGCCGGTTCCCGCCCTGGGGCGTCCCCGTGGCACACGCGCGTGCCGGGCGAAGAGGCCTGTTCGGACGCCCCGGCGGGCAATTTCCCTTGGGGCGTACGGGATCCGGGACCCGGCCGGAAGTGGCCGACAACGGTCTCCTCCCCGCCGCGTCGGCGACTGGGCCGAACGGGTGGTCGCACAGGAGCGGCCCCGTCGCACGCCCGCGTACGCCCCACCGGACCACACGCGGACGCCCCCGGCCCGCACAACGGGGCGGTGCCGGTATCCGGCGATGCGCCGGGTACTGTCGGTCTTGTGGCCCGCGCTCCGTCTAGCGCCCGCCCCGCCGAACGCCCGCGCCGCATGGGCGCCCGCGCCCCCGTACGTAGATCGTCTACGCGTCGAAGCGTACGAGTCGCTACGTACCAGCTTGGTAGGGGCTGCGAGGCTTCTCCGCAGATCTACGCACCCGCCCTCGTCAGGACGCATCAATGGCAACTGACGGGTACGTGCAAATTATTTGGGATGCCCCGGAATGGAACCCCGGAGCGCCCCAGCTCGTTATTCACGACGTGAGCACGACACCACCTGTTCTCGCCGCAGAGCTGGCACAGGCGTGGGCCGATATTCAGCGGTCCCACCCCGAGCTGCCGGATCTTGCCGCGCCAGAGTCCCTGATCGGAGAGTCCTCGTCCGCCTGCGGCGCGGAGCTCTCATTCGAACGACTGCTTCACGAAGCGGTCCACGGCATCGCCGCGGCGAGAGGTGTCCGGGACACCTCGCGAGCGGGCCGCTATCACAACCGCCGATTCCTGGCGATCGCCGAGGAGATGGGCCTGGACCACCCCGAGGAGCCGCATCCCAGCAGCGGCTTCTCGCTGGTCTCGCTCAGCCCCGAGGCGAAGCGCCGGTACCGCCCCACGATGGAGCGGTTGCAACGGGCCCTCAAGGCGCACACGGTCGCGACGGCCGC
Source organism: Streptomyces sp. NBC_01317 (assembly GCF_035961655.1). NCBI lineage: Bacteria > Bacillati > Actinomycetota > Actinomycetes > Kitasatosporales > Streptomycetaceae > Streptomyces > Streptomyces sp. NBC_01317. Next base: position 2,402,760 of record NZ_CP108393.1, on the reverse strand, counting down.
CGACACCAAGCGGAGCTTCCGCGGTCCCGCGGCCCGGCACGGGTCGTCCGGCGGGGGCGTGCGCGTCAAGGCGGTCTGCGACTGCGGGCGCAACGTGCGCGTGGTCCCGTCCGTCCTGGCCCAGGCGCCCATCGTCTGCGGCGGCTGCGGCAAGCCGTTCCGTATCCCGGAAGTGGTCGCCGCTGCGAGCTGAGCACCGGTGCCCACCGACGCGCGCCGGTGGGCGGGGCCCGGCGCCCGACCGCCGCCGCGTCATGCCGCACCGCAGGTGTGTGGCACAATAGCCAGCTGTACTCGACAGTCGCACAGGACCCCTCTCTCCTCCGGCTGACGCGTCCATCGGGCGGATCGGGTACCGCAACCCCACGCGGCGTCCCGCCTCGCCCAACCACGTCAAGACCAGGAGACACCACTCCAGTGGCAGTCAAGATCAAGCTGAAGCGTCTGGGCAAGATCCGTTCGCCTCACTACCGCATCATCGTCGCCGACTCCCGCGTCCGCCGTGACGGCCGGGCGATCGAGGAGATCGGCATCTACCACCCGGTCCAGAACCCCTCGCGCATCGAGGTCGACTCGGACCGCGCGCGGTACTGGCTGTCTGTCGGCGCCCAGCCGACCGAGCCGGTTCTCGCGATCCTCAAGCTCACCGGTGACTGGCAGGCGCACAAGGGCCTTCCGGCCCCCGCGCCCCTGCTGCTCCCCGAGCCGAAGGCCGACAAGCGGGCCCTCTTCGAGGCGCTCACCAAGGACGGCGGCGACGAGCCCAAGGGTGAGGCCATCACCCCGAAGGCGAAGAAGGCCGACAAGAAGGCGGACGAAGCCGGGACCGAGTCCTCGGCGCCCGCCGAGTCCACCGAGGCCTGAGCATGCTCGAGGAGGCTCTCGAGCACCTCGTGAAGGGCATCGTCGACAACCCGGACGAAGTGCAGGTCGCCTCGCGCAACCTGCGCCGTGGCCGCGTGCTGGAGGTCAGGGTCCACCCCGACGACCTCGGCAAGGTGATCGGCCGCAACGGTCGTACCGCTCGCGCGCTGCGCACCGTCGTGGGTGCCATCGGCGGCCGTGGCATCCGCGTCGACCTCGTCGACGTGGACCAGGTCCGCTGACAGCGTTCAACTGACAGCGTTCAACACCGGCACGGGCCGGGGCCGGGCCGTATGGTCCGCCCCGGCTCGTTGCCGTTTGTTCCATGTGTGACCGTAAAAGGGGCGTATGCAGTGCAGTTGGTGGTTGCGCGGATCGGTCGCGCCCATGGGATCAAGGGTGAGGTCACCGTCGAGGTGCGTACGGACGAGCCCGAGCTGAGGCTCGGGCCCGGCGCCGTACTGGGCACGGAACCGGCGTCGGCCGGCCCGCTGACGATCGCGACGGGCCGGGTGCACAGCGGCAGGCTGCTGCTCCGCTTCGAGGGCGTGAGCGACCGCGGTGGCGCCGAGGCGCTCCGTAACATCCTGCTGATCGCCGAGGTCGACCCCGAGGAACTCCCCGAGGACCCGGAGGAGTTCTACGACCATCAGCTGATGGACCTCGACGTCGTCCTCGCCGACGGCACGGAGATCGGGCGGATCACCGAGATCACTCACCTGCCGTCGCAGGACCTGTTCATCGTGGAACGGCCCGACGGCAGCGAGGTGATGATCCCCTTCGTGGAGGAGATCGTCACCGAGATCGACCTGGAGGAGCAGCGGGCCGTCATCGACCCGCCGCCGGGTCTCATCGACGAGCTCCCGGAGACGGAGCCCGAGACGTCGGACCAGCCGGAGACGGACCAGCCGGAGAAGGCCGACAGCGGCGACAAGGCCGACAAGGGCGACGCCTGATGCGGCTCGACGTCGTCACGATCTTCCCCGAGTACCTGGACCCCCTGAACGTCTCGCTGGTCGGCAAGGCCCGCGCGCGGGGCCGCCTCGGCGTGCACGTGCACGACCTGCGGGAGTGGACGTACGACCGGCACAACACGGTCGACGACACCCCGTACGGCGGCGGACCCGGCATGGTCATGAAGACCGAGCCGTGGGGCGACGCCCTGGACGACGTGCTGGCGAGCGGGTACGAGTCGGGCGCCCACGACCCGGTGCTGGTCGTGCCCACCCCGAGCGGCCGGCCCTTCACCCAGGAGACCGCCGTCGCGCTCTCCGAGCGCCCCTGGCTGATCTTCACACCGGCCCGGTACGAGGGCATCGACCGCCGGGTCGTGGACGAGTACCGGACCCGGATGCCCGTCCATGAGGTGTCCATCGGCGACTACGTCCTGGCCGGCGGCGAGGCGGCCGTCCTGGTCGTCACCGAGGCCGTGGCCCGGCTGCTGCCCGGCGTGCTCGGCAACGCCGAGTCGCACCGTGACGACTCCTTCGCGCCCGGCGCGATGGCCGACCTGCTGGAGGGGCCCGTCTACACCAAGCCCCCCGAGTGGCGCGGGCGCGGCATCCCGGACGTGCTGCTCAGCGGCCACCACGGGAAGATCGCGCGCTGGCGGCGCGACGAGGCGTTCGAACGTACCGCCCTCAACCGCCCCGACCTGATCGAGCGTTGCGACCCCTCGGCCTTCGACAAGAAGGACCGGGAGATCCTCTCCATCCTCGGCTGGTCCCCCGAGCCCGGTGGCCGATTTTGGCGCAGGCCCCCCGCCATGGAAGAATAGGCCGCTGCCCTACGTCCGGTGTGCGCCCCTGCCACAGGGGGAACGACGCCCGCCCGACGAGAACGGCACCCCAGACTCTCATCCCGACATCCGCTGATGACCTGTGGCATCAGTGAGGAAGCAGATCCCATGACCAGCTTGCTCGACGCCGTAGACGCGTCGTCGCTCCGCAGCGACCTCCCCAAGTTCCGCGCCGGTGACACCGTGAACGTCCACGTGCGTGTCATCGAAGGAAACCGCTCCCGCATCCAGCAGTTCAAGGGTGTCGTCATCCGGCGTCAGGGCTCCGGCGTCCGTGAGTCCTTCACGGTCCGCAAGGTCTCCTTCTCCGTCGGCGTCGAGCGGACCTTCCCCGTCCACAGCCCGATCTTCGAGAAGATCGAGCTCGTGAGCCGCGGTGACGTCCGTCGCGCCAAGCTCTACTACCTGCGCGAGCTGCGCGGCAAGAAGGCGAAGATCAAGGAGAAGCGCGACAACTGAGCCCCGGCTCACCGTCGCGACCGGGGCCGGCGGGCGGCCGGATAAGCTCCTGCCCCGATGGACACCGAAGCACAGCACACGGAGCGCGACTCCTCCTCCCAGCCCCTCACCGGGGCGGAGGAGAAGTCGCGCTCCGCGCGTTTTTCCGGCCGGTTCTGGCGCAGGGCCGGGGTGCTCGCGGGGGTGTGTGTCGCCGTGGTCCTGCTGGTCAGCCACTTCGTGATGCAGCCCTTCCTGATCCCGAGCGGCTCCATGGAGCCCACTCTCCGGGTCGGGGACCGGGTGCTGGTCGACAAGCTGGCGTACCGTTTCGGGTCCGTGCCGCGCCGCGGCGACGTCGTCGTCTTCGACGGCACGGGCTCCTTCGTACAGGAGAAGCCCCGGGAGAATCCCGTCACCGGGCTGCTGCGCGGCGCCGCGGCGGCCGTGGGACTCGCCGAGCCCGCCGGGACCGACTTCGTGAAGCGGGTGATCGGGGTGGGAGGCGACCGAGTGGTCTGCTGCGACGAAGGGGGCAGGGTCGAGGTGAACGGACGGGCGGTGGACGAACCGTACGTGTACGCCGGTGACGCCCCGTCCCGCGTTCCCTTCGACATCGTCGTCCCGGAGGGCACGCTGTGGGTCATGGGTGATCACCGCGACAACTCCCGCGACTCCCGGGACCATCTCGGCGAGCCGGGCGGGGGTGTGGTGCCGGTGGACCGGGTCGTGGGACGGGTGAGGTGGATCGGCTGGCCGCCCGGCCGCTGGTCGGCGCTGAGACCCACCGACGCGTTCGAGGACGTGGGGGGTCCGGCCAACGGTCAGAGGAGGCGGGACGATGCTCATGGGTAAGCGCGGGCGCGCCGCCAGCCACGGGCACGACACCCGCCTGCCGACCGGCAGCCGGCCCACCATGGGCCGGGCGCTGCCGGGCCGGGCCGACCGGCGCAGACTCGCGCGGCGGGTCAAGAACCGCAGGCGGCGGTCGGCCATGACCGAGATCCCGGTGCTGATCACCGTGGCGCTGCTGATCGCGCTGGTCCTCAAGACCTTCCTCGTACAGGCCTTCGTGATCCCGTCGGGCTCGATGGAGCAGACGATCAGGATCAGCGACCGGGTGCTGGTGGACAAACTGACCCCGTGGTTCGGCTCGAAGCCGGAACGCGGCGACGTCGTCGTCTTCAAGGACCCCGGGAACTGGCTGGAGGACGAGAAGCCCGTACCGGACACCTCCCCGGTCGTCATCAAGCAGATCAAGGAAGGGCTGACCTTCATCGGGCTGCTGCCGTCCGCCGACGACCAGGATCTGATCAAGCGGGTCGTCGGTGTCGGGGGTGACACCGTCAAGTGCTGTGACGCATCGGGCAAAATTACCGTCAACGGTGTGCCGCTGGAAGAGCCGTATCTCCACCCGGGGAACGCTCCCTCGACGATCACTTTCGAGGTGAAGGTGCCCGCGGGGCGTATCTTCGTCATGGGTGACCACCGGGAGAACTCGGCGGATTCCCGCTTCCATCTCGACGAGAAGGACCAGGGCACGGTCTCGGAGGACGAGGTGGTGGGGCGGGCCGTGGTCATCGCCTGGCCGATCGGCCACTGGAGCCGGCTGGGGGACTCGGAGCCGTTCGGCAAGGTCCCGGACGTGCGTCCCGCGCCGACGGCGGCCACAGGCGCGTCTAATAGTGTGTTCCCGCGGGATCGACATGGATTGGTCCGGCTCCCGAGCCCTGCGGAACTCCCGCTCGTTATGGGAGTGGTGGGCCTGCCCCTTCTCCGGGGCAGGCGACCGCACGGAGTGAATCGCACGGAGTGAGGAGTGGATGTGGGGGATGTGGCGGTCGGCGCACGTTCCGGTCACGATGATCCCGAGGAGGGACACGAGCAGCTCGCCGAGTCGCCCGCGGTCGTGACGGACAGCACGACGGAACCCGGTAACGGTCCCTTGGGCGGTGACGGCGGTCCCTTGAGCGGTGATGGCGTCGGTGACAACGACGGTGCCGGTACCGGTGACGGCGAAGGGCAGAGGAAGCAGCGTTCCTTCTGGAAGGAGCTTCCCCTCCTCATCGTCATCGCGCTGGTCCTGGCGTTGGTGATCAAGACTTTCCTGGTCCAGGCGTTCTCGATCCCCTCGGACTCGATGCAGAACACCCTCCAGCGGGGTGACCGGGTGCTGGTGGACAAGCTGACCCCGTGGTTCGGCTCGGAGCCCGAGCGCGGCGAGGTGGTCGTCTTCCACGACCCGGGCGGCTGGCTGCCCGAGACGGACGTCCCCGACCCGAACATCGCGCAGAAGTTCCTGAGCTTCATCGGGCTGATGCCGTCCGCCGAGGAGAAGGACCTGATCAAGCGGGTCATCGCGGTCGGCGGCGACACGGTGGAGTGCAAGAAGGGCGGCCCGGTCGAGGTCAACGGGCACGCGCTGGACGAGAAGGGATTCATCTTCGCCGGCAACACCCCGTGCGACGACCAGCCCTTCGGACCGTTCAAGGTGCCCAAGGACCGGCTCTGGGTGATGGGCGACCACCGGCAGAACTCGCAGGACTCGCGCTACCACATGGACAACGCCGACCGGGGATTTGTCCCGGTCAAGGATGTGGTCGGCCGGGCCATCGTGGTCGCGTGGCCGCTCGACAGGCTGGCGACGCTTCCGGTGCCCGACACCTTCGACCAGGCCGGTCCTGGCCAGGCGGCCGCCGTCGTGGGGTCGCTCGCGGCTCCCGGCGCGGCCGGCCTCGCCGGTGCGGTGCCGCTGGTGCTGTGGCGCAGGAAGAGGCTCACGTCCCGGCCGGTGAAGGAATCGGGTCCGCACAGCACCGGACCCGGTGGCGGTACCGCCGGGTAGGGTGCCGTCCCGGATCGTCGATTTCCGGAACGGTGGGGTGCTCGGGTGAGCGGAACGGGACGTACGGGCGGAACGGGACGTACGGGACCTGGGAACGGCGGCCACGGCCGCCTCGGCAGCGTGCTGTCGGGGCTGGTCGTGGCCGTCGGCTGTGTGCTCTTCCTCGGCGGGTTCGTCTGGGGAGCCGTGGAGTACCGCCCGTACACCGTCCCGACCGATTCGATGTCCCCGACCGTGAAGGCGGGGGACCGGGTGCTCGCCCAGCGGATACCGGGTGACGCGGTACGGCGCGGGGACGTGGTGGTCTTCACCGACAAGCAGTGGGGCGACATGCCGATGGTGAAGCGGGTCGTCGGGATCGGCGGCGACAAGGTCGCCTGCTGCGACACCGGGGGCCGGCTGACCGTCAACGGCGAGGCGATCGCGGAGCCGTACGTGGGCGAGCTGCCCGGCGGGCGGGCTTCCGGCACCGATTTCGACGCGACCGTACCGGCCGGACAGCTGTTCCTGCTGGGCGACCAGCGGACCTTCTCGCTGGACTCCCGGGTCCATCTGGAGGACCCGGGGCAGGGCTCGGTCCCGCGCTCCGCGGTGGACGCGCGGGTCGACGCCGTCATCTGGCCGTCGCCGGGCTTCCTGGGGCGCCCGGCGGGGTTCGCGGCGCTGCCGGGCGGGGTGTCCGCCGCCGGGCCGGTCAGGCCGCTTGCCGGGGCGGTGGTGCTCGGGGCGGTGCTGATCATGGCGGGGGCGGCGTACGGGCCGCTCGCGCAGCGCCGGGCCAAACGGCGGGCGAAGGGCCGGGGGCCGGGGGCCGGTGGGGCCGGGCGGTCGGGCCGGTCGGGGCAGTCAGGGGCGTCAGGGCCGTCAGGGGAAGGGGTGTCGGCGCGTGCCGGAGGCTGAGGACGGGTCCGGCGGGTCCGGCGGGTTCGGCGGGGGCGTGCTGCGGAAGGTCGCCCGGGTGGTGCTGCTCGACCCGGAGGACCGCATCCTGCTGCTCCACGGCTACGAACCGGACGACCCGGGCGACACGTGGTGGTTCACGCCCGGCGGGGGCCTGGAGGGCGACGAGAGCCGCGCGGAGGCCGCGCTGCGGGAGCTCGTGGAGGAGACAGGGATCACACAGGTCGAGCTGGGGCCTGTGCTGTGGCACCGGCGGTGCTCGTTCCCGTTCGACGGGCGGCGCTGGGACCAGGACGAGTGGTACTTCCTGGCGCGTACGACACAGACCGAGACGGCCCCCGGCGGGCTGACCGAGCTGGAGCGCCGCAGTGTCGCGGGGCTGAGGTGGTGGACCTCCGCCGAACTTCTGGCGGCACGTGAGACGGTGTATCCGACCAGGCTCGCCGAGCTGCTGCGTACGCTGCTCGACGAGGGTCCCCCGGATGAACCGGTGGTCCTCGCCCCCGAAATCGTCTAGGGGCGCGGGGGACCGGAGCACAATAGGGGGACGTACGGCTGAAGGGGAACATTGCCATGAGCGCCGAGGACCTCGAGAAGTACGAGACCGAGATGGAGCTGAAGCTCTACCGGGAGTACCGCGATGTCGTCGGTCTGTTCAAATATGTGATCGAGACCGAGCGTCGCTTCTATCTCACCAATGACTACGAAATGCAGGTGCATTCCGTACAGGGCGAGGTCTTTTTCGAGGTGACGATGGCGGACGCGTGGGTCTGGGACATGTACAGGCCCGCCCGTTTCGTCAAGCAGGTACGGGTGCTCACGTTCAAGGACGTGAACATCGAGGAGCTCAACAAGAGCGATCTCGAACTGCCCGGAGGCTGAAGAGCATGACAGCGCGGACGGAGATGCCCCGGGGTTGCCGCCCCGGGGCGTTTTCGTGTGCCCCCGGGGCGTGCCGGTGTCCGGCGGCACGGGGTTTCCCGGGGTGGCTTCACTCGCACGAGTGAGCGAGTTTTCCACAACGCCCTGGTTGTCCACCAAGATCCACTTGTTTTCGGCGGGCGCGGGAGAGTCGGTGCCGGAGGTGGTGCCGATATGAACGCGACGGGGGCGTTGGGACGCTACGGCGAGGACCTGGCGGTGCGGCGGCTGGCCGCGGCCGGGATGACCGTGCTGGCGAGGAACTGGCGGTGCGGCAGGACGGGCGAGATCGACATCGTGGCCCGGGACGAGGACGCCGGGGGCGGTGAGGTGCTGGTCGTCTGCGAGGTGAAGACCCGCAGGGCGGATTCCTTCGAACATCCCATGGCCGCCGTCACCCCGGTCAAGGCGGACCGGCTGAGACGGCTGGCGGCCTGCTGGCTGGAGCGGTGCGGCGGTCCGCCGCCGGGCGGGGTCCGCATCGACCTGATCGGGGTGGTCCTGCCCCGGCGGGGCGCGGCCGTGGTCGAGCACGCGCGGGGGGTGGCCTGATGGGGTTCGCGCGGGCGTGCTCGGTGGCGCTGGTGGGCGTCGAGGGCGTGGTGGTGGAGGTGCAGGCGGACCTGGAACCGGGCGTGGCGGCGTTCACCCTGGTGGGGCTGCCGGACAAGAGTCTGGTCGAGAGCCGGGACCGGGTGCGGGCCGCCGTGGTCAACTCCGGCGGCGAGTGGCCGCAGAAGAAGCTCACGGTCGGGCTGAGCCCGGCCTCCGTGCCCAAGAGTGGTTCGGGATTCGATCTGGCCGTCGCGTGTGCCGTCCTCGGGGCGGCGGAGCGCGTCGACCCCCGGGCCATCGCGGATCTGGTGCTCATCGGCGAGCTGGGGCTCGACGGGCGCGTCCGGCCGGTGCGCGGGGTGCTGCCCGCCGTGCTCGCGGCGGCCGAGGCCGGATACCGGCAGGTGGTCGTCCCGGAGCGGACCGCCGGGGAGGCCTCACTGGTTCCCGGGGTCTCGGTCCTGGGGGTGCGGACCCTGCGCCAGCTCATCGCGATCCTGACCGACGAGCCCGTGCCCGACGAACCGGCCGAGACGGGCGAAGGACGCCCCGACCCCCTCCTGGCGGGGCTGATGGTGCCCGGCGCCGGGGTGGGCACGGGACTGGCCGCCGGCCTGGGGGAGAGGGACGGACACCGGCCCGACCTGGCGGACGTGGCGGGCCAGACCGCTGCCCGTACGGCCCTGGAGGTGGCCGCGGCGGGCGGACACCACCTGCTGCTGCACGGGCCGCCCGGCGCGGGGAAGACGATGCTCGCGGAACGGCTGGCCGGCGTGCTGCCCCCGCTGACCAAGCAGGAGTCCCTGGAGGTCACGGCGGTGCACTCGGTGGCGGGCATGCTGCCACCCGGCGAACCGCTCGTCCGTACGGCTCCCTATTGCGCGCCGCACCACTCGGCGACGATGCAGTCCCTGGTGGGCGGCGGCAACGGGATGCCGCGACCCGGAGCGGTGTCGCTCGCACACCGCGGAATTCTCTTCTTGGACGAGGCTCCGGAATTTTCCGGGCGGGCGCTGGACGCGCTGCGCCAGCCCCTGGAGTCGGGGCATGTGGTGGTGGCGCGCAGCGCGGGGGTGGTACGGCTGCCCGCCCGGTTCCTGATGATCCTGGCGGCCAACCCCTGCCCCTGCGGGCGTCACACGCTCCACGGGGCCGGGTGCGACTGCCCGCCCTCGGCGATCCGGCGCTACCAGGCGCGGTTGTCGGGACCGCTGCTCGACCGGGTGGACCTGCGGGTCGAGGTCCAGCCTGTCCACCGCGCCGACCTGGTGGGACAGGGCGGGCGCGGTGAGTCCACGGCGGTGGTCGCGGCCCGGGTCCTGGAGGCCAGGGCGCGGTCGGCGGCCCGGCTGGAGGGCACGCCGTGGTCGGTCAACAGTGAAGTGCCGGGGCATGAGCTGCGGACCCGCTGGCCGGTGGCGCCGGGGGCGCTGGACACGGCGGAGCGCGACCTGGAGCGGGGTCTGCTCACGGCGCGAGGCCTGGACCGGGTGCTGCGGGTGGCCTGGACCGTCGCGGACCTCGCCGGACACCGCTGCCCGGACGCCCGGGACGTGGACCTGGCCCTGGAGCTGCGCACCGGCATCGCCCGCGGCGCGCGGTCCGGAGCCGGCGGGGAGTCGGCGCGCGCCGACGCCGGGGTCGCGAACGGGGGACTGTCATGACGAGGTGGACGGGGACGAGTGACGCGGTGAGCGGTGGGGTCGGACCGGGGGAGCGGCTGGCGCGGGCCGCGCTCACGCGGGTGCTGGAGCCGGGGGACGAACACGGGGGCCGGTGGCTGGCGGAGTTCGGGGCCGCCGGGCTGCTCGCCAGGCTCACCTCCGGGGACGACGGACGCGACGAGCTGACCGGCGTCGGCGAACCACGCCTGGCGGGCTACCGGAACCGGGCCGCCGCCGCCGTGCCCGAGCGGGACCTGGCGGCCGTGCACGCGCTCGGCGGGCGCTTCGTCTGCCCCGGCGACCAGGAGTGGCCCAGCCAGCTCGACGACCTGGGCGACGCGCGACCGGTCGGGCTCTGGGTGCGGGGAAGGCCGGATCTGCGGATCTGGTCCGTGCGCTCCGTCGCCCTGGTCGGCGCCAGGGCGTGTACTCCGTACGGGGCACATATGGCGGCCTCTCTGGGCTCCGGACTCGCCGAGCGCGGCTGGGTCGTCACCTCCGGCGCCGCGTTCGGGGTGGACGGCGCGGCCCACCGGGGCGCGCTGGCGGCGGGCGGGGCGACCGTCGCGGTCCTGGCCTGCGGCGTCGACGTCGTCTACCCCCGGGGTCACGCCGAGTTGATCGGACGCATCGCCGAACAAGGACTGGTCGTCGGCGAATTGCCGCCCGGCGCCCACCCGACCCGCAGCAGGTTCGTCCAGCGCAACCGCGTGATCGCCGCGCTCACCCGGGGAACCGTCGTCGTGGAGGCGGAGTACCGCAGCGGATCACTCGTCACCGCGCGCTGCGCGCAGCGGCTCGGCCGGTTCACGATGGGCGTGCCAGGGCCCGCCACCAGCGGACTCTCGGCGGGCGTGCACGAACTGCTGCGCGGCGAGGGAGTGCTGGTCACGGACGCGGCCGAAGTGGCCGAGCTGGTCGGGGACATCGGCGACCTCGCACCGAGGCGGCGCGGGCCCGTGGTGCCCAGGGACCTGCTGGACCCGGCCAGCGCACGGGTGCTGGAGGCGCTGCCCGCCCAGGGGGCCGCCGACGGACGGGAGATCGCCCGGGGGGCCGGCACCACCGCCGACGAGGCGCTCGGCAGGCTCTACGAACTCCACTCGCTGGGCTTCGTCGAACGGCACGGCGACGGCTGGCAGTTGGCCCGGCGCCCGACACCGGCGGGCGCGGCGCGGCGAGGCGGTACTTGACCTGGGGCATTCGGGTGAAAAGGTGTGAGCGGCGCCGCTCCCCGTTCCGACAGCGGTCGCGCCCCGCTACTCCCCAGTCACGCTACGCTCACCTGGATTCCGGCCCAGAAAGATGTCCCCCCGCACGTCACAGCAGAACGGCTCAAGGGAACGCATGCCCCAGCACACCTCCGGGTCTGACCGCGCGGCGGCGCCCCCCGCTGCCCGGGGCGCCGTGCGGCCCCCCGCGCCCACGTCTCTCGACGAGCTGTGGCGGTCGTACAAGACCACGGGCGACGGCCGGCTGCGGGAGCAGTTGATCCTGCACTACTCACCCCTGGTGAAGTACGTCGCGGGCCGGGTGAGCGTGGGACTGCCGTCCAACGTCGAGCAGGCCGACTTCGTCTCCTCCGGCGTCTTCGGCCTGATCGACGCGATCGAGAAGTTCGACATCGAGCGGTCGATCAAGTTCGAGACCTACGCGATCACCCGCATCCGCGGCGCGATGATCGACGAACTCCGTGCCCTGGACTGGATCCCCCGCTCCGTACGGCAGAAGGCGAGGGCCGTCGAACGCGCCTACGCCACGCTGGAGGCGCAGCTGCGCCGGACGCCCTCCGAGAGCGAGGTCGCCGCCGAGATGGGGATCGCGCTGGAGGAACTGCACGCCGTTTTCAGCCAGTTGTCGCTGGCGAACGTGGTGGCGCTGGAGGAACTGCTGCACGTCGGCGGCGAGGGCGGCGACCGGCTCAGCCTGATGGACACCCTGGAGGACACCGCCGCCGACAATCCGGTGGAGGTCGCCGAGGGGCGCGAGCTGCGGCGGCTGCTCGCCCGCGCGATCAACACGCTCCCCGACCGGGAGAAGACGGTGGTCACGCTCTACTACTACGAGGGGCTCACGCTCGCCGAGATCGGCAACGTCCTGGGCGTCACCGAGAGCCGGGTCAGCCAGATCCACACCAAGTCCGTCCTGCAACTGCGGGCGAAGCTGGCCGACGTCGGGCGCTGACGGCGGGCGGGTGCCGCGGGATCCGTAGAGTGGAACCGTGCCCAGGATTCGAGCGGCCTCCGTGGCCGAGCACCGGACGATGCAGCGAGGCGCCCTGCTGGACGCCGCACGCTCCCTCCTGTCGGAAGGCGGCACGGACGCGCTGACCTTCCCCGCCCTCGCCGAACGCACGGGCCTCGCCCGGTCCTCGGTCTACGAGTACTTCCGCTCCCGCGCGGCCGTGGTCGAGGAGCTGTGCACCGTCGACTTCCCGGTCTGGGCGGCGGAGGTCGAGGCGGCGATGGCGGGCGCGGGGTCGCCGGAGGCGAAGGTGGAGGCGTACGTACGAACGCAGCTCGCGCTGGTGGGCGACCGGCGCCATCGCGCGGTCGTCGCGATCTCCGCGAGCGAGCTGGACGCGGGCGCCCGGGAACAGATCCGCGCGGCGCACGGGGGCCTGGTCGCCATGATCGTCGAGGCGCTGTCGGAACTGGGCCAGTCGCGGCCACGGCTCGCCGCGATGCTGGTGCAGGGGGTGGTGGACGCGGCGGTGCGCCGCGTCGAGCTGGGCGATGCGCCGGTGGACGCCGCGGAGGTGGCGGTGGGGGTGGCGCTGAGGGGTGTTTGCGGCCCGGTGGGCGCGGGTTCTTGACTGTGGCCTCTGCCACGGTGTCCGTTGCGCTTACTGCTTGTCCTCAAGCGCCGGACGGGCTTGGTTTGGCGTCTGCCTGGTGCGCGGGCGCGGGTTACTGATGTCCTCAATCGCCGGACGGGCTGGGTGTGTCGTGGTGGCGGGGGGTGGGGCCTGCGGAGGTGCGTATGTCCGGACTGCATGTTTTACGGCGCCTCAGGAGCTCTGGACATTCACGGTAGTCATGCGCCACAAAACACGCTTTACGTCCGGACACACGCACCTCCTCCGACCCCACCCCCCTCACGCCGGACGGGAGACGCAACGACCCCCCGCTGCGGGGTGGGTCAGTTTCCGCCGGTGGGCGGTGCCGCTTACTGATGTCCTCAAACGCCGGACGGGCTGGATTTTGGCCTCTGCCCGGTGCCGGGTGCGGGTTACCGCGTCCTCAATCGCCGGACGGGCTGGAGTTGTCTTGGCGCGGGCGTGGAAGGGGGACGGGCAGGGGTCGTGTCCGGAACGTAGAGCGTGTTTTGTGTCGCGTGACTACCGGTGAACCAAACAAGGTCCCGAACGCGACGTAAAACATGCAGTGCAGGACACGACCCCTGCCCGGCCCCCGGCAACAACCCGCACCCAAACCACCGGCCCGCAGCGGGCACAATCAAGCCCGTCCGGCGATTGAGGACAATCAGTAAGCCGCACCCACCCGCACCGGGCAGAGGTACAACCAGGCCCGTCCGGCGCTTGAGGAACGCGGTCACCACCCGAACGTCGGGAGTAGCCGCAGCCGAGGCCGGGTCAGGAGCGACACCGGGTTCAGATACGCGTCGCCCCGGCGCAGGCCCCAGTGGACACACCCCCGCGCGCAATGGGACGGCGTTCCCGCCCGACGAGCCACCACCTCCCCCGCCCCCACCTCGTCGCCCCTCGCGACCAACGGGTCCACCGGCTCGTAGGTGATGCGGAGAGGAGGGTCGCCCGTGTTCGTCAGGGTGATGGAGACGACTCCCCGGCCCGCCACCCGGCCCGCGTACAGGACCCGGCCCGCCGCCGCGGCCCGTACCGCCGTACCGGGGGGCGCCGCCAGGTCCACCCCCCGGTGGCCGGGGCCGTACAGGGACGCGGGTGGGTCCCAGGGCCGCAGGACGGACGCCGGGGTCACCGGCCAGACCGCGCCCGGTCGCGGCGGGGTGGGCGGGCTGCCCGGCGGTGGTGCCGGGGCGGCGCCGGTGAGAGTGAGCAGGGTCAGCGTCAGCAGCAGCGTGGGGAACATGGGGCCAGACTGGCCCGGACAGCGCGGCCCGCGCTGATCATGGTCCCGATCTGTGGACGGCGGCCCCGTTGTGGATATCGCCGTCACTCGGCAGTGCGCGGGTCCCGTACACTTCATGTGGCGATCCGGGTCACCGGGTCGACTTCGCACGCCCCGCCAGCGGCCTCTTCGAGCCGCCGGCCGCGCTACTCGGTCCTCCGTGGCACAGCGCGTCGGGGCGTCAGGCGCATCCGCCGTCCGGCGGGTGCGACAACCGAGAGCCTCTAGGAGTACGGCCATGGCCGTCGTCACGATGCGGGAGCTGCTGGAAAGCGGCGTCCACTTCGGTCACCAGACCCGTCGTTGGAACCCGAAGATGAAGCGATTCATCTTCACGGAGCGCAACGGCATCTACATCATCGACCTGCTCCAGTCGCTGTCGTACATCGACCGCGCCTACGAGTTCGTCAAGGAGACCGTCGCCCACGGCGGCTCCGTCATGTTCGTCGGCACCAAGAAGCAGGCGCAGGAAGCGATCGCCGAGCAGGCGACGCGCGTGGGCATGCCCTACGTCAACCAGCGCTGGCTCGGCGGCATGCTGACCAACTTCTCCACCGTCTACAAGCGCCTCCAGCGTCTCAAGGAGCTTGAGCAGATCGACTTCGACGACGTGGCGGCCTCCGGCCTCACGAAGAAGGAGCTGCTCGTCCTCTCCCGCGAGAAGGCCAAGCTGGAGAAGACCCTCGGCGGTATCCGCGAGATGCAGAAGGTGCCCAGCGCCGTCTGGATCGTGGACACCAAGAAGGAGCACATCGCCGTCGGTGAGGCGCGCAAGCTCCACATCCCGGTCGTCGCGATCCTCGACACCAACTGCGACCCCGACGAGGTCGACTACAAGATCCCCGGCAACGACGACGCGATCCGCTCCGTCACGCTGCTCACCCGCGTGATCGCCGACGCCGTCGCCGAGGGCCTCATCGCCCGTTCCGGCGTGGCCACCGGTGACTCGAAGCCGGGCGAGAAGGCCGCCGGCGAGCCCCTCGCCGAGTGGGAGCGCGACCTCCTCGAAGGTGAGAAGAAGGACGACGCCGAGAAGCCCGCCGACGAGGCCGTCGCCGCCGAGGCCGCTCCGGCCGACGCCGACGTCCAGACCTCCGCCGAGACGGAGAAGGTCGCCGACGCCGAGCAGGTCGACGAGGCCGCCGCCCCGGCCGAGCCCGAGGCTGCCGCCCCGGCTGCGGACAACGAGCAGGCCTGACCTTCACCGGTTCGGTTGCTGACAGCGGGAGCTGGTGCCGTACCCCGGCGCCGGCTCCCCGCCGTCCACCCGTAGATCTTCGACTTCCGAGAGAGATTCACAGACATGGCGAACTACACCGCCGCTGACGTCAAGAAGCTCCGCGAGCTCACCGGCGCCGGCATGATGGACTGTAAGAAGGCCCTGGACGAGGCCGACGGCAACGTGGACAAGGCCGTCGAGCTGCTCCGCGTGAAGGGGCAGAAGGGCGTCGCCAAGCGCGAAGGCCGTTCGGCCGAGAACGGCGCCGTCGTCTCCCTCATCTCCGAGGACAAGACGTCCGGTGTGCTGGTCGAGCTGAAGTGCGAGACGGACTTCGTCGCGAAGAGCGAGAAGTTCCTCACCGTCGCCAACACGCTCGCCACGTTTGTCGCCTCGTCCCAGCCGGCCGACCTGGGTGTCCTGCTCGCCTCCGAGATCGAGGCCGGCAAGACCGTTCAGGCGTACGTCGACGAGGCCAACGCCAACCTCGGCGAGAAGATCGTCCTGGACCGCTTCGCGCAGTTCACCGGCGGTTACGTGGCCGCGTACATGCACCGCACCATGCCCGACCTCCCGCCGCAGGTGGGCGTCCTGGTCGAGCTGGACAAGGGCTCCGCGTCGGACGAGACGGCCGCCACGGCCGCCAAGGATGTCGCGCAGCACATCGCCGCCTTCGCGCCGAAGTACCTCACGCGTGAGGACGTCCCCGCCGACGTCGTCGAGAACGAGCGCCGCGTCGCCGAGGCCACCTCCCGCGAGGAGGGCAAGCCCGAGGCCGCCCTCCCGAAGATCGTCGAGGGTCGCGTCAACGGCTTCTTCAAGGACGTCGTCGTCCTGGAGCAGGCGTTCGCGAAGGACAACAAGAAGTCGGTCCAGAAGGTCCTGGACGAGGCCGGTGTCACCCTGAAGCGCTTCTCGCGCATCAAGGTCGGCATCTGAGTCCGTACCGCGTTCGACGCAGGACCCCGCTAGGGTCTTACGGAGTCGTCACACGCGAACGCGACGGACGACCGCAGATCTGACGAGGAGGCCATTGCCGCACGGGACACACCCCCACCGGCAATGGCCTTCGTCGTATGTACGAGGAGATCCCCATGAACAAGGGCGCGGACGCCACCCAGTCTGCCGACGGCAAGGACCACACAGTGGGCAGCGGCGACCCGGCCAAGGGCGCCGGCCGCTTCATGCTCAAGCTGTCCGGTGAGGCGTTCGCCGGCGGGGGCGGCCTCGGCGTCGACCCCGACGTCGTACACGCCATCGCCCGTGAGATCGCGGCCGTCGTACGGGACGGTGCCCAGATCGCGATCGTCCTCGGCGGCGGAAACTTCTTCCGCGGCGCCGAACTCCAGCAGCGCGGCATGGACCGGGCCCGCTCCGACTACATGGGCATGCTCGGTACGGTCATGAACTGCCTGGCCCTCCAGGACTTCCTGGAGAAGGAGGGCATCGACTCCCGCGTCCAGACGGCCATCACCATGGGCCAGGTCGCGGAGCCGTACATCCCGCTGCGCGCCGTACGGCACCTGGAGAAGGGCCGCGTCGTGATCTTCGGCGCGGGCATGGGCATGCCGTACTTCTCCACCGACACCACCGCCGCCCAGCGCGCCCTGGAGATCGACGCCGAGGCGCTGCTGATGGGCAAGAACGGGGTGGACGGGGTCTACGACTCCGACCCCAAGACCAACCCGAGCGCGGTCAAGTTCGACGCGCTGGAGTACAGCGAGGTCATCGCCAAGGACCTGCGGGTCGCCGACATGACCGCGATCACGCTGTGCCAGGACAACAAACTGCCGATCCTCGTCTTCGAATTGCTGACCGAGGGCAATATCGCGCGCGCGGTCAAGGGTGAGAAGATCGGCACGCTCGTGAGCGACCAGGGCACCCGGAGCTGAGTCGCGCGGGACACACCGCGGGACACTTGATCCGTACGGCCCCGCACGGGGATGGACAAAGCCCTGACGGTCGGACACCGTGCAGGGCAGGACGCGACGCAGGATCCGCCAGGACCGGTAGCAGGCCCGGCCCACTCAAGACACGCAGGAGCAAGTGGTGATCGAAGAGACCCTCCTCGAGGCCGAGGAGAAGATGGAGAAGGCCGTCCTGGTCGCC
The DNA here is from genome assembly GCF_035961655.1 of Streptomyces sp. NBC_01317. Taxonomy (NCBI): domain Bacteria; kingdom Bacillati; phylum Actinomycetota; class Actinomycetes; order Kitasatosporales; family Streptomycetaceae; genus Streptomyces; species Streptomyces sp. NBC_01317. Next base: position 2,385,338 of record NZ_CP108393.1, on the reverse strand, counting down.
AAAGACGACTTCGCCGCGATCCGCACAGGGCGGGCGCACCCGGCGATGTTCAACAAGATCGTGGCGGACTACTACGGTGCGACGACCCCGATCAACCAGCTGGCGTCGTTCTCCGTACCCGAGCCGCGCATGGCCGTCGTGACGCCGTTCGACAAGAGCGCCCTGCGCAACATCGAGCAGGCGATCCGCGACTCCGACCTCGGGGTCAACCCGAGCAACGACGGCAATATCATCCGGGTGGTCTTCCCCGACCTGACCCAGGAGCGCCGCAAGGAGTACATCAAGGTCGCCAGGACCAAGGCCGAGGACTCGAAGGTCTCGATCCGCGCCGTGCGCCGCAAGGCCAAGGAGACGATCGAGAAGCTCGTGAAGGACGGCGAGGTCGGCGAGGACGAGGGCCGCCGCGCCGAGAAGGAGCTCGACGACACCACCGCGAAGTACGTGTCGCAGGTGGACGAGCTGCTCAAGCACAAGGAAGCCGAGCTGCTCGAAGTCTGATGAACGACTCTTCCTGGGGTTCCCCGCCGACCGCCGACCTCTGGGGACAGCCCGACCAGGGGGCCGGCCCGGCGGGTCCCGCCTACGATGAGCCTGCCGCACAGCAGACTCGGCCCATGCCCATCGTGCCCGACGGACCCGCCCACGGCGGGGGCCAGGACAACGACCGGGGGGCGGCGCGGCCGGGCGGCCCCCTGTTCCGCGACCAGATCCCTCAGGAGCCCATGTCCGCGCCCCCGCCACCCCCGCCGAAGAAGCGGGCGGGCCGTGACCTGCGTGCGGCCATAGGGGTCGGCGTCGGACTCGGTGTGGTGGTCGTGGCCTCGCTCTTCATCGTCAAGGCCGCCTTCGTCGGGGTCGTCGCGGTCGCCGTCGTGGTCGGGCTGTGGGAGCTGACCTCCCGCCTCCACGAGAAGAAGGGCATCAAGGCCCCGCTCGTCCCGCTGGCCGTCGGCGGCGCCGCGATGGTCGTCGCCGGATACGCGCGCGGGGTCGAGGGTGCCTGGGTCGCGATGGCCCTGACCGCGCTCGCCGTCCTGGTGTGGCGGATGACCGAGGAGCCCGAGGGGTATCTGCGGGACGTCACGGCCGGGGTGTTCGCCGCGTTCTACGTCCCGTTCCTGGCCACCTTCGTCGCGCTGATGCTCACCGCGGACGACGGCGCCCGGCGCGTGCTGCTGTTCCTGCTGCTGACGGTGGTCAGCGACACCGGCGCGTACGCCGTCGGCTGGCGCTTCGGCACCCACAAGCTCGCGCCGCGCATCAGCCCCGGCAAGACCCGGGAAGGGCTGCTCGGAGCGGTCGCCTTCGCGATGGTCGCGGGCGCCCTCTCCATGCAGTTCATGATCGACGACGGCGTCTGGTGGCAGGGTCTGCTGCTCGGCATCGCGGTCGCCGCCAGTGCCACCCTCGGTGACCTGGGCGAATCCATGATCAAGCGCGACCTCGGCATCAAGGACATGGGGACGCTGCTGCCGGGCCACGGCGGCATCATGGACCGGCTCGACTCCCTGCTGCCCACCGCGCCGGTGGTCTGGCTGCTGTTGGTGATCTTCGTCGGCTCGGGGTGAGCCGCACCGGTACTCTTGAAGGGCTCGCCACTCACCGGTGGCGAGCCCTTTTGGTCCCCGCGCCCCGCGCGGGGCTGATCCCGTGAGGTCTCCCGGCACCGGCAACGTGGTGCCGCTCTTCCCCGTGGCACCGGGGAGCGGGCCTCGCCGCACCGAGGAGACTTGCGTTCATGGCCCCGCCGACCCCCGGAGAACTCACTTTTGTCGCGCCCCGCGGAGCCAAGAAGCCGCCGCGGCACCTCGCCGACCTCACCCCCGCCGAGCGCCGTGAGGCCGTCGCCGCGACAGGCGAGAAGCCCTTCCGCGCCCAGCAGCTGTCCCAGCACTACTTCGCGCGCTACGCGCACGACCCCGAGCAGTGGACCGACATCCCCGCCGGGGCGCGGCAGAAGCTCGCGGCGGAGCTGCTGCCCGACCTGATGTCCGTCGTACGGCACATCTCCTGCGACGACGACACGACCCGTAAGACCCTGTGGCGCCTCCACGACGGCACGCTGGTCGAGTCCGTGCTCATGCGCTACCCGGACCGGGTCACCATGTGCATCTCGTCCCAGGCGGGCTGCGGGATGAACTGCCCCTTCTGCGCGACCGGCCAGGCCGGACTCGACCGCAACCTGTCCACCGCCGAGATCGTGCACCAGATCGTCGACGGCATGCGCGCCCTGCGCGACGGCGAGGTGCCCGGAGGTCCCGCGCGGCTCTCGAACATCGTCTTCATGGGCATGGGCGAGCCGCTCGCCAACTACAACCGGGTGGTCGGCGCGATCCGCCGGCTCACCGACCCCGAGCCCGACGGCCTCGGCATCTCGCAGCGCGGGATCACCGTCTCGACGGTCGGCCTGGTCCCGGCGATGCTGCGCTTCGCCGACGAGGGCTTCAAGTGCCGCCTCGCGGTCTCGCTCCACGCGCCCGACGACGAGCTGCGCGACACCCTCGTACCGGTCAACACCCGCTGGAAGGTGCCGGAGGTGCTGGACGCGGCGTGGGAGTACGCGGCGAAGTCCGGCCGCCGGATCTCCATCGAGTACGCCATGATCCGGGACATCAACGACCAGGCGTGGCGGGGCGACCGGCTGGGCCGGCTGCTCAAGGGCAAGCGGGTGCACGTCAACCTGATCCCCCTCAACCCGACCCCGGGCTCCAAGTGGACGGCCTCGCGCCCCGAGGACGAGAAGGCCTTCGTCGAGGCGATCGCACGGCACGGCGTGCCGGTGACCGTACGCGACACCCGCGGCCAGGAGATCGACGGAGCGTGCGGACAGCTGGCCGCTTCCGAACGCTGAGGGGCAGCTGTGTAATCTGGCTTTGAACAACAGATTTTCCGTACGACACATATTCCGACAGGGGAGCGCCACAGCGCTGAGAGTGCGATACGGATCCGGCTCCACGAGCGGACACCGGTCGCAGACCCTCTGAACCTTGCCCAGGTCATTCTGGGTAGGAAGTTCGGACATCACTCAAGCTGTTGCGCCCTGCCCGGCGCCCGGCCCGCGTCCGTCGCGGCAGGGAGCCGGGCAGGGCCGCGTCTTCTCCTGGACTTCCCAGGAGGAAAACCAGTGCTGCGTATCACTCACGCAAGAAGAACAGCGGGCCTCGCGCTCGTCGCCGCGCTCGGGGTCTCGACCCTCGCCGCCTGCGGCGGATCCGACGGTACGGAGTCGTCCGGCGGCGACGGGGGCGGGACGAAGTCCAAGACCGTCACCCTCGTCAGCCACGACTCGTTCAACGCCTCGCCCGCCGTGCTCAAGGCGTTCACCAAGGAGACGGGCTACACGGTCAAGGTCCTCAAGAGCGGGGACGCCGGCGAGGCGCTCAACAAGGAGATCCTCACCAAGGGCTCCCCGCAGGGCGACGTCTTCTTCGGCGTGGACAACACCCTCCTCTCCCGCGCCCTCGACAACGGTCTGTTCACGCCCTACCAGGCGAAGGGACTCGACCGGGTCGCCGCCGACACGCGGCTCGACGCGGCGAAGAACCGGGTCACCCCGATCGACACCGGTGACATCTGCGTCAACTACGACAAGAAGTACTTCGCGGACAAGAAGCTCGCGCCCCCGCAGAGCTTCGACGACCTGATCAAGCCGGAGTACAAGAACCTGCTCGTCACCGAGAACGTGGCGACGTCCTCGCCCGGCCTCGGCTTCCTGCTCGGTACGGTCGCCCACTCCGGCGACTCCGGCTGGCAGGACTACTGGAAGAAGCTCAAGGCCAACGGCGTCCAGGTCGTGGACAGCTGGGAGCAGGCCTACAACGAGAGCTTCTCCGGATCGGCCGGCGGCAAGAAGGCCAACGGGGACCGCCCGCTCGTCGTCTCGTACGCCTCCAGCCCGCCCGTCGAGGTGCTGTACTCCGAGCCGCGGCCCAAGGTCGCGCCGACCGGCGTCGCCACCGGCACCTGCTTCCGGCAGATCGAGTTCGCGGGCCTGCTCGGCGGCGCGAAGAACGAGGCCGGCGGCAAGGCGCTGCTGGACTTCCTGATCAGCGACCGGTTCCAGGCGGACATGCCGCTGAACATGTTCGTGAACCCGGTGGTCAAGGCCGTCCCGCTGCCCCCGCTGTTCACCGAGTTCGGCGCGACCGCCGACCGGCCGGAGACGGTGGCGCCCGACAAGATCGCCGCCAACCGGGAGCAGTGGATCCAGACGTGGACCTCACTCGTAGTGAAGTAGTCCGCGAGCGCGAGCCGGATCGCCGGGCCGTACGGGCACACGCCGTACGGCTCGGCCTCATGGCCGTGCCCGTCGTGTTCTTCGCGGTCTTCTTCGCCTATCCCGTGACCGCGATCGTCGGCCGCGGGCTGCGGACCGGTGGCGTCTGGCAGTTCGGCCGCGTCGGTGACGTGCTGAGCCGCCCCGACATCCTCGACGTCCTGTGGTTCACGACCTGGCAGGCCCTCGCCTCCACGGCGCTCACCCTGGTCGTCGCCCTGCCCGGCGCGTACGTCTTCGCGCGCTTCGACTTCCCCGGCAGACAACTGCTCCGGGCGGTTGTCACCGTGCCGTTCGTCCTGCCGACCGTCGTGGTCGGTACGGCCTTCCTGGCCCTGCTCGGGCGCGGCGGACTCCTCGACGAACTGTGGGGCGTCCGGCTCGACACCACCGTCTGGGCCATCCTCCTCGCCCACGTCTTCTTCAACTACGCGGTGGTCGTACGGACCGTCGGCGGCCTGTGGTCGCAGCTCGACCCGCGCCAGGAGGAAGCCGCGCGGGTGCTCGGCGCGAGCCGCCTCGCGGCCTGGTGGCGCGTGACCCTGCCCGCCCTCGGCCCCGCCGTCGCGGCCGCCGCCCTGATGGTCTTCCTCTTCACCTTCACCTCCTTCGGCGTCGTGCAGATCCTCGGCGGTCCCGCGTACTCCACGCTGGAGGTGGAGATCTACCGGCAGACCGCGCAACTCCTCGACCTGCCGACCGCCGCCGTGCTCACCCTCGTCCAGTTCGCCGCCGTCGGCGCCATCCTGGCGCTGCACGCCTGGACCGTGCGGCGGCGGGAGGCCGCGCTGCGCCTGGTCGACCCGGCGCTGACGGCGCGCCGCCCGAAGGGGCCGGGGCAGTGGACGCTGCTCCTCTGCGTACTCGGTGTGGTCCTCGTCCTGATCCTGCTGCCGCTCGGGGTGCTGGTCGAGCGCTCCTTCGACGGCCCCGGCGGGTACGGCTTCACCTTCTACCGGGCGCTCACGTCCGTGGGGACGAGCGGCACCTTCCTCGTCCCGCCGCTGGACGCGGTACGGAACTCCCTGGAGTACGCGGTGGTCGCGACGGCGATCGCGCTGCTCGTGGGCGGGCTGGCCGCCGCCGCGCTGACCCGGCGCGCGGGCCGGCTCGTCCGCGGGTTCGACGCCCTGCTGATGCTGCCGCTCGGCGTCTCGGCGGTGACCGTCGGCTTCGGCTTCCTGATCACTCTCGACAAGCCGCCGCTGGACCTGCGGGCGTCCTGGATCCTGGTGCCGCTCGCGCAGGCGCTGGTCGGGGTGCCCTTTGTCGTACGGACCATGCTGCCCGTGCTCCGGGCGGTGGACGGACGGCTGCGCGAGGCGGCGGCGGTGCTGGGCGCGTCGCCGCTGCGGGCCTGGCGCGAGGTCGATCTCCCTTTGGTACGGCGGGCGCTGCTCGTCGCGGCCGGGTTCGCCTTCGCGGTCTCGCTCGGCGAGTTCGGCGCGACGGTCTTCATCGCCCGACCCGACCGGCCGACGCTGCCGGTGGCCGTGGCGCGGCTGCTGGGCCGGCCCGGGGAGCTCAACTACGGGCAGGCGATGGCCCTGAGCACCGTCCTGATGGTGGTGTGCGCGGTGTCGCTGCTCGTGCTCGAACGTATCCGTACCGACCGCTCGGGGGAATTCTGATGACGCTGCTCAGCCTCGCGGGGGTGACGGTACGGTTCGGCGACCGCAAGGCGCCGCGAACGGCGCTCGACGCGGTCGATCTGGAGATCGCCGAGCACGAGATCGTGTGTGTGCTGGGGCCGAGCGGCAGCGGCAAGTCGACGCTGCTGCGGGTGGTCGCGGGGCTCCAGGAGGTCGACGGCGGACGGGTGTCGCTCGACGGCGCGGACCAGGCGGGGGTGCCGGTGCACCGGCGGGGGGTGGGCCTGATGTTCCAGGACCATCAGCTCTTCCCGCAGCGTGACGTGGGCGGCAATGTCGCCTTCGGGCTGCGGATGCGGGGGGTTTCGCGGGACGAACAGGCCCGGCGCGTGGAGGAGTTGCTCGACCTCGTCGGGCTCCCGGGGGCTCGTGGCCGGGCCGTCTCCTTGCTCTCGGGCGGTGAGCAGCAGCGGGTCGCGCTGGCGCGGGCGCTGGCCCCTAGCCCCCGGCTGCTGATGCTGGACGAGCCGCTGGGTCAGCTCGACCGGAGCCTGCGGGAGCGGCTGGTCGTCGAACTGCGTTCGCTGTTCGGGCGGTTGGGGACGACGGTGCTCGCGGTCACCCATGACCAGGGGGAGGCGTTCGCTCTCGCGGACCGGGTGGTGGTCATGCGCGATGGGCGTATCGCCCAGACCGGGACGCCGCTGGAGGTCTGGCAGCGGCCGGCGTCCGCGTTTGTGGCGCGCTTCCTGGGCTTTGACAATGTGGTGCCGGCGACGGTTGTGGGGGCGGTTGCGGATACGCCCTGGGGGCGGGTTCCGGTGCCGCCTGGTTCTGCGCAGGGCGCGGTGACGTTGCTGGTGCGGCCGGGTGGGGTCCGCCTGTCCCCCACGCCCGACCCGGCGGCGGCCGGGCTGCGCTGCACGGTCTCGGCGCGTACGTTCCGGGGGAGCCGGGTGGTTGTTGTGCTCCGGCCTGAGGCGGGGCCGCTGCTGGAGGCGGAGTGCGGGTTGCGCGAGGCGCCGGTGGAGGGGGGTGAGGTGGGCGTGACGTTCGGGGTGGACGAGGTGGTGGTGCTCGCGTCTGCCCGGTGACCGGTTGCGCGTGTTGCTTGTCCTTGCGCCGGACGGGCGTCTGCGCCCCGGTGGTGGGCGCGGGTTACTGATGTCCTCAATCGCCGGACGGGCTTGGGTTTGTCGTGGTGGCGGGGGGTGGGGCCTGCGGAGGTACGTATGTCCGGACTGCATGTTTTACGGCGCCTCAGGAACTCGTCCAGTTCACCGGTAGTCATGCGCCACAAAACACGCTTTACGTCCGGACACACGCACCTCCTCCGACCCCACCCCCCTCACGCCGAGGGTGAGCTCAACGACCCCCCGCTGCGGGGAGCGCCTGGCGCCCGGTGGGCGAGCGCGGCTTACTGATGTCCTCAAACGCCGGACAGGCTGGAGTGTGCCCCTCCGCGGTGCGCGGGTGCGGCTTACCGATGTCCTCAATCGCCGGACGGGCTGGATTTTGGCCTCTGCCCGGTGCCGGGTGCGGGTTACCGCGTCCTCAAACGCCGGACGGGCTTGATTTGCCTTGACGCGGGCGTGGAAGGGGGACGGGCAGGGGTCGTGTCCGGAACGTAGAGCGTGTTTTGTGTCGCGTGACTACCGGTGAACTAAACGAGGTCCCGAACGCGACGTAAAACATGCAGTGCAGGACACGACCCCTGCCCGGCCCCCGGCGACAACCCGCGCATACGCAACCGGCCCGCAGCGGGCACAACCAAGCCCGTCCGGCGATTGAGGACAATCAGTAAGCCGCGCCCGCGCCCCGGGCAGACGCACAAACAAAGCCCGTCCGGCGATTGAGGACAACAAGAACCGCAACCCGGTCACCGAGAACGCGCGCCACCCGCCAGGCGGGACAGCGCCGCCGGGACCTCCTCGACGGAGTCCACGAGGGCGATCCGCGGCTCCATGGACCGGCGCCGCGCGAGCGACAACAGCAGCGGCCACGCCGGCAACCGCTCCGTCCAGTGCTCCCGGTCCACCAGGACCATCGGCGTCGGCTCGCCCCGTGACTCGTAATAGTTCGGCGTCGCGTTGTCGAAGATCTCCTGGACCGTTCCCGCCGCGCCCGGCAGGAAGATCACGCCCGCGTTGCACCGGGCCAGCAGCCCGTCCTCGCGGGTGGCGTTGGCGAAGTACTTGGCGATGTGCGCGGCGAACGCGTTCGGCGGCTCGTGGCCGTAGAACCAGGTCGGGATACCCACCGACTCCTCGCCCTTGGGCCACCGCGCCCGCACGTCGAACGCCGCCTGGGCCCAGTCGGAGACGGACGGGACGAACGACGGGGTCTCGGCCAGGAGTTCGAGGGCCTCGTCCAGCATGTCGTCGGGGTGGGGCGCCGCGTAAGCGCCCAGGTTCGCCGCCTCCATCGCGCCCGGCCCGCCCCCGGTCGCGACGGTCAGCCCGGAACGGGTCAGCGCACGGCCCAGACGCGCCGCCCCCGCGTACGCGTCCGTGCCACGGGCCATCGCGTGGCCGCCCATCACGCCCACCACCCGCGCCCCGAACAGCAGTTCGTCCAGGGCGTCGGAGATCGCGTCGTCGTGCACCGAGCGCAGCATGGAGGCGAAGATGTCGCCGTCCGACTTGGTGCGCTGGAACCACGCGTAGGCCCGCGCGTCCGGCGTGGCGTCGTACCCGTGGTCCGCGAGCCCGTCGAAGAGGTGGTCGGGGGAGTAGAGCAGCCCCCGGTACGGGTCGAAGGGGAGGTTCGGCACCGGCGGGAACACCATGGCCCCGTCGGCGCGGACCTTGGCCAGGGCGGCGGCCTCCATGGGGCAGCCGAGGAAGACGGCGCCGGAGGTGTCGGTGGCGATCAGGGTGTCCGTACGGCCGGTCAGGTCCACGGACTGGAGCCGGAAGCCGTCGAGCTTCCCGCCGGTTTCGACGATTCTGCGGTCGAACTCGTCGAGGGTCTCTATCTCCCGGTCCGTCGGCTGCGGTTGGAGGTCATCGCCATTCACCATGGCGTCACGATAGCGGCCGGTCCTTCACACCGTCCGCCCCGCCCGCACTCAGTGCCGCCCCGCCTCCCGCGCCCGCTCCACGGCGGCGCGCGGCCCCTCCGTGAAGGGGTCGCCGTGCCCGGGCAGGACAAGCGCCCCGGCCGGACCGGACAGCAGTTCCAGCGAGGCGAGGGCGGCGGCGCTGTTGTGGGTGAACCCGCGTGCGACGAGCGTCGGCCCGGTGTGACCGGTGAGGCCGTCGTACGTGACCAGCGCATCGCCGGTGAAGAGCAGCCCGCGCTCCGCGAAGAGGTAGGCGGTGCTCCCCGGGGTGTGGCCGGGCACGGGAACGGCCCGCGGGCCGCCGGGCAGCGTGGCGGGCAGCCCGGCCGTACCGAAGCTGTGTGCCTTCTCGACCGCCGGGGCCGTGAACGCGCCCCCGCGCGCCAGGTGCAGCGGGGCGCCGAGCGCGGCGGGCCGCCGCAGCAGGTACGGCAGCAGGCTCCGCTCCGGTTCGGCGTGCCGCATCGCGCTGCGGGGCCCGTCGCCCAGGGCCGCGGCGTCCCTCTCCTCGATCCAGATCCCGGCGCCCGCCCGGCGCAGCCGCTCGGCCAGGCCGGTGTGGTCCGGGTGGGCGTGGGTGAGGAGGACGGCCCGGATGTCCCCGGGCGTGCGGCCGAGCCGCTCCAGGACGGCCTGGAGTCCGTCGAAGTGGCGGGGGAGTCCGGTGTCGACGAGCGTGAGGCCGTCCTCGTGCTCGACCAGGTAGAAGTTGACCGTGCGGTCGCCGAGGCGGTGGACGCCCGGGGCGATCTCGGTGCGGTGGGGCGTCGGCTTCGCCATGGATCCTCCTGGGGATATTTTCATTACAGTTCACTGTACTGAATCTCGAACGAAGGAGGCGGCCGTCCGATGACCCGGCCCTACGACTCCACCCGCCGCCGCGCCTCCGCCCGCCACAACCGGGGTGTGATCCTCGACGCCTGCCGGGAGCTGCTGTTCCGGGACGGCTACCGGGCCACCACCGTCCGCGCCGTCGCCGAGCGGGCCGGGGTCTCGCCCGAGACCCTCTACAAGACGTTCGGCAGCAAGGCACAGCTCATGAAGGCGCTGTGGGACGTCACCCAGGCCGGTGACGACGAACCCCTCACCCTGGCCGAGCGGCCCGTCCTCCAGGAGGTGCTGCGCACCCGCGACCCGTACACAAAACTCAGGCTCTACGCGGGGTTCGTGCGGGGCGTCCACGAACGGCTCGCCCCGCTCTTCACGCTGCTGACATCGGCCAGCGGTGAGGTGGCCGAGCTGCTGGCCGGGGCGGAGGAGGAGCGGCTCACGGGGATCACGGCCTTTGTCGGGCACCTCGCGAGCGTGGACGTGCTCCCCGCCGGTGCGGACCGCGCGTACCTCGTGGACGCGTGCTGGGTCCTCACCGGACCCGACCTCTTCCAGCGGTTCACGGTCGCGCGCGGCCGGCACGCGGACACGTACGAGAAGTGGCTGGCGGACACACTGTCCGCGACGCTGCTCCCCGGCGTCGGCCCGGCGTGACCCTCAGACCGTCAGGGGGACCGCCGCCAGGGACGCCACCGCCCAGGTCAGCGGTACGAAGACCGCGAGCAGGGTCGCGGTCCGTACCGCCGCCGCCGTGCGGAGCATCGCCGCCGGGGCGCCCTGCCGTACCAGCTGTTCCGTCGTCGTCGCCCGCGCCTGGCGGGATTCCAGCGCGGCCGTGAGCAGGGTCGCCACCGTGCAGCCGATGACCAGCCCCGCGCCCAGCCCGGTCAGCGGGCCGAAGGGCCGTTCGCCGCCGGGCCCGTACAGGCTCGCCGCCGCGAACGCGCCGGAGACCACCGCGCACAGCACGCCCAGCGGACGGCCGATCCGCCCCGCCTCGGTCATCAGCGTGCGGCCCGCCAGCAGCCGGACCGCGCCGGGGCGCAGCGTCTGGAGCAGCCAGCCGCACAGGTGGGTGATGCCGGGCCCGGCCAGCGCGAGGCCGACGGCGGTCAGCGCCCAGCCCGCCAGTACGCCGGCCGAGCCGCCGTCGAAGCGGCCGGGCAGCGGCAGCGCGCCCGCGTTCCCGTTCCGGCTCGCGTACGTCTCCACCGCGAGGCCCGCCGCCGCGAGCGCGAACCCCCACGGCAGGCCGCCCGGCGCGGACGTCGGTGCGAAGGCGTCGGGCCGCCTGGGCTTCTCCCCGCCCGCGTCCGCCGCCTCCGTACCGCCTGCGGACCGGTCGGCCACGGAGAGGGTGGGGCGCGGTCGCAGTGCCAGTCCCGCGGCGACGGTCGCCAGCAGCGGCGCCGCCGCCAGCAGGGTCAGCGCCGCGCCCAGCGGCAGTGGCCGGTCGGCGGAGAGCAGGTCGGCCGCGTCGCCGTCGAACGGCATGCCCGTCAGATCGCCGCGCAGGTGCAGGAAGACGAGCAGCGCCACCGCGCTGCCGAGGGTGGTGGCCACGGCCGTCGACGCGACGGCCAGCACCGTGAGCCGTGCCGGGCCCAGGCCGACCGCGGACAGTCCGCGGCGGGGCCGGGTGCTCGGGTCGGTCCTGGCCACCGCCACCGCGAACTGGACGGTGGCGGCCAGCGGGACCAGGCACCACAGCAGCCGCAGATAGGACCCGGCCGGATGGCCGAGGGCCCAGCCGAGCGTGCACAGCAGCAGGAAACCGACCCCGGCGGAGGCCGCGGCGACCAGCAGCCGGCGCAGCAGGACCAGCGGGTGGGTGCCGCGGGTCAGACGGAGAGAGAGCACGCGTCCTGGCCTTCCGCCTCGGACGGCTGGAGGGAGCCCACCCGCCGGCCGTCGAGCAGCGAGACCGTACGGTCGGCGAGGGTCGCGACCTCCGCGTCCAGGGTCGCCAGCACCACCGTGATGCGGTGCGAGCGGGCGGCGGTGGTCAGCGTACGGAGCACCTGGGCCCGGTCCGCCTGGTGCAGGGGCGCGGTCGGTTCGTCGGCGAAGAGCACCGACGGCTTGGTCACCAGGGCCCGCGCGACGGCGACCCGCTGGCGCTGGCCCTGGAGCAGGGCGTGCGGTCGTTTACGGGCGCACGCGCCGATGTCCAGGCGCTCCAGCCACTCCATCGCGGCGGTCTTGGCCGCGCGGTGGCCGGCGCCGCGCATCAGCAGGGGCAGGGCCGCGTTCTCCCAGGCGCTCAGCTCGGGGACGAGGCACGGCTCCGGGTCGATCCAGCTGAAGCGGTCGCGGCGCAGGCGTTCGCGCAGGACCGCGTTCATGGTGTGCACGGGCGAGCTGTTGAACCAGACCTCGCCCTGGTCCGGCACCAGTTGGCCGGACAGACAGCGCAGCAGCGTCGACTTGCCGCTGCCGCGCGGGCCGTTCACAGCGAGGATGTCGCCCTCGCGCACGCCCAGCGAGACACCGGTGAGGGCGGGCGAGCCGTTGTGGGAGTAGTGCAGGGAACGAGCCCAGAGCACGTCGTTGTCCGGCGGGGCCACCATGGCGCACACCTCCACCTCGGTCGGATCGGTCTCTCGGCACGGTAGGTAACCCGGACCGGGTGCGCGCACAGCACACGGCCCGGATGCCACCCTTCTCACTCGAAAGGGGTCACCCGGGCCGTCGATACGATCAGACGCTCAGCGCTATCAGATGCTCAGCGGTCGAGGGGATGATCAGAGCTTCGTCCACGCCTCCGTCAGCACCGACCGCAGGATCCCCTCGATCTCGTCGAACGTCGACTGGTCGGAGATCAGCGGGGGCGCCAGCTGGACCACCGGGTCCCCCCGGTCGTCGGCCCGGCAGTACAGGCCGCGGTCGAACAGCTCCTTGGAGAGGAACCCGTACAGGACACGCTCGGTCTCCTCGTCGGTGAACGTCTCCTTCGTCGCCTTGTCCTTCACCAGCTCGATGCCGTAGAAGAACCCGTTGCCGCGGACGTCGCCGACGATCGGCAGGTCGTGGAGCTTCTTGAGGGTGTCGAAGAACGCGCCCTCGTGGTCGAGGACGTGCTGGTTGAGGCCCTCGCGCTCGAAGATGTCGAGGTTGGCCAGGCCCACCGCCGCCGAGACCGGGTGGCCGCCGAACGTGTAGCCGTGCAGGAAGGTGTTGTCACCCTCGTAGAACGGTTCGGCGAGCCGGTCGGAGATGATGCAGGCGCCGATCGGGGAGTAGCCCGACGTCATGCCCTTCGCGCAGGTGATCATGTCGGGTACGTAGTCGAACTTGTCGCACGCGAACATCGTGCCGAGCCGCCCGAACGCGCAGATGACCTCGTCGGAGACGAGCAGCACGTCGTACTGGTCGCAGATCTCGCGGACCCGCCGGAAGTACCCGGGCGGCGGCGGGAAGCAGCCGCCCGCGTTCTGCACCGGCTCCAGGAAGACCGCCGCGACCGTCTCGGGGCCCTCGAAGAGGATCTCCTGCTCGATCTGGTCGGCGCACCAGCGGCCGTACGCCTCCGGGTCGTCCCCGAATATCGGCGCGCGGTAGATGTTGGTGTTGACGACCTTGTGCGCGCCGGGGACCAGCGGCTCGAAGGGCGCCTTGAGCGCGGGCAGTCCGGTGATGGACAGGGCGCCCTGCGGGGTGCCGTGGTAGGCCACCGCGCGGGAGATGACCTTGTACTTGGTCGGCTTGCCGGTCAGTTTGAAGTACTGCTTGGCGAGCTTCCAGGCGGTCTCGACCGCCTCACCGCCGCCCGTGGTGAAGAAGACCTTGTTGAGGTCGCCGGGCGCGTAGTGGGCCAGCCGCTCGGCCAGCTCCACCGCGTTCGGGTGGGCGTACGACCAGATCGGGAAGAACGCCAGCTCCTGCGCCTGCTTGTAGGCGGTCTCGGCCAGCTCGTGACGGCCGTGGCCGGCGTTGACCACGAACAGCCCGGAGAGGCCGTCGAGGTAGCGCTTGCCCGTGTCGTCGTAGATGTAGGTGCCCTCGCCCCGCACGATGGTGGGCACGGGTGCGTTCTTGTACGACGACATGCGGGTGAAGTGCATCCACAGGTGGTCGTACGCGGTCTTGGAGAGGTCCTTGCTCACGACTATCGGGTTCCCCACATGTAGGTCTGCTTCTTCAACTTGAGGTAGATGAAGCTCTCGGTGGAGCGCACGCCGGGGAGCGCGCGGATCCTTTTGTTGATCACTTCCAGCAGGTGTTCGTCGTCCTCGCAGACGATCTCCACCATCAGGTCGAAGGAGCCCGCGGTCATCACCACGTACTCGCACTCGTCCATCGCCGCCAGCGCGTCGGCCACCGCGTCCATGTCGCCCTCGACGTTGACGCCGACCATCGCCTGCCGCCGGAAGCCGACGGTGAGCGGGTCGGTGACGGCGACGATCTGCATCACGCCCTGGTCCAGCAGCTTCTGCACCCGCTGGCGCACGGCCGCTTCGGAGAGTCCGACGGCCTTGCCGATCGCCGCGTAGGAGCGCCGGCCGTCCTCCTGGAGCTGTTCGATGATCGCGAGGGACACGGCATCGATGGAGGCGGAGGATCCGTTCCCGCTCCTGGACTCTGGTCTGGGATCTGCGCTGCGACTGGCCACGCAGCTCACTGTGCACTGCGACTCGACCGTCCCGCAACCCTGTAGCGATGAAATTCGTTGTTACGGGACCCCAGGAGAACCGAATCCGAAGTTGATGGGGGTCGGGCCTGTCGAAAGCGTCGACCGAACGATTAGGCTGGGTGTCTCACCCACCGGACACCGGACATCTGACCGCAGGACAACAGGACATCTGACAGGAGGGTGGCAGTGACCACCGAACCGCGCCGTCTGCGTAACTACATCAACGGGGAGTTCCGGGACGCCGCCGACGGGCGGACCATCGAGGTGGTCAACCCGGCCACGGGCGAGGTGTACGCCACGTCGCCGCTCTCGGGCCAGGCCGACGTCGACGCCGCCATGGAGGCCGCCGCGGCCGCCTTCCCGGCCTGGCGCGACGCCACCCCCGCCGAGCGCCAGAAGGTCCTGCTCGCGATCGCGGACGCCGTCGAGGAGCGGGCGGAGGAGCTGATCGCGGCCGAGTCGGAGAACACGGGCAAGCCGCTGGAGCTGACCCGTACCGAAGAGATCCCGCCCATGGTCGACCAGATCCGCTTCTTCGCGGGCGCCGCCCGGATGCTCGAAGGCCGCTCGGCCGGCGAGTACATGGAGGGGCTGACCTCCTTCGTACGGCGCGAGCCCCTCGGCGTCGTCGCGCAGGTCGCGCCCTGGAACTACCCGATGATGATGGCCGTGTGGAAGTTCGCGCCCGCCCTCGCGGCCGGCAACACGGTGGTCCTCAAGCCGTCGGACACCACCCCCGCCTCGACGCTGCTCCTGGCCGAGATCATCGGCGCGATCGTCCCCAAGGGCGTCTTCAACGTCCTGTGCGGCGACCGGGACAGCGGCCGGCTGATGGTCGAGCACCCCACCCCGGCGATGGCGTCCATCACCGGTTCCGTACGGGCCGGCTCCCAGGTCGCCGCGTCGGCGGCCAAGGACGTCAAGCGGGTCCACCTGGAGCTGGGCGGCAAGGCGCCGGTCGTCGTGTTCGAGGACGTCGACATCGCGAAGGCCGTCGAGGACATCGCGGTGGCGGGATACTTCAACGCGGGCCAGGACTGTACGGCCGCCTGCCGGGTCCTCGTCCACGAGTCGATCCACGACGAGTTCGTGACGGCCCTCGCCAAGGCCGCCGCCGACACCAAGACGGGCGCGGCGGACGACGAGGACGTGCTCTACGGTCCGCTCAACAACGCGAACCAGCTCGCCCACGTCTCGGGCTTCATCGAGCGGCTGCCCGCGCACGCCAAGGTCCAGGCGGGCGGCCACCGCGTCGGTGACCAGGGGTACTTCTACGCCGCGACCGTCGTCTCCGGGCTCCGGCAGGACGACGAGATCGTCCAGCACGAGGTCTTCGGCCCCGTCATCACCGTCCAGTCCTTCACGGACGAGGAGCAGGCCGTGGAGTACGCGAACGGCGTCGACTTCGCCCTCGCGTCGTCCGTGTGGACGAAGGACCACGGCCGCGCGATGCGGATGTCGAAGGCGCTGGACTTCGGCTGTGTGTGGATCAACACGCACATCCCGCTGGTCGCCGAGATGCCGCACGGCGGGTTCAAGCAGTCCGGGTACGGCAAGGACCTCTCCGGGTACGGCTTCGACGACTACACCCGTATCAAGCACGTCATGACGTCGCTCGACAGCTGACGACAGCGGGGATCCGGCGTGGCGGTGAACGCCCGGTCGCGGGACGGCGACCGGGCGTTCGCCTGCGTCTTGTGTGCCTTTACGCGGACGGCTCCCCGAACGCCGCCACCATCAGCGACAGCGCCCTCGGGTTCATCCCCTCGCCCTTCGCGTCCGTCGCGTTGACGCTGTAGACGAGCGTGCGCGAGAGGTCGCGGGTCGCGGCGATCGCCGTGGTGTAGCCCCAGCGGCTCCCGGTCTTGCCCCACACCTGACGGCCCCCGAGCGTGATGACCGACAGCCCCGCGCTGTACGCGGCCGGCTCGCCCGAGCCGTACTGGCGCACGGACCCGCCGGGCAGCGTGAACATCTCCGCCAGCTGCGGCCGGGGGACGACCCGCCCCCGGAACAGCGCCCGGACGAAGCGCTCCAGGTCCGCCGTACTGGAGATGAGGTCGCCCGCCGCCCAGGACTCCGTGGCGCCCCACACCGTCACGTCGCGCAGCTCCGTGCCCCCGCCGGGGAGGGGGAAGGACTGGTAGCCGTGGTTGTGCGGGCCGCTGATCCGCGGATCGGCGCCGGGGAAGTACGTGTCGCGCAGCCCGAGCGGACGCAGCACCCGGCGGGTGGCCTCGTCGGCGAAGGGGCGGCCGGTGACCTTCTCGGTCAGCAGGCCCAGCAGGGTGTAGTTGATGTTGAGGTAGTGCTGCTGCGCGCCCGGCGCGAACTCCGGCTCCTCCGCGAGGGCCGAGGCCGCCATGTCCCTGGGGTCGTGGAGGTCGAAGCGGTGCGCGTAGCGCTCCTCGGGGGTGGTCCCCGGCAGGTCGGCCGCCGGTATCCCGCTGGTGTGGTCGAGCAACTGCCGTACGGTCACCTGCCCGTACGCCGAGGGGACCAGGTCCGGCAGGTAGGAGCGGATCGTCCGGCCGAGGTCGACCTTGTGCTCGGCTGCCAGCTGGAGCACCACCGCGGCCGTGAACACCTTCGTCACCGAACCCGCCCGGAAGCGGGCGTGCGGGTCGGCGGCCGCGCCCGAGACCAGATCGTGCACCCCCGCGCTGCCGCGCCAGACGCCGTCCGTGCCACCGACCCGGACGAGCGCGGCGGTGGAGTCGGAGTCCGGGAGTCCGGCGAGGGCGGCGAGCAGGGCCGCGGCGTCGGGCGCTTCGGCGCGGGTGCCGGCGCCGGCCGCGTGGCGCGAGCTGTCCGCCGTGGCGAGCGCGGCCGGGGCCGGGGGACCCGCCGCGATCCCCAGGATCAGTGCGGTGGCCAGGGCGGTTCTGGTACGGGCGTTCATGGCGTGGTCTCCAGGTGAGGGGCCGACGTGCTGGCACTCCTCATCCTGGGGAACCCGGCGCCCCGGCGGATCGCCGGACCGAGCGGTTCTCGGCGTCTCGATCCCTCGCCGGTACGGGGGAGTCGGCGGCCCGGTCTCCCCCGCCGGAGGGACGGCCCGCGACGACCAGTCCCGTCTCGTACGCGCGGATGACCGCCTGGATGCGGTCCCGCAGTCCCAACTTCGCCAGCACATGGCCCACATGCGTTTTCACCGTGTGCTCGCTCACGGTGAGCGCGGCGGCGATCTCCGCGTTCGACAGCCCCCGCGCCAGATGGAGGAGCGTCTCGCGCTCCCGGGCCGTCAGGACACCCAGCCCCGCGCCGGGCACGACCGCCGCCGGCCGGGGCCGCCGTACGTACTCCTCGACCAACCGCCGTGCCACCGACGGCGCCAGCAGCGAGTCGCCCGCCGCCACCACCCGTACCGCGTGCACCAGATCGTCCCGCCGGACGTCCTTGAGCAGGAAACCGCTCGCGCCCGCGTGCAGCGCCTCGTACACGTACGCGTCGGAATCGAAGGTCGTGAGCATGACGGTCCGGCAGCCGCCCGCCCCGGTGATGGCCCGGCACGCCTCGATACCGTCCGTCCCCGGCATCCGGACGTCCAGCAGCGCCACCTCGGGGCGCAGCCGCCGTACGGCCTCGACGGCCTGCGCGCCGTCGCCCGCCTCCGCCACCACCTCGATGTCGGGCTGCGCGTCCAGGATCATCGCGAACCCGCTGCGCACCAGCTCCTGGTCGTCCGCCACCACCACCCGGATCGTCAACGCCCCACCTCCGCCCGGGAGTCCACGAGCGGCAGCCGTACCGCCAGCCGGAACCCTCCGCCCTCAGGACCGGGGCCCGCCGTGACCGTCCCGCCGTGCGCGGCCACCCGCTCGCGGACCCCGACCAGGCCGTGGCCCGTGGAGTCGCCGGGGCCGCGCCCGTCGTCGGTGACCGTGACGTCCAGGGCGTCGGGGCCGTACTCCAGCCGGATCAGGACGGAGCCGGCGGCGGCATGCCTGACCACGTTGGTCAGCGCCTCCTGGACCACCCGGTAGACCGTGGCCTCCGTGTCGAGCGACAGCGGCACCGGCGGCCGGCCGGCTGTCACGCGCGTGATCTCGATCCCGCCCGCGGCGACCCGCTCCACCAGCCCGGGAAGCTCCGCCAGGGTGGGCTGGGGGCGCAGGGGCGCGGTTCGGTCCTCGGCGGGCCCGCCCTCACGGAGCACACCCAGCATCCTGCGCAGCTGCACCATCGCGTCGCGGCCCGTTTCCGAGATCGCGTCGAACGCCGCCTCGGCGCGCTCGGGCGCTGTCCGTACCGCCACCGGACCCGCCTCCGCCTGGACGATCATGATACTGACGGCGTGCGACAGGATGTCGTGCATCTCCCGGGCGATCCGGGCCCGTTCCCGCGCGGTCGCCTGCTCGGCCTCGATCCGGTTCGCCCGCTCCAGCTGCGCCGCCCGGTCCTCGACGGCCGCCGTGTAGTCCTGGCGAATCCTCGTCAGCCGGCCGAAGCCGTACGCCGCGCCGAAGACGAGCAGCGAGAACAACAGCTCCCTCGCCTCACCGGAGTTGAGCGCGACGGACGGGAAGATGAGCACGAGCGTCAGGGCGGCCGTGGGCAGGCGCCTGCGCGCCGGGGAGAGCGCGGCCACGGTGTAGACCGCCAGCAGCGCGGTGTACGGGAGCGTCTGGCCGGGGCCGTCCCAGGCGACCTCGTACAGGACCTGCGCCGCCAGCACGGCCAGCAGGACGGTCACCGGGGCGCGCCGCCGCCACACCAGCGGCAGGACGCCCAGGGTCGTCAGGCCGTACGCGGGCCAGTCGGCCGGCGGCAGCGAGGCGGCGCGCGGGACGACGAACGGGATGGTCACCGCGGCCTGGACGAGCAGCGCGATCCCGAGGTCCACCCCCCAGGCACCGGCCCGGCCGCGAAGGGCTCCGAGTGTCTTCAGGGCTTGCGCCCCACCACGCCGAACTGCGCCACCTCGCCCACGCCGTCCTCCATGCTCGGCTCGGGACGCCAGCGGGAGCAGGAGACGAGGCCGGGCGGCAGCAGCTCCAGGCCGCTCAGCAGCGACAGGACCTTCGAGCGGCTGCGGGCCACGATCCGCGGGGACGCGTGCTCGTTCCAGAACCGCATCGCCTCCGCGTTCCCGCCGCCGCCCAGCTCCAGCGTCGGGTGGGTGAGGACCAGATAGCTGCCGGACGGTACGGCGTCCATCAGGCGGCCCACGATCGACCGGGCCTCCACCGTGTCCATGACGAAGTTCAGGATCCCCAGCATCATCACGGCGACCGGACGGCGCAGGTCCAGGGTCGGTTCGACGGCCGCGAGGATCCGCTCGGGGTGGTGGACGTCCTCGTCCAGGTACGTGGTGGCGCCCTCGGGCGTGCTGGTGAGCAGTACCCGGGCCAGGGCGAGCACGGTCGGGTCGTTGTCGACGTACACGACCCGCGACTCGGGGGCGATCCGCTGGGCGACCTGGTGGGTGTGGTCGGCGGTGGGCAGCCCGGTGCCGAGGTCCAGGAACTGCCGTACGCCCAGGTCCCGGGTCAGATGGGTGACCACGCGGCCGAGGAACGCCCGGTCGGCGCGCGCCACTTCGCCGATGGACGGATACATGCTGGTGACCTGGTCGCCCACCGTACGGTCGACCGGATAGTTGTCCGTGCCGCCCAGCCAGTAGTTCCAGACACGGGCGTTCTGCGCGACGTCGGAACGCACGCCTTCCGGGAGATCCTGGCCGGTCACGACTGCTCCAGGTGAGAGGCGGTGGGGGAGGTGGGGTCGGAGGCGGGCTCGGGGGTGGGGTCGGGGGCGGGGCGGGGGGCGCGGCCCAGCAGTCCTGCCAGGATGTCGATCCGGTTGGTGGTGATCGAGTCGGCGCCCCGGGCGATCAGCCGCCGCATGGAGCGTCCGGTGTCGACGGTCCAGGCGGAGACCAGCAGGCCGTCGCGGTGGTTGCGGTCGGCCAGCTCCCTGCTGACCAGGCCGAAGCGGTAGTTGAGCCAGCGCGGCCGCACGGCGTCGAGCAGCGTGGGCCGGGGCGGGGCGACCGTGGTCCACGTCATCGCGATCTCCGCGTCCGCGTCCGCCGCGCGGACGGCGAGCATCGTCGTGGGGGACGCGCAGTAGTACACCCGGTCGGCGGCCCCGCCGTCCCGTACCGTCCCGACGACGGTACGGACCGCTGCCGGGGAGGCCCCCGGCAGATCGATCATCAGCCGCGCGCCGGGCAGCGCGTCCAGCGCCTCCGCGAGGGTCGGCACCCCGCCGCGCGTGTGCTCGCGCACCTCGTCGTGGGTCAGGTCGGCCAGCCGCCGCTCGTCGCCCCACAGCCGCTCCAGCGTGGAGTCGTGGAGCAGGACGGGCACCCCGTCGCGGGTCAGCCGCACGTCGAGCTCGACGGCGTCCGCGCCCCGCGCCAGCGCGGAGCGCAGCGAGGGGAGGGTGTTCTCCCGGATCCGGTACGGATCACCCCGGTGCCCCACGGCGACGACGGGCCGCTCGTCCTCCGTGTTTCGTATGTCCTGCTCTGCCCGCCCTGCTTGTCCTGCCCGCCCGGCCCGCTCGTGTCGCTCGTCCCGCTTCGTGCGCATGGGAGCAATTGTGGCCACAGGCGGGCCTCAGCGCGCCAGCCAGGCCGAGGTGTACGTGTCGATCTCGGCGATCAGCCGCTTCTTGCCGTCCGTGTCGAGGAAGGACGCCTCGACACCGTTCCTGGCGAGGGCCGCCAGCCCGCGCTCGTCCAGGCCCAGGAGCCGTGCGGCCACGCCGTACTCCTGGTTGAGGTCCGTGCCGAACATCGGCGGGTCGTCGCTGTTGACCGTCACCAGCACACCGGCCGCGACCATCTCCTTGATGGGGTGCTCGTCCAGGTCGGCCACCGCGCGGGTCGCGATGTTGGACGTCGGGCACACCTCCAGCGGGATGCGGTGCCGGGCCAGGTGCGCCAGCAGCTCCGGGTCCCGCACGGAGCTGGTGCCGTGGCCGACGCGCTCGGCGCGCAGGTCGCGCAGCGCGTCCCAGACCGTCCCCGGCCCGGTCGTCTCCCCGGCGTGCGGCACGGAGTGCAGGCCCGCGTCGATCGCCCGGTCGAAGTACGGCTTGAACTGCGGCCGGGGCACGCCGATCTCGGGGCCGCCGAGACCGAACGAGACCAGGCCCTCGGGGCGCAGGTCCACCGCCAGCCGCGCGGTCTCCTCGGCCGCCCGGAGGCCCGCCTCGCCGGGGATGTCGAAGCACCAGCGCAGGACGACGCCCAGCTCGGCCTCCGCCGCCTTCCTGGCGTCCTCGATCGCCTCCATGAAGCCCGCCTCGGGGATGCCCCGGCTGGTCGAGCTGTACGGCGTGACCGTCAGCTCGGCGTACCGGATGTTCTGCCGGGCCATGTCACGGGCGACCTCGAAGGTCAGCAGCCGTACGTCCTCCGGTGTGCGGATCAGGTCCACGACGGAGAGGTACACGTCGATGAAGTGCGCGAAGTCGGTGAAGGTGAAGTAGTCGACCAGCGCCTCGGGGTCGGTCGGCACCTTCGAGTCGGGGTGGCGGGCGGCCAGTTCGGCCACGATGCGCGGCGAGGCGGAGCCCACGTGGTGGACGTGCAGCTCGGCCTTGGGCAGACCCGCAATGAAGGGGTGCAGATCGGTCATCGTGGATCCTCCGGGGGTGGCGCGGGTACGGCGGCGGGCGGCGCCCGAGGGGCGGGGTGTCCGCCCTCTGCCCAGGGCCGCTCGGGTCGGGGAACATGGTAGGCCGGGCCGTTCGCGTGCCCGGAGGGGCCTTAGCATGACGGGACGACGTAGGGGGGGACCATGCCGGACCAGAGTGACCGGCCGCCGGGCGGCTTCGAGGACAACGATCCCTGGGCACCGCCGGAGCGGCGCGTACCGCTGGACAAGCAGGCGCCCGGATCGGTGCACGACCAGCCCACGGTGATCGGTGGGCCGCTGCCCGGCGCCGTACCCCCGCCGCCGCCCGCGCCCGGCGGACCCGGCGCGGGTGCGCCGGGTCCGTACGGCTACCCCGGCGCCCCGCCCGGGACCGTCCCGCCGCAGCCCGGCGCCCCGTACGGCCCGCCCTACGCCACCGGTACGGGCGGGACCCACGACACCGGGGCCGGCTACGGCTACCCGGCGGCGGGACCGCCCACCGGGGCGACCCACACCGGCTACCCCGCCGGCGGCTACGTCGCCCCGTACCCCGGCTACGGAGCGGGCGGCTGGCAGCAGGCTCCCTCCAACGGGATGGGCGTCACGGCCCTGGTGCTCGGCATCGTCGGGCTGGTCGTCGGCTGCTTCTGGGGCGTTGGGATCCTCCTCGGTGTCCTTGCCCTGATCTTCGGCATCATCGGCCGCCGCAAGGCCCGCAGGGGCGAGGCGACCAACGGGGGTGTGGCGCTGGCGGGGGTCATCCTCGGAGCCGTCGCGACCGTGCTCGGCGCGGTGTTCCTCGCCCTTCTCATCTGGGTGGTCAACAGCGAGGAGGGGTCGGACTTCTCCGACGAGGACCCGTTCTCCACCTCGTCCGTGGTGCTCGTGACCCCGTGACCCCGTGACCCGGTGACCCCGTGACCCGGTGACCCCGTGACGCCCTGACCCCCGGCCGACCCCGTAACCCTCAGGTCCGGAGCCGTTCCCGCGCCTCCATCAGGGCGAAACCCAGCAGGTTCAGGCCGCGCCACCGGGCGGGGTCCCGCGCCCGCTCGTCCCGCGCCGACAGTCCGATGCCCCAGATCCGGTCCCTGGGGCTGGCCTCGACGAGCACCCGCCCGCCCGTGCCCAGCAGGAACTCCCGCAGCGCGGGGTCCTGCCCGAACTTGTGGACGCTGCCCTCCACCACCACGGCGAACCGCTCGCGCTCCCAGACGGCCTGGTCGAAGCCGCGCACCAGGCGGCCCGCCTTCTTGGCGAGGGCCGGGTTCGCCGCCGCCACGGCCTCGCGCTCGGCCTCCGGGTCCTCGAAGAGCCGGGCCTTGGCCGCCATCATCCAGTGCTCGGCCGTCGCGTACTCCACCCCGTCCACCGTGAACGGCGACGGCCACCACTGGCTGAGACAGCCGGCCCCGAGCGTGCCGTCCGCCTTCGGTGTGTGCCCCCAGAAGCACAGATACTTCACCGTCCCGCCGCGCTCCGCCCGCGTGACCAGGTCGGCGGCCGTGCGGACCGTGCTCCCCGTGTGTTCCGTGCTCCCCGTGTGTTCTTCCATGCACGGGAGTCTGCCGGTCACCACTGACACTCCGTACGGCGATCAGCCCCCCGACACGACACACGGTCCACCGATTCCGTCGCGTAACCAAAAGGCAACAACGGAATCCCTTGTTGAGGTGGACGTGCTCTGTCAGGATCGGCACTCAATTGAAGCCGGACAACGACTGGAACCACGACCGGCGTGCGGGACCGCCGGTACGGGGGCACCGCCGGAACGCCGGCCGGAACATCGGAGAGCGTCATGGGCAACCGCTTCCAGGTGCGGGACCGCTTCGCGGCCGGCGCGCAGTTCATCGGGGGCCGGCTGCGCCCCGGCACCTCGGGGCGCATGCAGGCGGTCACCGACCCGGCGACCGGTGAAGAGGTCCACACGTACGAACTGGCGGGCACCGCCGACGTGGACGACGCCGTCGCCGCCGCGCGCGCCGCCTTCCCCGGCTGGTCGGCCGCCACCCCCGGT
Source organism: Streptomyces sp. NBC_01317 (assembly GCF_035961655.1). Taxonomy (NCBI): domain Bacteria; kingdom Bacillati; phylum Actinomycetota; class Actinomycetes; order Kitasatosporales; family Streptomycetaceae; genus Streptomyces; species Streptomyces sp. NBC_01317. Next base: position 2,361,333 of record NZ_CP108393.1, on the reverse strand, counting down.
GAGCGCTCCGACGCCCTGCACCGCCTCGCCGCCGTCCTCACCGAGCAGGCCGCGGACTTCGCGTACGCGGAATCGCTCCAGTGCGGCAAACCGATCAGGCTCGCCACCGAGTTCGACGTACCGGGCACGATCGACAACACCGCGTTCTTCGCGGGCGCCGCCCGCCACCTCGACGGCGTCTCCGCCGGTGAGTACAGCGCCGACCACACCTCCTACGTACGCCGCGAGGCCCTCGGGGTCGTCGGCTCGATCGCCCCCTGGAACTACCCGCTCCAGATGGCCGCCTGGAAGATCCTCCCGGCCGTCGCCGCGGGCAACACCATCGTGCTCAAGCCCGCCGAGATCACCCCGTTCACCTCGCTGATGTTCGCCCAGGCCGCCCAGCGGGCCGGACTGCCCGACGGGGTCATCAACATCGTCTCCGGCTCGGGCCGGGACGCGGGGGAGCGGCTCGTCGCCCACCCCGACGTCGTGATGACCTCCTTCACCGGCTCCACGCCGGTCGGCAAGCGGGTCGCCGAGATCGCCGCCGCCACCGTCACCCGCCTCCACCTCGAACTCGGCGGCAAGGCGCCCTTCCTGGTCCTGGACGACGCCGACCTGGAGGCCGCGATCCACGGCGCCGTCGCCGGAGCGCTCATCAACGGCGGCCAGGACTGCACCGCCGCCACCCGCGCGTACGTGCAACGCCCCCTGTACGAGGCGTTCGTCAGCGGGGTCGCCGCACTGATGGAGACCGTCCGCCTGGGCGACCCCGCCGACCCGGCCACCGACCTCGGCCCGCTGATCACCCACACCCACCGCGACCGCGTCGCGGCCGTCGTCGACCGGGCCCGCGGCTACGCGCGTGTCGTGACCGGCGGCGAGGCACCGGGCGGCGTATTCAAGGACGGCGCCTACTACCGGCCCACGCTGATCGCCGACGCCCCGCAGGACAGCGAGGCCGTCCAGTCCGAGATCTTCGGCCCGGTCCTGGTCGTCCTCCCCTTCGACACCGACGACGAAGGCATCGCCCTCGCGAACGACACCCCGTACGGTCTCGCCGCCTCCGTCTGGAGCCGTGACGTCTACCGCACGGGCCGCGCCACCCGGGAAATCCAGGCCGGCTGCGTCTGGGTCAACGACCACATCCCGATCATCAGCGAGATGCCGCACGGCGGCTACAAGGCCAGCGGCTTCGGCAAAGACATGTCCGCGTACTCGTTCGAGGAATACACGCAGATCAAGCATGTGATGTTCGACAACACCGCGGTGGCACGGAAGGACTGGCACCGCACGATCTTCGGGGACCGCCCCTAACGGGTGCCTTGTGGATCCGGCCGTAACCACCCACCCGAAAGGGCACAGCGCATGGAGCAGTACGAGCCCGACCGTCCGTCGGCCGCCCAACTGGCCGCGATGCGGCGCACCCTGACCAGCGGCAGGGGCGCCCTCTCCCGCCGCTCGCTGCTGCGCGCCACCGGTGTCGGCGCGCTCACCGTCGGCGGCCTCGCCGGTCTGAGCGCCTGCGGGATCCCGCCCGCCAAGCGGGACGAGGACGGCCCGGCGTCCACGGACCACTCGGCGAAGGAGAAGCGGGTCGTCTTCTCCAACTGGACCGAGTACATGGACACCAGCGAGGACGAGAAGCACTACCCGACGCTGGAGGCCTTCACCCGGCGCACCGGGATCGCGGTGAAGTACACGGCGGACATCAACGACAACGTCGAGTTCTTCGGCAAGATCCAGCCGCAGCTCGCGGCCGGCCAGGACACCGGCCGTGACCTCATATGTGTCACGGACTGGCTGGCCGCCCGCATGATCAGGCTCGGGTACGCGCAGAAGCTCGACCCCTCGAACCTCCCGCACGCGTTCGCCAACCTCGCCGAGCAGTTCCGCATGCCCGACTGGGACCCGGGCCGGGCCTACTCGTACCCCTGGACCGGTATCCCGACCGTCATCGCCTACAACGCCAAGGCGACCAAGGGCCGCAAGGTCGAGTCGGTCAGCCAGCTGCTCGACGACCCGGCGCTCAAGGGGCGGGTCGCCTTCCTCTCCGAGATGCGCGACTCCGTCGGGATGACCCTCCTCGACCTCGGCAAGGACCCCGGGTCGTTCACGGACGACGACTTCGACGCGGCGATCGCCCGGCTCCAGAAGGGCGTCGACAACCAGCAGATCCGCCGCTTCACCGGCAACGACTACACCGCCGACCTCGACAAGGGCGACATCGCGGCCTGTGTCGCCTGGGCCGGGGACATCGTCCAGCTCCAGGCGGACAACCCGGACATCAAGTTCACCATCCCGGAGAGCGGTTACATCATCTCCAGCGACAACCTGCTGGTCCCGGCCAAGGCGCGGCACAAGACCAACGCCGAGAAGCTCATCGACCACTACTACCAGCCGCCGATCGCCGCCCAGCTCGCCGCGTACATCAACTACGTCTGTCCGGTGGACGGGGTACGCGCGGAGCTGACGAAGATCGACAAGTCGATGGCGGACAACACCCTGATCCTCCCGGACGCGGCCATGGCCGCCGCCTCGCACGCCTTCCGCTCCCTCAGCAGCAAGGAGGAGACGGCGTACGAGGGGAAGTTCGCCAAGCTCATCGGCGCCTGAGCCGCTCGCCCGCCCACTCCCTCCCAGCCCCCGGGATCGTGACCCATGACAGAGACCGCACCCACCGGCCACGGCGGCGACGACGTCCGCCTCACCGGGATCAGCAAGACGTACGGCTCCTTCCACGCCGTCAAACCGCTCGACCTCACCGTGCCCCAGGGCTCGTTCTTCGCGCTCCTCGGCGCCTCCGGCTGCGGCAAGACCACCACCCTGCGGATGATCGCGGGACTGGAGGAACCGACCACCGGCTCGGTCTTCCTCGGCGACAAGGACGTCACCGACCTGCCGCCGTACAAACGCCCCGTCAACACCGTCTTCCAGAGCTACGCGCTCTTCCCGCACCTCGACATCTACGAGAACGTCGCCTTCGGTCTGCGCCGCCGCGGGGTGAAGTCCGTACGCAAGCAGGTCGGCGACATGCTCGACCTCGTCCAGCTCGGCGACTTCGCCCGCCGCAAGCCCCACCAGCTCTCCGGCGGCCAGCAGCAGCGCGTCGCCGTCGCCCGCGCCCTGATCAACCACCCGCAGGTGCTCCTGCTCGACGAGCCGCTGGGCGCCCTCGACCTCAAGCTGCGCCGCACGATGCAGCTGGAGCTCAAGCGGATCCAGACCGAGGTCGGCATCACCTTCATCCACGTCACCCACGACCAGGAGGAGGCCATGACGATGGCCGACACGGTCGCGGTGATGAACGGGGGTGTGGTGGAGCAGCTGGGCAGCCCCGCCGACCTGTACGAGAACCCCAACACCACCTTCGTCGCCAACTTCCTCGGCACCTCCAACCTCATCGAGGCCGAGGTCGCCGAGAAGAACGGCGGGGACGTCGTGGTGACGGTCGGCGGCGCCAAGCTGCTGCTCCCGGCGGGCCGGTGTTCGGCGCCGACGACCAGCGGCGGCACGCTCCTCGTCGGCGTACGCCCCGAGAAGATATCCCTCGCGCACGCGGACGACGCCGGGAGCATCCCCGAGGGCCGCAACCGGGTCGCGGGCCGGATCGTGGACTCCAGCTTCATCGGCGTCTCGACGCAGTACGTCATCGACAGCCCGGCCGGTGCCGGCCTGGAGGTGTACGCGCAGAACATCGAGCGCGACACCCGCCTGGTGGCCGGCGCGGAGGTCGTCCTGCACTGGAACCCCGCGCACACCTTCGGCCTGGACGCCGCGCAGTCCCCGCTCGCCGGGACGACGGGCGCCGACGGTACGGAGACGGCGGACGGGGAGGCCTCGTGACCGCCACAGAAGCGCCGCCCGCGCCGCCGGGCCCGCCCACCCCGCCGGCCGCCGGGCCGGCCGGGATCCCCCCGCACAAGGTCTCCCGGCGCAAGCGGCTCGTCCCGTACTGGCTGCTCCTGCCCGGCATCCTCTGGCTGCTGGTCTTCTTCGCCCTGCCGCTCGTCTACCAGGCCTCCACGTCCGTCCAGACCGGGTCCCTCGAAGCGGGCTTCGAGGTCACCTGGCACTTTCAGACGTACTGGGACGCGCTCCAGGAGTACTGGCCCCAGTTCGTGCGCTCCCTGCTGTACGCGGGCACGGCGACGATCCTGTGCCTGCTGCTCGGCTACCCGCTCGCGTACCTCATCGCCTTCAAGGCGGGACGCTGGCGCAACCTGGTGCTGGTCCTGGTCATCGCACCGTTCTTCACCAGCTTCCTGATCCGCACGCTCGCCTGGAAGACGATCCTCAGCGACGGCGGCCCGGTGGTCGAAGTCCTGAACTCGCTGCACCTCCTGGACGTCACCAGCTGGCTCGGCTGGACCGAGGGCGACCGCGTCCTCGCCACGCCGATGGCGGTCGTCTGCGGTCTGACGTACAACTTCCTGCCGTTCATGATCCTGCCGCTCTACACCTCGCTGGAGCGGATCGACGGCCGGCTCCACGAAGCCGCCGGCGACCTCTACGCCCGGCCCCTGACCACCTTCCGCAAGGTGACCTTCCCGCTCTCCCTGCCGGGGGTCGTCTCCGGCACGCTGCTCACCTTCATCCCGGCGAGCGGCGACTACGTCAACGCGGAACTGCTCGGCTCCACCGACACCAAGATGATCGGCAGCGTCATCCAGACGCAGTTCCTGCGGGTCCTCGACTACCCGACGGCGGCCGCGCTCTCCTTCATCCTGATGGCCGTCGTCCTGCTGATGGTCACCTTCTACATCCGCCGCGCGGGGACGGAGGAACTGCTCTGATGGGTGCTGTTCGCTGGATCAGGCGGAACCTGGTCGTCATCGCGGGCCTGCTGACGCTCGCGTACATGATCGTCCCGAACGTCGTCGTGATGGTCTTCTCGTTCAACAAGCCCCAGGGGCGCTTCAACTACTCCTGGCAGACCTTCTCCCTGGACGCCTGGAAGGACCCCTGCGGGGTGGCCGACCTGTGCGGCTCGCTGAGCCTCTCGCTGCAGCTCGCCACGTTCGCCACGATCGGCGCCACCGTCCTCGGCACGATGATCGCCTTCGCGCTCGTCCGCTACCGCTTCCGGGCGCGCGGCGCGATCAACTCGCTGATCTTCCTGCCGATGGCCATGCCCGAGGTCGTCATGGCGGCCTCGCTGCTCACGCTCTTCCTCAACCTGGGCGCGCAGCTGGGCTTCACGACCATCCTCATCGCCCACATCATGTTCTGCCTCAGCTTCGTGGTGACGGCCGTCAAGGCGCGGGTCCTGTCCATGGACCCCCGGCTCGAAGAGGCGGCCCGCGACCTCTACGCGGGGCCGGTGCAGACGTTCGTACGGGTCACCCTGCCGATCGCCGCCCCCGGCATAGCGGCGGGCGCGCTGCTCGCGTTCGCGCTGTCGTTCGACGACTTCATCATCACCAACTTCAACGCCGGCCAGACCGTGACCTTCCCCATGTTCGTCTGGGGCTCGGCGCAGCGCGGCACGCCGGTGCAGATCAACGTGATCGGCACGGCGATGTTCATCATTGCCGTGGCGCTGGTGGGCGCCGGGCAGCTGATCAGCAACCGCCGGCGGAAGACCGCCACCACCTGAGCACTTCACCACCTGAGAACTCCGAGGGAGTTGGAAGACATGGCCCCAAGCGCCATGCGTACCGCCGCCGCCTCACTGTCCGACGCGCAGCCGCTCTCGTACTGGCTGGACGACCCCGGCCGCCCCGGGGCCCTGCCCGCCCTCACCGGCGACGAGCGCTGCGACCTGCTGGTGATCGGCGGCGGGTACAGCGGGCTGTGGACCGCCCTCCTCGCCAAGGAGCGCGACCCGGACCGTGAGGTCGTCCTGATCGAGGGCCGTGAGGCGGGCTGGGCCGCCTCGGGCCGCAACGGCGGCTTCTGCGCCGCCTCCCTCACCCACGGGTTCAGCAACGGCCTCGCCCGCTGGCCCGGTGAGCTGGCCACCCTCGAAGAGCTGGGCGCGCGCAACCTCGACGCCATCGAGGCGGCCGTCGCCCGCTACTCCCTGGACTGCGACTTCGAGCGCAGCGGCGAGATCGACGTGGCGACCGAGCCGTACCAGCTGGCCGACCTGCGCGAGACGTACGAGGCGGCGGTGACGTCCGGCGCCACCGGGCTCGAACTGCTGGACCGGGACGCGGTCAGGGCCGAGGTCGACTCGCCGACCTTCCTGGGCGGGCTGCACGACCCCCACGGGGTGGCCATGCTGCATCCGGCGAAGCTGGTGTGGGGCCTCAAACGGGCCGTCACCGCCCTGGGCGTACGGATCTACGAGAACACCCGCGGCCTGGAACTGGCCCGCACGGCCACCGGCATGGCGGTCCGCACCCCGTACGGACGGGTCTTCGCCCGGCGGGTCGCCCTCGGCACCAACATCTTCCCGTCGCTGGTCAAGCGGGTGCGGCCGTACACGGTGCCGGTGTACGACTACGCCCTGACGACCGAGCCGCTGACGGACGCCCAGCTCGCCTCCGTGGGCTGGCGCAACCGCCAGGGCCTGGGCGACAGCGCGAACCGGTTCCACTACTTCCGTATCACCGCCGACCACCGCATCCTGTGGGGCGGTTACGACGCGATCTACCCGTACGGAGGCCGGCTCGACCCCGCCCTCGACCACCGGCCCGAGACGTACCTGACGCTCGCCTCCCACTTCTTCCGCTGCTTCCCGCAGCTGGAGGGGATCCGCTTCAGCCACGCCTGGGGCGGCGCGATCGACACCTGCTCGCGCTTCTCGGCCTTCTTCGGTACGGCGTACGACGGCCGGGTCGCGTACGCCGCCGGATACACCGGCCTCGGGGTCGGCGCCACCCGCTTCGGCGGGGAGGTGATGCTCGACCTGCTGGCGGGGAAGCGGACCGTACGCACCGAACTGGAGATGGTGCGCACCAAACCGCTGCCGTTCCCGCCGGAACCCGCCGCCTGGGCCGGGATCGGCCTCACCAAGTGGTCGCTGGCCCGCGCCGACGCGCACGGCGGGCGGCGCAACGTGTGGCTGCGGACGATGGACCGGCTGGGGCTCGGCTTCGACAGCTGAGTTGGCTGTGGGCGGACTCGCAATTCGGTTGCGCCGTCAGTAGGTTGGGCCGCGCGTTTCAAATGGGCCGCCGAACCCGCGTCATCATCGGGCGCCACCTGTGTCTCTCCCCGTATGGACGTACTGTCCAACAACACGGATGGGAGGCCGGACAGATGACTGGCTCGGGGGCCAAGAGCGCGGTGGAGTGGCTGGTATCGGTGGCACCGGATCCCGATGCCTGCCGGTGGGAGTGGGAGCGCAGCCCGCTCGGGGTGGCGCTGCTGCCGGCCGGCCGGCGCTGGGACGTACTGATTCTGCCGGGGGAGCTGGGCTATCCGACGCTCGACGTGCTCACCCGGCTCATCGAACGGCCGGGCCCGGTCCTCGCCGGCTTCGGCGATTCCCGCATGGGGTTCTTCGTACCACCGGGCACGGCGGCCCGCTGGCTGGGTACGGGGGTGCGCGGCGCGGGCCACGGGACCTGGATCGTCGTGCCGTACCCGGGACGTGCCAGCGGCGGGGTGCGCTGGCTGATCCCGCCGGACGGCTCGGGCACCCTGACCGACCCCGCGCTGCTGGAACTGGCGATGCACGAGGCGGCGGCAGGTTAGAGCCTGTCCGGCGGGTGGTGGGCGGGAGAGCGGCGCGTAGGGCATCCGATGCGCGGCCGATGCCCTCAGAGGTCTTGACCACACCAATTGGTCTGGACCATGCTGTGCGCCACCCGCCCCCTCATTTCCCCCATGCCCGGAGGCAGTTGTGGAACGCACGAGACGTCCTGCTCTGTACCCAAGACTGGTGGCCGCCTTCGCGGCGGCCCTGCTCGCCGCGGGCGGCCTCGTCGCCACCGCGCAGACCGCGCGCGCCGCCGACGCGGACCTCGCCGTCAACGGCGGCTTCGAGTCCGGCCTGAGCGGCTGGAGTTGTACCGCGGGCAGCGGCGCGGCCGTCACCACCCCCGTCCACGCCGGCACCGGCGCCCTGCGCGGCACGCCCGCGGGCAACGACAACGCCAAGTGCTCCCAGACCGTCACGGTCAAGCCCGACTCCGCGTACACGCTGAGCTCCTGGGTCCGGGGCAGCTACGTCTACCTCGGCGCCTCCGGCACCGGCACCACCGACGTCTCCACCTGGACGCAGTCCGCGCCCGACTGGCAGAAGCTCACCACGAGCTTCCGCTCGGGACCGTCCACCACGTCCGTGACGATCTACCTCAACGGCTGGTACGGCACGCCGACCTACTACGCCGACGACGTCACGCTCGTCGGCCCCGGCGGCACGCCCACCCAGCCCCCGGCCGTCCCCGCCGGCCTCAGGTCCACCGGCGTCACGTCGTCCTCGGTCAGCCTCTCCTGGACGGGCGTCACCGGCGCCACCGGCTACACCGTCTACCGCGGCGGCACCAAGGCCCTGGACGTCACCGGCACGTCCGCGACCGTCTCCGGGCTCAACGCGTCCACCGCGTACAGCTTCCAGGTCGCCGCGACCAACAGCGGCGGCGCCTCGGCGCTCTCCCCGGCGGTCTCCGCCACCACGAGCGCCTCGGGCGGCGGCGGAGGCGGCGGTACGACCCTGCCCGCGCACGCCCTCGTCGGCTACCTCCACTCCAGCTTCGCCAACGGCTCCGGCTACACCCGCATGGCCGACGTCCCCGCCTCGTGGGACGTCATCAACCTGGCCTTCGGCGAGCCCACCTCGGTGACCTCCGGCGACATCCGGTTCAGCCTCTGCCCGGTCGCCGAATGCCCGAACGTCGAGTCCGTCGCCGACTTCAAGGCCGCCATCAAGGCCAAGCAGGCGGCCGGCAAGAAGGTGCTGATCTCCATCGGCGGCGCCAACGGCCAGGTCCAGCTCGCCACGACCGCCGCCCGGGACACCTTCGTCTCCTCGGTCTCGAAGATCATCGACGAGTACGGCCTCAACGGCCTGGACATCGACTTCGAGGGCCACTCCCTCTCCCTCAACACCGGCGACACCGACTTCCGCAGCCCCACCACCCCGGTCATCGTCAACCTGATCTCCGCGATCAAGACCCTCAAGGCCAAGTACGGGGCGGGCTTCGTCCTCACCATGGCCCCCGAGACCTTCTTCGTACAGCTCGGCTACCAGTACTACGGCTCGGGCCCCTGGGGCGGCCAGGACCCGCGCGCCGGCGCGTACCTGCCGGTCATCCACGCCCTGCGCGACGACCTCACCCTGCTGCACGTCCAGGACTACAACTCGGGCTCGATCATGGGCCTCGACAACCAGTACCACTCCATGGGCGGCGCCGACTTCCACATCGCCATGACCGACATGCTGCTCACCGGCTTCCCGGTGGCCGGCAACACGTCACGGGTCTTCCCGGCGCTGCGCCCCGACCAGGTCGCCATCGGCCTCCCGGCCTCGACCCAGGCGGGCAACGGCTACACCACCCCGACCGAGGTCAACAAGGCGCTGAACTGCCTCACGAAGAAGACGGACTGCGGTTCCTACCAGACCCACGGCACCTGGCCCGCGCTGCGCGGACTGATGACCTGGTCGATCAACTGGGACCGGTTCAACGGCCAGGAGTTCTCGCGGAACTTCGACGCCTACTTCCCGTGACCGCTGACGCCCGCCGCTTTCCCTGACCGCTCCGCTCGCCGGGAGTCCGCTGCCCGCAGCGCCCGGTCCAGCAGGAGCAGCAGCATCCCGCCGAGCGCCAGACTGCCGAGGACGTCCAGCGGCCAGTGGTAGCCACGCAGGAGCAGACCGGTGCCCGTCGCCAGGGTGAGCAGGACGGCGACGGGCACCGTCCGTCTGAGGCCGGCGTACGGGGCGAGGAGCAGCGCCGCCGCTCCGTACGCGACCATCGCGGTCGCCGTATGGCCGGACGGGTAGTACCCGGTGGCGTCGGTCAGCGGTCCCCGCCGGTCGATCCAGAACTTGAGCGGGACGACCAGGACGGGCACGGCCACCATGGTGAGCGCGGCGGCCAGAGCCCGGTCGGGCCGCCCGCGCCACACCACGTACCCGAGAACCAGCGCCAGGACGGGCAGGGCGACGACCACACTGCCGAGATCGGCGAAGAGTTCGGTCAGGGGCCGGGGGCCGTGACCCGCGAGGGACAGCTCCAGACGCTCGTCGGCCCGGCGTACCGGACCGCCGGCGGCGGCCTGCCAGGTGACGAGGGCGAAGAGGACCGCGCACAGCGTGAAGAGCCACGCGCGCCGGGAGTGCCACGGGCGGCGCGGAACGGAGAAGACCGAGAAGAAGCGGGAGAGGACCGCGAAGGGATGAGAGAGCGGCCGCCCTGGAACAGGGGGGGTGGTTCCAGGGCGGCCGACAGGACCGGTGTGCCGCACGCCCCGGGGGGTTTGGGCCGTGCGGCCGTCCGATCCGTGAGGAGATCCGGAGCCTGAAGCTCCGGTGGTGTGCGCGAAGGCACGGCCGGAACGGTGCTGGGGACGCCCCGAACCGGTGTCGCCCGCAGTCCCCTGCGAGCGGGGTGTTTCTCTCATCTGCCCGAACCGTACGTCAGGGCGGGGACGACGGACAGCGGCAGAACAGAGCCGCCATCGCCCTCGCACACCTTCTTCACACGCCCTGACCAGCGGCTCCTGACCATGACACCCGTTTCGCCCGCTCAGAGCGCGGCGAGCGCCGACTCGATGATGTCCAGGCCCTCGGTGAGCAGGTCCTCGCCGATCACCAGCGGCGGCAGGAAGCGCAGCACATTGCCGTACGTACCGCAGGTGAGGACCAGCAGCCCCTCGGCGTGGCACGCCTTCGCCAGCGCGCCGGTCGTCTCCGGGTCCGGCTCCTTGGTGCCCCGGTCCTTCACCAGCTCGATCGCGATCATCGCGCCGCGGCCCCGGACGTCGCCGATCACGTCGTACTTCTCGCTCATCGCGGAGAGCCGGGCCTTCATGATCTCCTCGATGCGCCGGGCCTTCGAGACGAGGTCCAGCTCCTTCATCGTCTCGATCGCGCCGAGCGCGGCGGCGCAGGCCACCGGGTTCCCGCCGTACGTACCGCCCAGCCCGCTCGCGTGCGCCGCGTCCATGATCTCCGCGCGGCCTGTCACGGCGGCGAGCGGCAGGCCGCCCGCGATGCCCTTCGCCGTGGTGATCAGGTCGGGCACGACGCCCTCGTCCTCGGACGCGAACCACTGGCCCGTACGGCAGAAACCGGACTGGATCTCGTCCGCCACGAACACGATGCCGTTGTCCTGCGCGAACCGCGCGAGCGCGGGCAGGAATCCCTTGGCCGGCTCGATGAAACCGCCCTCGCCGAGCAGGGGCTCGATGATGATCGCGGCGACGTTCCGGGCGCCGATCTGCTTGGTGATCTGATCGATGGCCTGCGCGGACGCCTCGGCGCCACAGTTCTCGGGGCCGGTCGGCCAGCGGTAGCCGTAGGCGACCGGCACCCGGTAGATCTCCGGGGCGAACGGCCCGAAGCCGTTCTTGTACGGCATGTTCTTCGAGGTCAGCGCCATGGTGAGGTTCGTACGGCCGTGGTAGGCGTGGTCGAACACGACCACCGCCTGCCGCTTCGTATAACTGCGCGCGATCTTCACGGCGTTCTCGACGGCCTCGGCGCCCGAGTTGAAGAGCGCGGACTTCTTCGCGTGGTCGCCGGGAGTCAGCTCGGCGAGCCGCTCGCAGACCTCGACGTACCCCTCGTACGGCGTGACCATGAAACAGGTGTGGGTGAAGTCCGCGAGCTGCGCGGTGGCCCGGCGCACGACGGCCTCGGCGCTGGCGCCGACCGTGGTGACCGCGATCCCGGACCCGAAGTCGATCAGCCGGTTCCCGTCCACGTCCTCCAGGACCCCGCCCCCGGCGCGCGCGGCGAACACGGGCAGCGTGGACGCCACCCCGGCGGCGACCACGGCGGTACGCCGGGCCTGCAACTCCAGCGACCGGGGTCCTGGGATGGCGGTGAGAAGACGGCGCTCCTGCGGGATGGCGGTCATGAGGGGCTCCTGGGGGGTGTTCCGGCGATGCTCCGGACTCGGACGTGGACGCGGCGCTTTCCCGCAGGCTAGGCGCGCGACACCGACCCGGGCATGCGCCGTTCGGTAGTGGTCCGGGCGTGTCGTTTGTCCGTGGCGGACATAGGGGGGTGGGCGGGGGTGGGGGAGGGGCGACACCTGTGCGACCGCGGAACGGCCAACTACCCGTCAATTCCATGCGATGGCCATACATTGAGTCGGGTACACAGATCGGACCTGGCTGGTCAGGGGGCAGGAGCTCATGGACACCGACGGCACGTACGAGGCGCGGGGCGATGCGAGGCCCGGTTCACCGGGCGGCCGGCGGGACGACTCCCAGGGCCCCCGCGCCCACCCCGTGCCCCGCCCGGCGGGGCCGCCGCCTCCCATGCCGCCCTCGGTGCCCCCGCCGATGGTTCCCCTGGCCGCCACCGGACCCCGTCCGAGGCCCGTGGACCCTCCGCCCGCCCCGGAACACCGGCCCGTCACCGGACCCACGCTGCGTGACTGGCTGCACGTCCCCCGCGTCCACGCGGGGCCGGGGACCTGGGCGTACGGCCATGTCGTACGGGCGGATCAGGAACCGGAGAGGGCCCCCCTGCGCCAGCTCATCAGCGGGGCCCTGATCTCACTCCTCGCGGGAGTGCTGCTCTGGTCGCTGATCTACAACGGCTACCTCGGCAGCGTCTGGGTCTGGCCGCTTCTCGCGTTCACCCCCGACTCCTGGCCGGGGACCACCACGGGCGAGACCTCCCTCAAGGTCTACTACGCACTGATGATCATCGTGATGCTCGTCGTCTTCGGCCGCCTCGGCCGCTGGGCCGAGCTCGCCCGCCGCCTCCTCGGCCCCCGCACCCAGAACACCGCGACCGCCCCCGCCCCGCCGGGCCCCGAGGACGACCTCGCCGAGTGGCCCGAGCTGCGGGCCGCCGGGCAGGGGGAGATCGCCGCGCGGCTCGCCGCCGAGGTGCGGGACGGGCGGATGAACGACGTCGACTACACCCGGATCCGCCGCGCCTGGCAGTCCGTACGCGCCGACCCCTCCCGGCTCACCGCCTTCACCGACGAGGTCCGCGCGCACGGCGCGGCGGCCTGCGTCCACCCCTCCCACGCCCGCGACCTCCCCGTCCGCGCGGCCCGGCACGACCTGCTCGGGCGGCAGGTGCTGCTCGGCACGGTCCAGGACGGGCAGCGCAATCCGTACGCCCGCCGCGGGACCGGACTGGCCCTGGACCCCGACCTGCTCGGGACCTCCCTGCTGGCCGTCGGCCCGCCCGGCACGGGCAAGACCCGCGCCCTCGTCCGCCCTGTCGTCGAGTCGCTCGCCCTCCAGGCCCTCGCCGGCCGCGCCGCCGTCATCGCCGTCTGCGCCACCGGCACCCGCCTCGGCCCCGACGACGCGTACGACGTCGTCGTCGGCCTCGGCGACCCCGCCTCCGCGTACGACCTCGACCTGTACGGCGGTACGAACGACCCGGACGAAGCCGCCACCCTTTTGGCCGAAGGCCTGGTCGGCGACCTCGCCGACACCGACGGCCGGCGGGCCACCACCGCCCTCGCCCAGCTGCTCGGCCCCTTCCGCGCCGCCCACGACCGCCTGCCGTCCGTACCGGAACTGCGGGAACTGCTCGACGGCGAACCCACCGCCCTGGCCGCTCTGCGCGAGGCGCTCGACACCAAGGGCCAGTACGGCATGCGGCGCGAACTCGACACCAGGGAACGGCAGTCGGGCACCCCCGGCGACCCGGGACCCGCGCTGGCCGACCGGATCGCCCTGCTCGACCGTCCCGCCTTCGCCGGGTTCTTCGACACCAGCGGCCGCACCAGGCCGTTCTCCCTGCGCACCCTGGAGCACCCGCTGCGGGTCCGCATCGACCTGCCCGAGCGCGGGCACGCCGAGGCCTCCCGGATGCTGGCGCGGCTCGTCCTCGCCCAGTTCACCGCCAACGCCGCAGTCCGGGCCGACCGCTCGCTCTTCGCCTGCCTCGTCCTGGACGACGCCACCCGTACCCTCACCGCCGGGACACTGCGGGGCGTACAGCGGTTGCGGTCCGCCAACGCGGGCGCCGTGCTCACTCTCCGTACGCTCGATGACGTACCGGAAGCACTGCACACCTCCCTGCTCGGGGCCGTCGGCTGCCGGATGGCGTTCTCCGGGATCACGACCTGGGACGGCAAGCGGTTCGCCGAGGCGTGGGGCACGGAATGGGTCGAGACCCGGGACGTCACCCAGCGCACGGTCTTCGCCGACCAGCCGCTGACCAGGGCCATCCACGCCTTCCGCAAGCTGGTCACCGGCAAGGCCGTGACGACGGACGCGGTGACCGTACGGCAGGTCGAACGCGAGCGGTGGTCCGCCTCCGACCTCGCGCACGCGGTGCCCGCCGGGCACGCCGTGCTGTCGCTGCGCACGGTCGGCGGCGAGCACGCGCCGCCGCTGCTGGTGGATCTGGGGGGCTGAGACCGGCACGGCGTTCGTACAAGCTGGCAGGATTGGGGGACGCCGTTCGTACGGGACGGCGTACTCGCCCGCCGGTTTCCCGGACGTCCCCGACGTTCCCAGACAAAGGCCTAGGGTCCCCCATGCCGCCCACGCTCGCCTCGCTCGTGCAGCACTCGGCCCTCCACCTCAGGGTGCGCGCGGGCGAGGACCGGCTGCGGACGCCCGTGCGCTGGGCCCACGCCAGCGAGCTGGCCGACCCCGTGCCGTACATGGAGGGCGGTGAACTGCTCCTCGTGACGGCCACCACGCTGGACGCCGAGGACCCGGAGGCCATGACGGCGTACGTACGGCGGCTCGTCGGCGCGGGGGTCGCGGGGCTCGGCTTCGCGGTGGGCGTGAACTACGACTCCGTCCCGGAGGCGCTGGTCGCCGCGGCGCGCGCCGAAGGGCTCCCCCTACTCGAAGTGCCCCGGCGCACGCCCTTCCTGGCGATCAGCAAGGCGGTGTCGGCGGCGATCGCGGCGGACCAGTACCGGGCCGTCACGGCGGGCTTCGAGGCCCAGCGCGAACTGACCCGCGCCGCGCTCGCCGACGGACCCGCCGCGCTGCTCGCCCGGCTCGCGGCGCACGTGGACGGCTGGGCGGCGCTGTACGACGCCACCGGCGCGGTCGTCGCCGCCGCGCCCGAGTGGGCGGCGCGGCGCGCGGCCCGGCTGACGGCGGACGTGGAACGGCTGCGGGAGCGGCCGGCGCCGGCGAGCGTGGTCGTCGGGCACACGGGCCACGGCGACGGCGCCGAGGACCGGGTCGAACTCCAGTCCCTCGGCACGGGCCGCCGGGCCGGCGGAGCACTGGCGGTCGGTACGGGCGCGGCGCTGGGCACCGCCGAGCGGTACGCCGTGCACTCGGCGGTCGCGCTCCTCACGCTGACGACCGAGCGCTCTCGGGCCCTCCAGGAGGCCGAGCAGCGGCTGGGCGCGGCGGTGCTGCGGATGCTGCTGTCCGGGCAGCCCGACCACGCGCGCTCCGTGGCGGGCGAGCTGTACGGCGGGCTTCTCGACGCCCCGTTCCGCCTGCTGATCGCCGAACCGGAGTCCGACACGACGGAGCCCGGCGCCCTGGAGGCCCTGTCGGACGCGCTGGAGGCGGCGGGGGCGCGGGCGGGCGAGGCGGTGCTGGCGGTGCCGGACGGGGAGCGGCTCGCGGTGCTCGCGGTGGACGGCGGCGCGGTGGTGGCCTCCTTGGGGGACCCCGCGACCCCCGCGGTCGGCGGCGTCGTGATCGGGCTCTCGGCGCCCACGGGGCCCATCGCGGTGGGCGGCGCGTACAAACAGGCCGAGGCGGCGCTGACCGTGGCGCGGCGGCGGGGCCGGGTGCTCGTCGAGCACGAGGAGCTGGCCGCGGGCTCGATCCTCCCGCTCCTGGCGGACGACGCGGTGCGGGCGTTCGCGGACGGCCTGCTGCGGGCGCTGTACGAACACGACGCGAAGGGCCGGGGCGATCTGGTGGCCTCGCTCCGGGCGTGGCTGTCCCGCCACGGCCAGTGGGACGCGGCGGCGGCGGATCTTGGCGTCCACCGGCATACGCTGCGCTACCGGATGCGGAGGGTGGAGGAGATCCTGGGGCGCTCCCTGGACGACCCGGATGTCCGCATGGAGCTGTGGCTGTCCCTGAAGACGTCTGAGCGCTAGCTTCTGCCACGGTGTTCGTTTCGCGTGTTGCTTGTCCTTGCGCCGGACGAGCGTCTGCGCCCCGGTGCGTTTGGCGCGGCTTACTGATGTCCTCAATCGCCGGACGGGCTGGGTTTGTCGTGGTGGCGGGGGGTGGGGCCTGCGGAGGTACGTATGTCCGGACTGCATGTTTTACGGCGCGTTCGGGGACCCCGGACATTCACGTTCGCCATGCGCCACAAAACACGCTTTACGTCCGGACACACGCACCTCCTCCGACCCCACCCCCCTCACGCCGAGGGGAGACGCAACGACCCGCCCGCCAGGGGCGCCTCGCCTCCGCCCGGTGGACGGTGCCGCTTACCGATGTCCTCAAGCGCCGGACGGGCTTGATTGTGGCTCTGCCCGGTGCGCGAGCGCGGGTTACCGATGTCCTCAATCGCCGGACGGGCTGGATCGTGCCGCCGGTGTCCTCCAACTCCGGACGGGCTGGATGGTGCCCCCGGTGCCCTCCAAGGCCGGACGGACCTGGTCTTGTTTTGGCGCGGGCGTGGAAGGGGGACGGGCAGGGGTCGTGTCCGGAACGTAGAGCGTGTTTTGTGTCGCGTGGCTACCGGTGAACTGAACAAGTCCCCGAACGCGACGTAAAACATGCAGTGCAGGACACGACCCCTGCCCGGCCCCCGGCAACCGACCCGCACCCAAACAACCGGCCCGCAGCGGGCACAACCAAGCCCGTCCGGCGATTGAGGACAATCAGTAAGCCGCACCCGCCCGCACCGGGCAGACGCCACAAACAAGCCCGTCCGGCGACTGAGGACAACACCAATCGCAACGCGGCCACCAGGCAGGCAGGCCTGCCAAAGCGGCGTCCCACGCCCCGCCACTACTCCACCGCGGCCAAACCGGCCAACCCCCGCCCACCCCTACCGTTGACCCATGACTCCCACCACCGCCTTCTGGCTCGCCGGCCGCCAGGCCACCGGCGAGGACACCTTCGACGTGACCTCCCCCTGGGACGGCCGCCCCGTCGGCACCGTCGCCGTGCCGACCGAGCAGCAGGTCGAGGAGGCCGTCGCAGCCGCCCACGCCGTGCGCGGCACCTTCGCCGCGACGCCCGCGCACCAGAGGGCGACCGCCCTCGACCACGTATCGCGCCGGATCGGCGAACGCGCCGAGGACATCGCCCGCCTCATCTCCGCCGAGAACGGCAAGCCCCTCAAGTGGGCCAGGGGCGAGGTCGGCCGCGCCGTCTCCGTGTTCCGGTTCGCCGCCGAGGAGGCCCGCCGGTTCAACGGCGGCGAGGCGCAGCGCCTCGACACCGACGCGGGCGGCGCCGGCCGCCTCGCGCTGACCCGGCGTTTCCCCAAGGGCGTCGTCCTCGGCATCGCGCCGTTCAACTTCCCGCTCAACCTCTGCGCCCACAAGGTCGCCCCCGCCCTCGCCGTCGGCACCCCGATCATCCTCAAGCCCGCCCCGGCGACCCCCCTGTCCGCGCTGCTCCTCGGCGAGCTGCTGGCGGAGACGGACCTGCCGGCCGGCGCCTGGTCGGTCCTGCCCGTGCCGAACGACCGGATGCCCGCGCTCGTCCAGGACGACCGGCTGCCGGTGATCTCGTTCACCGGCTCCGACAAGGTCGGCTACGCGATCATGGACTCCGTCCCGCGCAAGCACTGCACGCTCGAACTCGGCGGCAACGGCGCCGCCGTCGTCCTCGCCGACTACGCGAGCGACCAGGACCTTGACCACGCGGCGACCCGCATCGCCACGTTCTCGAACTACCAGGGCGGCCAGTCCTGCATCTCCGTGCAGCGTGTGATCGCGGACGCGGCCGTGTACGAGCGGCTCGTGCCGAGGATCGTCGCCGCCGTCGAGGCCCAGGTCACCGGCGACCCGTCCGACGACACCACCGACGTCGGCCCGCTCGTCAGCGAGGAGGCCGCCCGGCGCGTCGAGTCCTGGGTCGACGAAGCCGTACAGGCGGGCGCCCGGCTGCTCACCGGCGGCAAGCGGGACGGCTCCTCGTACGCGCCCACCGTCCTCGCCGACGTCCCCGAGGACGTCACGCTCGCCCGCGAGGAGGTCTTCGGCCCGGTCCTGACCCTCCGCAGCGTGACGGGCGAGGAAGCCGCCTTCGAGGCCGTGAACGAGTCCAAGTACGGCCTCCAGGCAGGGGTGTTCACCCGCGACCTCCAGGCCGCCTTCCGCGCCCACCGCGCCCTGGAGGTCGGGGGTGTGATCATCGGCGACGTCCCCTCGTACCGCGCCGACCAGATGCCGTACGGCGGTGCCAAGCAGTCCGGCGTCGGCAGGGAGGGTGTGCGGTTCGCGATGGAGGACTACACGTACGAGCGTGTGATGGTCCTGACGGGCCTGGACCTCTAGCCGGGCGTACAGGACCGTGGTGGGCCGAACGATTGGTCGGCCCACCACTGGTGCACCTGTCGGATATCGGGTAGATACGGACGAGTAGAACCGGCCGGTACCCGTCCATCGCTCCCGACATCGCGGCGAGGTGAGTTCCTCATGTCCGCCCCATCCGCACCCTCAGAAGCATCCGCACCGAAGGACCCGCAGGGCAGGCCCACAGTCTCCGAGCGTGAGGCCCGACAGGTCGCCGAGGACGCCCGCGAGCAGGGCTGGCGCAAGCCCAGCTTCGCCAAGGAGATGTTCCTCGGCCGCTTCCGTCTCGACCTCATCCACCCGCACCCCTTGCCCGCGTCCGAGGACGTCAGGCGGGGGGAGGCGTTCCTGGCGAAGCTGCGTGAGTTCTGCGACCGGGAGATCGACGGCGCCCTCATTGAGCGCGAGGCGAGGATCCCCGACGAGGTGATCGCCGGCCTCAAGGAGCTGGGCGCGCTCGGCATGAAGATCGACGTCAAGTACGGCGGTCTCGGCCTCACCCAGGTGTACTACAACAAGGCCCTCTCCCTCGTCGGCTCCGCGAACCCCGCCGTCGGCGCGCTGCTCTCCGCCCATCAGTCGATCGGCGTACCGCAGCCGCTCAAGATGTTCGGCACCCAGGAGCAGAAGGACACCTTCCTGCCGCGCCTGGCCCGTACGGACATCTCCGCCTTCCTGCTCACCGAGCCCGACGTGGGATCCGACCCCGCCAGGCTGGCCACCACGGCCGTCCCCGACGGCGACGACTACGTGCTCGACGGCGTGAAGCTGTGGACCACCAACGGCGTCGTCGCCGACCTCCTCGTGGTGATGGCCCGGGTGCCGAAGGCCGAGGGCCGCAAGGGCGGCATCACGGCGTTTGTCGTGGAGGCCGACTCCCCGGGCATCACGGTCGAGCACCGCAACGCCTTCATGGGCCTGCGCGGCCTGGAGAACGGCGTGACCCGCTTCCACCAGGTCCGCGTCCCGGCCGCGAACCGCATCGGGGAGGAGGGCGCCGGTCTCAAGATCGCGCTCACCACCCTGAACACCGGACGCCTCTCGCTGCCCGCCATGTGCGTCGGCGCGGGCAAGTGGTGTCTCAAGGTGGCCCGCGAGTGGTCGGGGGCCCGCGAGCAGTGGGGCAGGCCGGTCGCCCGCCACGAGGCCGTGGGCGAGAAGATCTCCTTCATCGCGGCGACCACGTTCGCGCTGGAGGCGGTGGTCGACCTCTCCTCGCAGATGGCCGACGAGGACCGCAACGACATCCGGATCGAAGCCGCGCTGGCCAAGCTGTACGGCTCCGAGATGGGCTGGCGGATGGCCGACGAACTGGTCCAGATCCGCGGCGGCCGGGGCTTCGAGACCGCCGAGTCGCTGGCGGCGCGCGGCGAACGGGCCGTCCCCGCCGAGCAGATGCTCAGGGACATGCGCATCAACCGCATCTTCGAGGGCTCGACGGAGATCATGCACCTGCTGATCGCCCGCGAGGCCGTCGACGCCCACCTCGCGGTGGCCGGCGACATCATCGATCCCGACAAGTCCCTCTCGGACAAGGCCAAGGCGGGCGCGCAGGCGGGCAGGTTCTACGCCCGCTGGCTGCCCAAACTGGTCGCCGGTACGGGCCAACTCCCCGGCTCGTACGCGGAGTTCCACCCGAGCGGACACGCCGACCTGTCGGTCCACCTGCGGTACGTCGAGCGGACCTCGCGCAAGCTCGCCCGGTCCACGTTCTACGCGATGTCCCGCTGGCAGGGCCGCATGGAGACCAAACAGGGTTTCCTGGGGCGGATCGTGGACATCGGCGCGGAGATCTTCGCGATGAGCGCGGCCTGTGTACGGGCCGAGATGCTGCGGACCGGCGGCGACCACGGCCGCGAGGCGTACCAACTGGCCGACGTCTTCTGCCGCCAGGCCAGAATCCGGGTCGAGGAGCTGTTCACGCGGCTCTGGTCCAACACGGACGAGATCGACCGCAAGGTCGTGGACGGCGTCCTGTCCGGTACGTACACCTGGCTGGAGGAAGGCATCGTCGACCCCAGCGGGGACGGCCCCTGGATCGCGGACGCGACGCCGGGCCCGTCCGGGCGGGAGAACGTCCACCGCCGGATCGGCTGACCCGGCGGGGGAGTGGGTGGCAGTGGCGGCAGGGCCGCGTCCGTGACGGTGGACGCGGCCCTGCCGTATGTCCGGGCAAAGCTCTTGGGACAGGCCCTAGTTGAACGGGTCGAGCGTGATGTACGCCTGCTGCGGATTGCCGTCGTTCACCAGCGACTCGTGCGCGCCGACGTCGTCGAACGCGAAGGCGTACGCCTTGCCGTCCGCCATCCGGTCGTGCAGCAGCCGGGCGTAGTGGTTGGTCACCGCGTCCTTGTAGAAGTTCGCCGCGCTCGTGTCCGGCTGGTTCGGGTTGGTCAGCAGCGTGGAGCGGTTGAACCCGGCGCACAGGGTGCGGGAGATCGGCCCGCGGACCAGGTCGTTGGGCGCGTCCAGCAGCTTGTAGCAGCCGAAGATGCTGTCGGAGTCCGGCTTCTGGAAGGACGTGACCACGGCCCCCGCGCTGTTGGTGAAGTTCATGACGTTGCCGGAGACCCGCCCGAAGTACTTGGTGTTCGGCTGGTCCGTGAACGGGGTCACCGTCAGCGTCGAGGACGCGTACTTCGTCCAGACGCGGTTGATGTAGTCGTTCATGACCGTGGCGGACAGGGTGCCCGACCCCACGCCGTGGCCGGGCGAGAGCGCGCGCAGGACCGTTCCGTCGGACCGGGTCTGGATCAGGCCGCCCCAGCCCGACTGGGCGCGCAGCGCGCTGTAGAAGCCGTTGTAGCCGCCCGCCTTGAGGTGCCCGGTGGTCTTGGTGGTGCCGTTGGGGATCTTGACGCCGACCGCGTACGGCGCCGAGAACATGTCGACCTGGGTGCTGTTGATCCAGATGCCGGCGTCGTTGAGCGTGTACTCGGTCCAGTTGAAGAGGATGTTCCGGTTCGGGTCGGCCGGGTTCTGCACCGCGGGCTGCACGAGACCGCCGGTGGTCAGCTTGAAGACGAGTTTCTGACCGTACGAGAAGTAGACGCGGCCGGAGAACTTCGGCAGCCGGATCGTCTTGGACTGCCCGTTGGCGGGCCCGGCGATCGACGCGTCGGGCGCGGGGGTCGGCGGGTTCCCGCCGGCGGGCCAGGCGTGGAAGGTGCCGTTCTCGTCGGCCCAGCCCTGCTGGCCCGTGGTGAGCAGGGTGCCGAGGTTGTAGACGTAGACCGGGTCGGTGCGCCCGGAGTTGTTGGTGAGGGTCAGGGGGATCGTCGTCGGGACGGCGGCCTCGGCGGGTTCGGCCGGTGCCGCGGCGGTGAATCCCGCGGCGAGGATCACCGCCGCCGCTAGAGACGCCAGCACCTTTTTCAGGGAGAGCACGCTCTGCCTCCTGCATGTGGGGGTCGAGGGGTTGAGAGCGCTCTCAGAATCGATCCGGAGGGTGGTCATGTCAATGGACATGACACAACTGCCCCACCCCGGGCGGCCGTTCCCCCCATCCCGTACGGCCCTGCCCCCGGCCCCGAAAACCGTTGGGAGCGCGCCCGCCGACCGCGTATCGTCTCGGCGGACTTCCGGCCAGGGGTACGGCGACGGACACGAGGACACGGCGATGAACAGGGTGACGCGATGACGGACTTCGGCCTGGTGGACGACCCCTCCCGCTGGCAGGCGGGATTCGAGCGGCGGCTGCGCGCGGCGTACGACTCCGCCGGGCATCCGGCCACCGCCGTGGAGCGCCGTATCGAGGAGGTCCGGGCCGGCGAGGCCCGGCGGACGGTCGCCGAACTGACCGCGGACGGCGGGGAGACGGTGGGCTGGGTCGCCGTGTCCCTCGACGAGGACGAACCGGGCCCCTCCCTCACCGGCCGGATCGAAGACCTCTGGATCGATCCCGCGTACCGGGGGCAGGGACACGGCGAGGCCGCCCGTACGTGGGCCGAGGACCGGTGCGCGGCGGCGGGGGCGACCCGGCTGACCGTACAACTCACGGAGGCGGAACCGCTGTTCGCGCACTACTCCGTCCGGGGCCAGACCCGCCTGCGCCACCTCGCCGGGCCGGGCCGGGAAGCCGCGCCGGGCCGGGAAGCCGCGCCGCGCCGCGAAGCTACGCCGGGCCGTGCGTCCGGGCCCGCCCTCACCGCCCGCCCGATGACAGCGGACGAGTACGGGCCCTGGCTCGTGGCGGGCAAAGACGAATACGTCGCCGACATCGTCCGCTCCGGGTCCCTCACCCCCGACGAGGCGCGGGCCACGTCGGACCGCGACTTCGCGGACCTCCTGCCCGCGGGACTGGCCACCCCCGACCACAACGTCGTTGTCCTGGAGGCGGCGGGTGCCCCGGTCGGCACCCTCTGGCTCAAGCACCACCACCTGCCGGGGGTGACCTTCGGCTTCTCGCTGGAGATCGACGGGAGTCACCGGGGCAAAGGGTTCGGCCACGCGTCGATGGCGGTCGCCGAGAGCGAGACGCTCGGCGCGGGTGACTCGGCGCTGATGTTCAACGTGTTCGGCGGGAACACCGTCGCGATGGGCCTGTACGACGCGTCGGGCTACCGCGTGGTCCTGGAGCACCGCTACGCCGCGCTGCCGCGCGAGACACCCGGCGCCGGGTTGTGAGCCGGCCGCCCCCGTGCCGCACAATCGAGCCTCGGTCGTCGTGATCAACACAGCAGGGGGAGACGCATGGTCGGGGCAGCGAAGCGGGGCGGGCGCGGGCGCATGCGGAGCCGCCTGGCGGTGGCCGTGCTCGCCGTGAGCGTCCTGGCCGGTGCCGCCGGGTGCACCGGCGGCGGTACGGCCGACAACAAGCCGTCCCCCGCCGCCTCCCCGGCGGACCCGCCGCCCCGCACCGAACGCCAACTGACCGCCGCCGCCCTCTCCGACGGCGAACGGGCCGGCGCCTACACCGTGTCCACGTACCCCCTCGGCGGGCCTCTGGACACGGACTACACCGCCGCCCCCGCCGTCTGCCAGCCCCTCGTCAGCCTCGCCCCCGGCGTCAGCGGATTCCGCCCCGCCGCCGAGGTCGGCCGCCGGGCCGAGGACCCCCGCGAGACGCTCGGCGTCACCGTGGACGTCCGGCTGCGCTCGTACGCGGGACAGGGCGCCGCCCGGGTCATGAAGGCACTCACCACCGCGGGCCGTGCCTGCGCCGGCGGGTTCACCGAGGACCGGCTCTCCCCCGTGCGGGCGAAATACCTCGCCGTGGAAACGGTCAAGGCGCCCTACCTGGGGGACGACTCCGTCGCGTACCGCTTCACGATCCTCGACGTCCGGGGCAAGAAGAAGCTGTACGAATACCTGACCGTCGTACGGTCCGGCTCCACCACCCTCTCCTTCCGCGCCGAGGTCACCGGCACGAAGGACGTCGGCGCGGTGCCAGCCGACGTGATCCGCGCCCAGTGGGCCACGTTCGACGCCTCCTGACCGGCTTCGGAAGGCACCCCCTTGACCGGCTCCGGAAGCACCCCACGGACCGGCCTCCGACGCCAGCCGCCCGGCGTCCGCGGGTCCTGATTCGGTCGTGTGGAGGGGCGCGCTGTCCTGACGCGGCGCCGATGGGGCAAGAATGGGGCCCATGAGCGACAGCCCAGCCCCTCTCGCGGACCCGCACATCGCCTTCGACCCGGCAGAAGGCCGCCGGGACATCGTCGTCCTCGGCTCGACAGGCTCCATCGGCACCCAGGCCATCGACCTGGTCCTGCGCAACCCCGACCGCTTCCGCGTCACCGCGCTGTCCGCCGCGGGCGGCCGGGTGGCGCTGCTCGCCGGACAGGCCCGGCGGCTCGGAGTGCGTACGGTCGCCGTCGCGCGCGAGGACGCCGTGCCCGCGCTCAGAGAGGCCCTGCGGGCGGAGTACGGCCCGGGCGAGCCCCTCCCCGAGATCCTCGCGGGACCGGAGGCGGCCACCCAGCTCGCCGCGTCCGACTGCCACACCGTGCTCAACGGCATCACCGGCTCCATCGGCCTCGCCCCCACGCTGGCCGCCCTCGAAGCCGGCCGTACCCTCGCCCTTGCCAACAAGGAATCGCTGATCGTCGGCGGCCCGCTCGTCAAGGCCGTGGCGAGACCCGGCCAGATCATCCCCGTCGACTCCGAACACGCCGCGCTCTTCCAGGCGCTGGCCGCCGGCACCCGCGCCGACGTCCGCAAGCTGGTCGTGACGGCCTCCGGGGGACCCTTCCGGGGCCGTACGAGAGCGGAGCTGGCGGACGTCACCCCCGAGGACGCGCTCGCCCACCCCACCTGGGCCATGGGCCCGGTGATCACGATCAACTCGGCGACCCTCGTCAACAAGGGGCTCGAGGTCATCGAGGCACATCTGCTGTACGACATCCCGTTCGAACGGATCGAGGTCGTCGTCCACCCGCAGTCGTACGTCCACTCCATGGTGGAGTTCACCGACGGCTCCACCCTGGCCCAGGCCACCCCGCCCGACATGGGCGGACCGATCGCCGTCGGACTCGGCTGGCCCCGGCGCGTCCCGGACGCGGCCCCCGCCTTCGACTGGACCACGGCGTCGGCCTGGGAGTTCTTCCCGCTCGACACCGAGGCCTTCCCCTCGGTGGGACTGGCCCGGCACGTCGGTACGCTCGGGGGCACGGCTCCCGCGGTGTTCAACGCCGCGAACGAGGAGTGCGTGGACGCTTTCCTGGGGGGCCGGCTCCCGTTCAACGGCATCATGGACACGGTCACCGAGGTCGTCGCGGAGCACGGGAATCCCCTCGCGGGAACCTCGCTCACCGTGCCGGACGTCCTTGAAGCGGAGACCTGGGCCCGTGCCCGGGCCCGGGAACTCGCGGTGAAGGCGACAGCGGAGGCTCGCGCATGACGATCCTGTTGACGATTCTCGGCATCGCCGTCTTCGGCGTGGGGCTGCTGATCTCCATCGCCTGGCACGAACTCGGCCACCTCTCGACGGCCAAGCTCTTCGGCATCCGCGTGCCCCAGTACATGGTCGGCTTCGGGCCGACGGTGTGGTCACGCAAAAAGGGCGACACGGAGTACGGCCTCAAGGCCATCCCGCTCGGCGGCTACATCCGCATGATCGGCATGTTCCCGCCCGACGCCCAGGGCCGTATCGAGGCCAGGTCCACCTCGCCGTGGCGGGGGATGATAGAGGACGCGCGCTCCGCGGCCTTCGAGGAGCTGGAGCCGGGCGACGAGACGCGCCTCTTCTACACACGCAAGCCGTGGAAACGCGTCATCGTGATGTTCGCGGGCCCGTTCATGAACCTGATCCTCGCCGTCGCGATCTTCCTCGGCGTGTCCATGAGCTTCGGCTTCGCGACCCAGACCACCAAGGTCGCCGGCGTCCCGAAGTGCGTCATCGAGCAGAGCCAGAACCGCGAGACGTGTGCCAAGAGCGACCCCGTGTCGCCCGGGTACGCGGCGGGACTCCGTACGGACGACCGGATCGTGGCCTTCAACGGCCGGCCCGTCAAGGACTGGTCGGCGCTCTCCGACCTGATCCGGAAGACCACCGGGCCCGCCACCGTCACCGTCGACCGCGACGGTACGGAGAAGGTCCTGCACGCCACCCTCGTCTCCAACCAGGTCCTCGCGAAGGACTCCGACGGTCAGGCCATAGAGGGCGACTACGTCACGGCGGGCTACCTCGGCTTCATCTCCGCCACGGAGATCGTCCCGCTCTCCTTCACCGATTCCGTCGACCGGATGGGGACGATGCTCCAGGACGGCGTCGACTCGATCGTCGCCCTCCCGTCCAAGATCCCCGATCTGTGGAACGCGGCCTTCGACGGCGGTGAGCGCAAGGCCGACTCACCGGTCGGCGTGGTCGGCGCGGCCCGCATCAGCGGTGAGGTGATGAACCTCGACCAGCCGACGCCGAACCTGATCGCGACCCTGCTCTTCGTGGTCGCCAGCTTCAACCTCTCGTTGTTCCTCTTCAACATGCTGCCGCTGCTGCCGCTCGACGGCGGGCACATCGCGGGGGCGCTCTGGGAAGCGGCCAGGCGCAACCTCGCCCGGCTCTTCAAGCGGCCCGACCCCGGCCCGTTCGACGTGGCGAAACTGATGCCCGTGGCCTATGTCGTCGCCGGCATCTTCATCTGCTTCACCGTGCTCGTCCTGATCGCCGACGTGGTCAACCCCGTCAAGATCAGCTGATTCTCCCGCTTCGCCACGGCCGGACACCTTTCGTGTCCGGCCGTTGGCCTTTGGGTGGACTTTTCGCGGCGATGTGCCCCGGCGTGGCGGGGTGGCGTAATCTCGGGGTTCCGGAGCCCGCCGGTCCCGCCCGGCCGGGCCGCCCGACCAGCCCGTCCGATCCGCATCTGAACCACACCTTGGGGTTGCACACCAGATGACTGCAATTTCTCTCGGAATGCCCGCCGTTCCGACGAAGCTCGCCGAACGAAGGGTCAGCCGCAAGATCCAGGTCGGATCGGTCGCGGTCGGCGGGGACGCGCCGGTGTCGGTGCAGTCGATGACGACCACCCGTACGTCGGACATCGGCGCGACGCTCCAGCAGATCGCGGAGCTGACCGCCTCCGGCTGCCAGATCGTCCGGGTGGCGTGCCCGACGCAGGACGACGCGGACGCGCTGGCGACCATCGCCCGCAAGTCGCAGATCCCGGTGATCGCCGACATCCACTTCCAGCCGAAGTACGTCTTCGCGGCGATCGACGCGGGCTGCGCGGCGGTACGGGTGAACCCGGGCAACATCAAGCAGTTCGACGACAAGGTCAAGGAGATCGCGAAGGCGGCCCGGGAGACCCGGACGCCCATCCGGATCGGCGTGAACGCCGGATCGCTGGACGCGCGCCTCCTCAAGAAGTACGGCAAGGCCACCCCCGAGGCCCTCGTCGAGTCGGCGCTGTGGGAAGCCTCGCTCTTCGAGGAGCACGGCTTCCAGGACATCAAGATCTCGGTCAAGCACAACGACCCCGTCGTGATGGTCAACGCGTACCGCCAGCTCGCCGCCCAGTGCGACTACCCGCTGCACCTCGGCGTCACCGAGGCGGGACCGGCGTTCCAGGGCACGATCAAGTCCGCCGTCGCGTTCGGCGCGCTGCTCAGCGAGGGCATCGGCGACACGATCCGCGTCTCCCTGTCGGCCCCGCCGGCGGAGGAGGTCAAGGTCGGCATCCAGATCCTGGAGTCGCTCAACCTCAAGCAGCGCCGCCTGGAGATCGTCTCCTGCCCGTCCTGCGGCCGCGCCCAGGTCGACGTCTACAAGCTCGCGGACGAGGTGACGGCGGGCCTCGACGGCATGGAGGTGCCGCTGCGCGTCGCCGTCATGGGCTGTGTCGTCAACGGGCCCGGCGAGGCGCGCGAGGCCGACCTCGGCGTCGCCTCCGGCAACGGCAAGGGCCAGATCTTCGTCAAGGGCGAGATCATCAAGACCGTCCCCGAGTCGAAGATCGTGGAGACGCTCATCGAAGAGGCCATGAAGATCGCCGAGCAGATGGAGCGCGACGGCATCCCCTCGGGCGAGCCCGAGGTCTCCGTCTCCGGCTGACCGGACGGCACCCTCCCCTCACCGAACTCCCGCTCCACTCCCACCGGATCCCGCGGCCCCGCACCACCGGGGCCGCGGGATCCGCTGCCTGGGGGCGGCGCTCCGCCCGGCCGCCAGGTACAGTGCGGAGATCAGCAGACCGTTCGGTGAGGCCCTCGTGTTGACGCACACCACCACCCGGGTCCTCGAACCCAGCGAACTCGGCGCGGCGCTCGCCATCCTGGAGAGCGATCCCGTCACGAACGCCTTCGTGACCTCCCGCGTGCAGGTCGCCGGGCTCGACCCCTGGCGCCTCGGCGGCGAGATGTGGGGCTGGTACGCGGACGGGCGCCTGCGCTCGCTCTGCTACTCCGGTGCCAACCTCGTCCCCATCTGCGCCACCCCCGAGGCCGTACGCGGCTTCGCCGACCGTGCCCGCAGGACCGGCCGCCGCTGCTCCTCCATCGTCGGGCCCGTCGAGGCCACCACCCAGCTCTGGCGCCTGCTCGAACCCAACTGGGGCCCGGCCCGCGAGGTCCGCGCCAACCAGCCGCTGATGGTCACCGAACACCTCCCCGCCACCGTGCCGCCCGACCCTCTCGTCCGCCGGATCCGCAAGGACGAGCTGGACGTGATCATGCCGGCGTGCGTCGCCATGTTCACGGAGGAGGTCGGCGTCTCGCCGCTGGCCGGCGACGGCGGGCTGCTGTACCAGGCGCGCGTCGCCGAACTCGTGGGCGCGGGACGGTCGTTCGCCCGGATCGAGGACGGCAGGGTCGTCTTCAAGGCCGAGATCGGCGCCGCCACCCCGCGCGCCTGCCAGATCCAGGGCGTCTGGGTCGACCCCGCCCACCGGGGCCGGGGCCTGTCCGAGACCGGCATGGCCGCCGTCGTACGGTACGCGCTCGCCGACGTCGCGCCCGTGGTGAGCCTGTACGTCAACGACTACAACACCCCCGCCAGGGCCGCCTACCGCCGCGTCGGGTTCCGCGAGGTCGGCGCGTTCATGAGCGTGCTGTTCTGAGCGTGCCGCGCGGTCAGTAGGGTTCGGCCCATGCTGCGCATCCCCGGGGACAACCCCCGGACCCCCGACGTACAGGTGGGCCCGGTCGACCTCGCCGCCCGCGTCGACGAGGCACTCGCTGTGCAGGCGCTCGCCTTCGGGCTCAGCGACGACGAGATCGAGGTACGCCGCCACATCGTGCTGCGGCACCTGATGTACCCCGGCTGCCGCGCGCTCGGCGCGACCACGGACGAAGGCCGCCTCGTCGGGTTTGTGTACGGGCTGCCGAACGACCGCGCGCACTGGTGGTCCTCGGTCGTCGAGCCGTACCTCCGCTCGGCGGGCACCGACAGCTGGCTGGACGACACGTTCGTGATCACCGAACTCCACGTCCATCCCGGCTTCCAGGCCCGGGGCATCGGCCGCGCCCTGATCACCACCCTCACCGACGGCGCGGCCCAGCCCCGGTCGATCCTGTCCGCGATCGACATCGAGAGCCCGGCCCGGCGGCTGTACCGCATGCTGGGGTACGAGGATCTCGCGCGGCGGGTGCTGTTCCCGAGCGCCCCGAAGCCGTACGCGGTGATGGGCGCGCACCTCCCGCTGCGCCGGTCCTAGGGCGTGTCCGCGACCCGCGCCCGCGCCTTACTGATTACCGCCCGCCCGTGCCGCCCGGCTAACCTCCAGGCATCAGCCGAGAGAACGCAGGAGTGCTCCCCATGTCCCAGGTCCAGCGCATGTCCCGATTGATGGCCAAGACATTGCGCGACGACCCGGCGGACGCCGAGACCCTCAGCCACAAGCTGCTCGTCCGCGCCGGTTACGTACGCCGCACCTCCGCCGGCATCTGGAGCTGGCTGCCCCTGGGCAAGAAGGTGCTCGACAACATCTCGCGCGTCGTCCGCGAGGAGATGGACGCGATCGGCGCGCAGGAAGTGCTGCTGCCCGCGCTGCTGCCCAAGGAGCCGTACGAGGCGAGCGGGCGCTGGGACGAGTACGGCGACCTGCTGTTCCGCCTCAAGGACCGCAAGGGCGCGGACTACCTGCTCGGCCCGACGCACGAGGAGATCTTCACCCAGCTGGTCAAGGACCAGTGCTCGTCCTACAAGGACCTGCCGGTGATGCTCTACCAGATCCAGACCAAGTACCGCGACGAGGCCAGGCCCCGCTCGGGTGTGCTGCGCGGGCGCGAGTTCCAGATGAAGGACTCGTACTCCTTCGACACCACGGACGAGGGCCTCGCCGAGTCGTACGCGCTGCACCGCGCCGCGTACCAGAAGATCTTCGCCCGCATCGGCCTCGACTTCCGGATCGTCTCGGCGGTGTCCGGTGCGATGGGCGGCTCCGCGTCGGAGGAGTTCCTGGCGCCGGCGGCGGCGGGCGAGGACACGTTCGTGGACTGCCCGAACTGTGACTACGCGGCCAACACGGAAGCCGTCACCTTCGCCTTCACCCCGCCCGCCGGGGCCGTCGAGCACGGACCGGTCGAGGAGCTGGACACCCCCGACACCCCGACCATCGAGACGCTGGCCGCGCACCTCGGCGTGCCCGCCTCCGCGACGCTGAAGAACCTGCTCGTCAAGATCGACGGCGAGATCACGGCGGTGGGCGTGCCCGGCGACCGCGAGGTCGACCTCGGCAAGCTGGGCGAGCACCTCGCGCCCGCGGTGGTGGAGGTCGTGACGGCCGAGGACTTCGAGGAGCGGCCCGACCTGGTACGCGGTTACGTCGGCCCGCAGGGCCTCAAGATCCGCTACATCGCCGACCCCCGGATCGCGGCGGGCACGGCGTGGGTGACGGGCGCGAACAAGCCCGACACACACGCGCGCAACGTCGTGGCCGGGCGGGACTTCGAGGTGGACCAGTACCTGGACGTCGTCGTGGTCGAGGAGGGCGACCCCTGCCCCGCGTGCGGTACGGGCCTCAAGCTCGACCGCGCGATCGAGATCGGTCACATCTTCCAGCTCGGCCGCAAGTACGCCGACACCTTCCAGCTCGACGTGCTGGGCCAGCAGGGCAAGCCCGTACGCGTGACGATGGGTTCGTACGGCATCGGCGTCTCGCGCGCGGTCGCGGCGGTGGCGGAGCAGTCCGCCGACGACAAGGGTCTGTGCTGGCCGCAGGAGATCGCGCCGGCGGACGTGCACGTGGTCGCGGCGGGCAAGGCGCTCCAGACGGAACTGGCGCTGGACGTCGCGGAGCAGCTGGCGGCGGCGGGGCTGCGGGTGCTGGTGGACGAGCGGGCCGGGGTCTCCCCCGGCGTTAAGTTCACGGACGCGGAACTGATCGGCGTCCCGCACATCCTGGTGGCGGGCCGTCGCTCGGCGGAGGGCGTGGTGGAACTGAAGAACCGCCGCACGGGCGAAAAGGAGGAGCTCCCGGTGGCGGACGCGGTAGCGCGCCTGCGCGCGTAGCGCGCCCCGGGAGCCTGCTC
Source organism: Streptomyces sp. NBC_01317 (assembly GCF_035961655.1). Classification (NCBI taxonomy): domain Bacteria; kingdom Bacillati; phylum Actinomycetota; class Actinomycetes; order Kitasatosporales; family Streptomycetaceae; genus Streptomyces; species Streptomyces sp. NBC_01317. The sequence goes on along the minus strand of NZ_CP108393.1, from coordinate 2,329,930 downwards.
CCGCACCCCCAGGGCCCCCACCTCGCCCCTCCGCCCCGGTCCCGCTCCGTGACTCGGCCCGCGTACCGGCTCCGGGGGCGCTGCCCCCAGGCCCCCGCGCCTCAATCGCCGGCGGGGCTGGATGTGCCTTACGGGTGGTGCCGAGCCTCGCTCCGGGAATTGGCCGGCGTACCGGCTTCGGGGGCGCTGCCCCCGGGCCCCCGCGCCTCAATCGCCGGCGGGGCTTGATATGCCCTCCGGGCATCGGCACCGCCGGTGGTGCGGGGCCCCGTTGTGGGACTTCGCCCGGGCCCGCTCCGTGACTCGTCCCGCGTACCGGCTCCGGGGGCGCTGCCCCCAGACCCCTGCGCCTCAATCGCCGGCGGGGCTGGATGTGCCCTGCGGGCATCGACCCCGCCGGTGGTGTCCGCGCCGCTGGGGGCTTCGCGCCCGCAGGGGAGATCGGCGCCGAGCGCGCACTCAAGCCCGTCCGGCGATTGAGGACATACGCGCGCAGCGCGTGCGGAACACGGCGGCCCGGGTGGGGGCGGGGCGGCCCCAGCTTCTCCGGGGCCCGCGCCTGGGCGCACATCAAGCCCGTCCGGCGATTGAGGACAAACGCGCGCAGCGCGTGCGGGACGCGGCGGGCAACCCCAGCCCGTCCGGCGATTGAGGACACGCGGGCGCAGCGCATGCGGCGGCGGACACCGCTACAGCCAGCTCGCGTACTCCAGCAGAACCTCCGCGTTCTGGCGATGCCCCAGCGCCACCGCCCGCGTCCCCGACTCCACCGCCCGGAACAGCGCCCACCCCCGCAGCCGCTCCTGGTCCATGTCCAGCGACTCCGCCAGCCGGCGGACACGGCGGCGCGTCGACGAGGCGCCGGGGGCCGCCGCCACCAGGTCCTCCACCCGGTCCCGCGCCAACCGCGCCAAGTCGTACGCGCGCTCCCCGACCAGCGGCTCCGGGCCCACCGCCAGCCACGGCGACCGGTCGCCCGCCAGCACCTTGCCCTGCCGGAACGCCCCGTGCAGCAGCAGCGTCTCGCTCGCCGACGCGCACAACTCGTCGCGGGCGGCGAGCGCCGCCGTGACCAGCGGGGCCAGCCCCGCGTCCGCCGCCCCGGCCGCCCGCATCGCCGACGCCTGGCGCGCGGTCCGGTCCGCCACCGACTCGAAGCCGTGCTCCGGCGGCGGCGCGACCCACAGTTTCCGTACGGTGTCCGCCGCCTCCAGCAGCGACTTCGCCTCCGGCAGCGAGCGCAGGGACATCTCCGGATGCAGACGCTCCAGCAGCAGCGAGCTGTCGGTGCTGTCCAGCAGCTCCGCCGCCCCCCAGCCCTTCCACCGCGCCAGCGCCGCCTGTTCCAGGGAGGGCGCGGCGAAGGGCGGGACGATCTTCAGCGTGGCGGGGGCGCCGTCGGAACGCCGTACCAGCAGCACCAGGCCACTGCGCCCGCCCGGCTCCACCACCCGTTCCACGGTCAGCCCGTGGTGCGCCACGGCCTCGGCCGCCAGCGCGGGCAGCCCCGCCAGCCAGGCGGCGGCCCGGTCGCCGTACGTCTCGCCCAGCGTGCGGGCCAGCCGTTCCGGCGCTTCAGAAGCGCAAGCCATACGTCCCTTTCGTCAGCTCTCAGCGTCGCTCGGCGAGCCCGGGAAAGGTCACGCCGCTGCCGCGCCAGCGGACCGCCCGTACCGCCGCCTCCCGGAGCGCGCCCGCGGCCTCCCGCCGCGTGGGGCCCTCCGAGGCCCGTACCAGGTCGGAGTAGACGTCCGCGACCCGGTCCTCCAGCTCGGCGGCGAGCCGGACGGCCGCGGCCCGGTCGGGGACCGCGAACGGCAGAGCGTACGCGGCCGCCGCCACAGCGGGCTCACCGCCCAGGTCACGCACGGTCCTGGCGAGCGCGTCCCGGCGGGCCCGGTGCGCGGCGTAGGCGGCGGTGGCCTCGGCCCCGCGGTCCTCGCCGACCCGGGCGCCGACGATCCCGTACCCGTACACGGCGGCGTGCTCCGCCGCCAGCGCCGCCTGCGTGGCGTCCAGCCTGCCGGTGCTCACGAGACGGAACCTTTCGTCAGCAGGTAGACGTGGGCGGCGCCGGCCGCGGCCAGCGAGGCGAGGAGGCGGGCGAGTTCGGGAGGCGCGTCCAGCAGCGCGGCGGAGTGCGCGTCGGCGGTACGGCGCTCCGCCGCGGCCAGCGCCTTCAGCGCGTCGGCGGGATCGTCCGCGATCGTGAGCGCCCCCGCCGCCGTGGCGGACGCCGAGGGGGACGGGGAAGGGGACGGGGAGGCCGTGACGACGGGTGCCGGCGCCAGCGCCTTCACGTGCGCCGCCACCGCCGTACGCAGCGGGCTCAGCGGGCCCGCCAGGTCCGGATGCCGGTCCAGGACCGCGTCGTACTCGACCAGCAGCGCCCGGCTGTCCCGCGCGGCGCGCAGGCGCCGGGTGTCCTCCGCCTTCTTCACCGCCGCGGGACCGGGACCCTCCGAGGAGCAGGCCGTCAGCAGCCCCGCTCCTCCGGCGATGAGGGCATGCCTGCGTGTTGTCCCCGTGCGCCCCACGCGTCTCTCCTCGGGCTCGCGATGATCACCGCAGGCGAGCGTACCCGCGGGTCACTCTCCGGTGGACGGCAACACCCCCCGGGACCGGATACCCTTTGATCTGACACACGACGATCCCACAACAGCACACGCGGCCGAGGAGTCACCCGGATGAGCACCACCGAGAGCGAGAGGCTGCGCGTACTGCTGGAGCCGCTCGTCAGCGCGAAGGACCTCGATCTGGAAGAGGTCGAGGTGGCCCGGGCCGGCCGGCGTCGTGTGCTGAGGGTCGTGGTCGACTCCGACGAGGGCGTGGACCTCGACGCGTGCGCCGAGCTGAGCCGTGACATCTCCGACGAGCTGGACGAGACCGACGCCATGGGCGAGGGCGAGTACCAGCTGGAAGTGACCTCCCCGGGTGCCGAGCGACCGCTGACCGAGCGCCGCCACTACGTGCGCGCCGTCGGCAGGCTCGCCCGGTTCCAGCTGGACGAGGGCGACGAGTTCGTCGCCCGCATCCTCACCGTGGACGACGAAGGACTCGACCTCGAAGTGCCCGGTGTGAAGGGGCGCAAGCCCACCGCCCGGCGCGCCGAGTTCGCGCGGATCGCCAAGGCGCGCGTGGAGCTCGAGTTCAACCGCAAGGACAAGAAGGAAGAGGAGGCGTAGCCGTGGACATCGATGTGAAGCTCCTGAAGGGCTTGGCACAGGAGAAGGAGATCGCCTTCGACCTGCTGGTCGAGGCGATCGAGTCGGCCCTCCTCATCGCCTACCACCGCACCGACGGCAGCCGCCGCCAGGCCCGGGTCGTGCTGAGCCGGGACAACGGCCACGTCACGGTATGGGCCAAGGAGGACCCGGCGGACCTGGAGGAGGGGCAGGAGGCCAGGGAGTTCGACGACACCCCGTCGGACTTCGGCCGGATCGCCGCCACCACCGCCCGCCAGGTCATCCAGCAGCGGCTGCGGGACGCCGAGAACGACGTCACCTTCGGCGAGTACGCGCGCCGCGAGGGCGATGTCGTCGCCGGCATGGTCCAGCAGGGCAAGGACCCCAAGAACGTCCTGGTCCGGCTGGACGACAAGATGGAAGCCATCCTCCCCGTACAGGAACAGGTCCCGGGCGAGCAGTACACCCACGGCCTGCGGCTGCGTACGTACGTCGTCCGGGTGGTCAAGGGGGTACGCGGGCCGTCGGTCACGCTGTCCCGTACGCACCCCAACCTCGTGCGCAAGCTCTTCGCGCTGGAGGTCCCCGAGATCGCCGACGGTTCTGTCGTGATCGAGGCGATCGCCCGTGAGGCCGGCCACCGTACGAAGATCGCCGTCCGGTCGACACGATCCGGTCTCAATGCCAAGGGCGCCTGCATCGGCCCGATGGGCGCCCGGGTCCGCAATGTCATGGCCGAACTGCTCGGCGAGAAGATCGACATCGTGGACTGGTCGGACGACCCGGCGGAGATGGTGGCCAACGCCCTGTCGCCGGCCCGGGTCAGCAAGGTCGAGGTCGTCGACCTCGGCGCCCGCTCGGCGCGGGTGACCGTACCGGACTACCAGCTGTCGCTGGCGATCGGCAAGGAAGGGCAGAACGCCCGCCTGGCCGCCCGTCTCACCGGCTGGCGCATCGACATCCGGCCGGACACGGAGGAGCCGAGCGAGAGCGACGCCGAGACCGACCGGGGCCGCGACCGCGGCGGCGACTGGGACCGCGAGCGCGACGGCGGACCCGACCGGGACCGGGAGCGGGGCCGTACCGCGGACCGCGGCGGCGACCGGAGCCGAGGCTAGACCGGGCCGGAGCAGAGGCCGGACCGGATCTGAGCAGAGTCCGGATCGAAGGATCTCCCCGGCCCGGGAGATCTTTTCGGTCAGAGTTGCCCGTCGGCGGGCGTTCGAATCCTGGCCCGGAGGGGTGAGGTCGGTGCGGGGAGGTAGACTTGAACGTGTCTGGCCGGACGAGCGACCGAGCCTGCCCTGAGCGAACGTGCGTGGGGTGCAGGGAGCGAGTGGCCAAGAACGATCTGCTGCGCATCGTGCTGAGCGGAGAACAATGTGTTCCCGATCAACGCGGTACGCTGCCCGGCCGGGGTGCGTATGTGCACCCCGCCTTGGTCTGTCTGGACCTGGCGGTCCGCCGTAGGGCGTTTCCCCGGGCCTTCAAGGTCCAGGGACCGCTCGACAGCGCGGAGCTGCGCAGGGCCGTCGAAGCCCTCACGGCGACGACGGCCCGGTAGGAACGGTGCACTGCAAGAAGCACCGCAAGAAGACGTACGGCACGGAACCCCGTGCGGTTCAGGTACCTCGCGAGTTGGAAGTAGGTCGAGATTGCGATGAGCACTCGATGAGTACGCGATGAGTACGCCCATGAAGTAGCGACGGTCCGGCGGTAACCCGGACCTAAAAGGAGCGAAGTGGCTAAGGTCCGGGTATACGAACTCGCCAAGGAGTTCGGGGTTGAGAGCAAGGTCGTCATGGCCAAGCTCCAAGAACTCGGTGAATTCGTCCGTTCGGCGTCCTCGACGATCGAGGCGCCGGTTGTACGTAAACTGACCGACGCATTGCAGGGCCCCGGCGGCAACGCCGGCAAGGCCCCCGCGAAGCCGGGAGCGCCGCGCAAGGCGACCCCCGCGAAGCCCGGCGCACCGTCGCCGGCCCAGGCGGCGCGTCCCGCCGCCCCCAAGCCCGGTGTCCCGGCTCCCAAGCCGGCCGTCGCCGAGGCTCCCAAGAGCAGCGCGCCCCCCGCGTCCGCCGCACCGGCCCCCGGACCCCGTCCGCCGACCCCCGCGACGCCCGCTCCGGCCGCGCCGAGGCCCGCGGCGGCCGCCAAGCCCGCGCCGGCCGTCCCGGAGTTCACCGCGCCCCCGTCGGCCCCGGCCGCGGCACAGCAGCGTCCCGGTGCGACCCCCGGCCCCCGTCCCGCCACCCGCCCCCAGGGCGGTCAGGGCGAGCAGCGCCAGGGTGAGCAGCGCCAGAACGAGCGTCCGGCGGACCGTCAGGGCGATCAGCGTCAGGGTGGTCGCCCCACGGGCGCCCGTCCCGGCCAGGCCCCGCGTCCCGGTGCCCGCCCCGCGGGCCCGCGTCCGGGCAACAACCCCTTCACCTCAGGTGGCTCCACCGGCATGGCGCGTCCGCAGACGCCCCGTCCCGGCGGCGCGCCTCGCCCCGGCGGCGCCGGAGCCCCCGGCGGCGCCCCGCGCCCGCAGGGTGCCGGCCAGGGTGGCCCCCGTCCGCAGGGCGGACCCGGCCAGTCCGGCCGTCCGTCCCCCGGCGGCATGCCCCGGCCGCAGCAGTCGGCACGCCCCGGTGGCGCGCCCGGCGGCGGCCCCGGTGGCAACCGTCCCAACCCGGGCATGATGCCGCAGCGTCCCGCTGCCGGTCCTCGTCCCGGTGGTGGTCCCGGCGGCGGTGGCCGCGGTCCCGGTGGTCCCGGCCGTCCGGCCGGTGCCGGCGGTGGCGGCGGTCGTCCCGGTGGCGGCGGCTTCGCGGGCCGTCCGGCCGGTCCCGGTGGCGGTGGCGGCGGTTTCGCCGGACGCCCCGGTGGCGGCGGCGGTGCCCCGGGTCGTCCCGGTGGCGGCGGTGGCTTCGGCGGTGGCGGCGGAGGCCGTCCCGGCTTCGGCGGGCGTCCGGGTGGTCCCGGTGGCCGTGGTGGCACACAGGGCGCGTTCGGCCGTCCCGGCGGGCCCGCCCGCCGTGGCCGCAAGTCGAAGCGGCAGAGGCGCCAGGAGTACGAGGCCATGCAGGCCCCGTCCGTCGGCGGTGTGATGCTGCCCCGTGGCAACGGCCAGAGTGTCCGGCTGTCGCGCGGTGCGTCGCTCACCGACTTCGCGGAGAAGATCAACGCCAACCCGGCGTCGCTCGTCGCCGTGATGATGAACCTCGGCGAGATGGTCACCGCCACGCAGTCCGTCTCCGACGAGACCCTCCAGGTCCTCGCCACCGAGATGAACTACGTGCTGGAGATCGTCAGCCCGGAGGAGGAGGACCGCGAGCTTCTCGAGTCCTTCGACATCGAGTTCGGCGAGGACGAGGGCGGCGAGGAGTTCCTCGTGTCCCGTCCGCCGGTCGTCACCGTCATGGGTCACGTCGACCACGGTAAGACCCGGCTGCTGGACGCGATCCGCAAGACGAACGTCGTCGCGGGCGAGGCCGGCGGTATCACGCAGCACATCGGCGCGTACCAGGTCGCCACCGAGGTCAACGGTGAAGAGCGCAGGATCACCTTCATCGACACCCCCGGTCACGAGGCGTTCACCGCCATGCGTGCCCGTGGTGCGAAGTCCACCGACATCGCGATCCTCGTGGTCGCGGCCAACGACGGTGTGATGCCCCAGACGATCGAGGCGCTGAACCACGCCAAGGCGGCCGACGTGCCGATCGTGGTCGCGGTCAACAAGATCGACGTCGAGGGCGCCGACCCGACCAAGGTGCGCGGACAGCTCACCGAATTCGGGCTGGTGGCCGAGGAGTACGGCGGCGACACCATGTTCGTCGACATCTCCGCCAAGCAGGGTCTGAACATCGACAGCCTGCTGGAGGCCGTGATCCTTACGGCCGACGCCTCGCTCGACCTGCGGGCCAACCCGGAGCAGGACGCGCAGGGCATCGCGATCGAGGCCCACCTCGACCGCGGCCGCGGCGCCGTCGCCACCGTGCTCGTCCAGCGCGGAACGCTCCGCGTCGGTGACACGATGGTCGCCGGTGACGCGTACGGACGTGTCCGGGCCATGCTCGACGACAACGGCGACAACGTGGACGTGGCGACACCGTCGACCCCCGTCCTCGTCCTGGGACTCACCAACGTCCCCGGTGCCGGTGACAACTTCCTGGTGGTCGACGACGACCGCACCGCCCGGCAGATCGCCGAGAAGCGTGCCGCCCGTGAGCGGAACGCGGCCTTCGCCCGCAGGGGCATCCGGTTCTCCCTGGAGAACCTGGACGAGGCCCTCAAGGCCGGCCTGGTGCAGGAACTCAACCTCATCATCAAGGGCGACGCGTCCGGTTCGGTGGAGGCTCTCGAGTCCTCGCTGCTCCAGCTCGACGTCGGCGACGAGGTCGACATCCGGGTCCTGCACCGCGGTGTGGGTGCGGTCACCGAGTCGGACATCGACCTGGCGATGGGCTCCGACGCCATCGTGATCGGCTTCAACGTGCGCGCCGCCGGGCGTGCCGCGCAGATGGCCGAGCGCGAAGGGGTGGACGTCCGGTACTACTCGGTCATCTACCAGGCGATCGAAGAGATCGAAGCGGCCCTCAAGGGCATGCTCAAGCCGGAGTTCGAAGAGGTCGAGCTGGGTACGGCGGAGATCCGCGAGGTCTTCCGCTCGTCCAAGCTCGGCAACATCGCGGGTGTTCTCATCCGGTCCGGCGAGGTCAAGCGCAACACCAAGGCCCGGCTCGTCCGCGACGGCAAGGTCATCGCGGAGGACCTCAACATCCAGGGTCTGCGCCGCTTCAAGGACGACGTCACCGAGATCCGCGAAGGCTTCGAGGGCGGTATCAACCTCGGGAACTTCAACGACATCAAGATCGACGACGTCATCGCGACGTACGAGATGCGCGAGAAGCCGCGAGGCTGATGCGCGGCTGGTAGCCGGGGCCGGTCGGCGGGAGGTATTTCCGTCGACCGGCCCCGGCCGCTGCGTTACGGTTCTGAATGTCCCTGCCAAGCGTTGGCAGGCGTCTGAACCCGCACCGGCGGGACATCCGGATACGCATGTACGTGGGGACTCTGTCCTTCGACCTGCTCCTCGGCGACGTACGGTCGTTGAAGGAGAAACGCTCCGTCGTCCGGCCGATCGTCGCGGAGCTCCAGCGGAAGTTCGCGGTGAGCGCGGCGGAGACCGGTGACCAGGACGTCCATCGCAGGACCGAGATCGGCCTGGCGGTGGTGTCGGGGGACTGGACCCATCTCAGGGACGTCCTCGACCGGTGCGAACGCATGGTCGCCGGGCACCCGGAGGTGGAACTGCTGTCGGTACGACGGCGGCTGTACGGCGACGAAGACTGACTTGTACACCAGAGAACCGATAGGAAGAGTGACGGACCGGTGACCGACAACGCGCGGGCCCGCAAGCTGGCCGATCGCATCCAGGTCGTGGTCGCGGAGACCCTGGACCGGCGAATCAAGGACCCCCGACTCGGCTTCGTGACCATCACGGACGCCCGCGTCACCGGCGACCTGCGGGAGGCCACGGTCTTCTACACGGTCTACGGCGACGACGAGGAGCGCGCGGCGTCCGCGGCGGCCCTGGAGAGCGCCAAGGGCGTGCTGCGCTCCGAGGTGGGCCGGCAGACCGGGGTCCGCTTCACCCCGACGCTGGCCTTCGTCCCGGACGCCCTCCCGGACAACGCCCGCACCATAGAGGACCTCCTCAACAAGGCGCGGGCGAAGGACGCGGAGGTACGGGAGGTGTCGACCGGCAAGACGTACGCGGCGGGCGCGGACCCGTACCGCAAGCCGGAGGACGACGCCGACGACGCTGACGCCGCCGACACTGAGGACAGCACGCTCACCGACGAGGACGGCTCCACCAAGGAATGACTGACCACACCATCCCCACACCCGACGGACTTGTCATCGTGGACAAGCCGTCGGGTTTCACTTCGCACGACGTCGTCGCCAAGATGCGCGGGATCGCCAGGACCCGCCGCGTCGGCCACGCCGGCACGCTCGACCCCATGGCGACCGGCGTCCTCGTCCTCGGCGTGGAACGGGCCACGAAGCTCCTCGGACACCTCGCGCTGACCGAGAAGGAGTACCTCGGCACGATCCGGCTGGGCCAGGACACCGTCACCGACGACGCGGAGGGCGAGATCCTCTCGTCCACCGACGCGTCGGCGGTCACCCGTGAGGGTATCGACGCGGGGGTCGCCGCCCTCACCGGACCCCTGATGCAGGTGCCGTCCAAGGTCAGCGCCATCAAGATCAACGGCAAACGGTCGTACGCGCGCGTGCGCGGCGGCGAGGAGTTCGAGATCCCGGCCCGCCCCGTGACCGTCTCCTCGTTCCGGGTGTACGACGTGCGCGAGGCCGTCGCCGGGGACGGCACGCCCGTGGTCGACCTCGTCGTCTCGGTCGTCTGCTCCTCGGGGACGTATATCCGCGCCCTTGCCCGTGACCTCGGGGCAGGCCTGGGGGTCGGCGGCCACCTCACCGCGCTGCGCAGGACCCGGGTGGGTCCCTACGCCCTGGACGCGGCGAGGACGCTCGACCAGCTCCAGGAGGAGCTGACCGTCATGCCCGTCGCGGATGCCGCCGCGGCGGCGTTCCCGCGCTGGGACGTGGACGAACGGCGCGCGAAGCTGCTGCTCAACGGAGTACGCCTCGACATACCCGAGTACGGGACGGGACCGGTGGCGGTGTTCGGGCCCGAGGGGCGGCTCCTGGCACTGGTGGAGGACCAGCAGGGCAGGGCCAAGAGCCTCGCGGTCTTCGCCTGAGGCCCGGGCGGCCGTGCGTGGGGCCGTGCCGTGGGGCCTTCCCCCTCGTCACGCCGGCCATACCGTGGGGCGCCCGAGCAAGCCCGGCCGCCCCACGATCCCCCTCCCGGAAGGGGTCTATCCATCTCCGGCCCCCGCATCACTCCTTCGGCGGGGCGCGTGGGGTGCGCGCCGGGTGCACCGGGGGGCGCGTTCTCCCCGGGAGGGTGCCGGGCGGACCTCCGGACCTCGGTGCCGATGCGGGGGGCGGGCTCCGGGCATGGCAGTCTTAGAGCTGCGTAATCCGGCAATCACGTACACAGTTTCGGGCGAGGAGCGGTCACAGTGCAGCGCTGGCGTGGCTTGGAGGACATCCCCCAGGACTGGGGGCGCAGCGTCGTCACCATCGGTTCCTACGACGGGGTGCACCGGGGACACCAGCTGATCATCGGCCGGGCCGTGGAGCGGGCGCGGGAGCTGGGGGTGCCGTCGGTCGTCGTCACCTTCGACCCGCACCCCAGCGAGGTCGTACGCCCCGGCAGCCACCCGCCGCTGCTCGCCCCGCACCACCGGCGCGCGGAACTGATGGCGGAGCTGGGCGTGGACGCGCTGCTGATCCTGCCCTTCACCGTCGCGTTCTCGAAGCTCTCCCCGGCCGACTTCATCGTGAAGGTCCTGGTCGACAAGTTGCACGCGTCGGCGGTCATCGAGGGCCCGAACTTCCGCTTCGGGCACCGGGCGGAGGGGAATGTCGCGGTGCTCTCCGAGCTGGGGGCGACGTACGACTACGAGGTCGAGGTCGTCGACCTGTACGTCACCGGCGAGGCGGGGGGCGGCGAGCCGTTCTCCTCCACCCTGACGCGCCGGCTGGTCACCGAGGGCGACGTGGCGGGCGCGGCGGAGATCCTGGGCCGCCCGCACCGCGTCGAGGGCATCGTCGTACGGGGCGCGCAGCGGGGGCGCGAGCTGGGCTACCCGACGGCGAACGTGGAGACGCTGCCCCACACCGCGATTCCGGCGGACGGGGTGTACGCGGGGTGGCTGACGGCGGCGGGGGAGCGGATGCCGGCGGCGATCTCGGTGGGCACGAACCCGCAGTTCGACGGGACGGAACGTACGGTCGAGGCGTATGCGATCGATCGCGTGGGGCTGGATCTGTACGGGCTCCATGTGACGGTGGACTTCTTGTCGTACGTGCGGGGCCAGCAGAAGTTCGACTCGATCGAGGGGTTGCTGGTGGCGATCGCGGACGACGTGAAGCGAGCGCGGGAGCTGTTGGAGGCGGTGTAGTTGGCCTGGCGCTAGCTCGGCCTGGCGGCCGTGCTGTTGTCCTCAATCGCCGGACGGGCTTGGTTGTGCACGCTGGGGGCCGGCTTCTATGCGCGGGCCGGTTGCCGGGGGCCGGGCAGGGGTCGTGTCCTGCACTGCATGTTTTACGTCGCGTTCGGGACCTTGTTTGGTTCGGGTTCGCCACGCGACACAAAACACGCTCTACGTTCCGGACACGACCCCTGCCCGTCCCCCTTCCACGCCCGCGTTCAAGACAAAACCGGGTCCGTCCGGCCTTGGAGGGCACGGGGGCACCACCCAGCCCGTCCGGCGTTTGAGGACATCAGTAAGCCGCGCCCGAGCACCGGGCAGGGCCACACTCCAGCCCGTCCGGCGTTTGAGGACGTTGGTAAGCGGCACCGTCCACCGGGCGGAGGGGAGGCGCCCCGGGCGGGCGGGGTCGTTGAGCTCACCCTCGGCGTGAGGGGGGTGGGGTCGGAGGAGGTGCGTGTGTCCGGACGTAAAGCGTGTTTTGTGGCGCATGGCTACCGTGAATGTCCGGAGCTCCTGAGGCGCCGTAAAACATGCAGTCCGGACATACGTACCTCCGCAGGCCCCGCCCCCCGTCACCACGACAAACCCAGCCCGTCCGGCGATTGAGGACATCAGTAAGCGCAACCAAACGCACCGGGCAGAGGCCAAACCAAGCCCGTCCGGCGATTGAGGACAATCAGTGAGCCGCGCCCACCACCGGGCGGACCACGTGACACGCCGCCTGGGCGACCGCCGCCCCCGACAGCACCGGCAGCGCAGTCGTACCACACGCGTCCGCAACGCCCACCGCGCCCGCCTCGCCCGACGCCAAGACCTGGCACCGCGCATGGAACCGGCACCCCGCAGGGATCCGCGAAGGATCCGGTGGCTCGCCCGTGAGGACGACCGGGGCGCCGGGGGACTCCGGCAGGACGGACAGCAGCGCGCGCGTATACGGGTGCTGAGGGGCCGTCAGGACCTCCTCCACCGGCCCGGTCTCCACGATGCGGCCGAGGTACATCACCGCCACCCGGTCCGCGATGTTCCACGCCAACCCCAGGTCGTGCGTCACGACCACCGCGGAGAGGCCCAGTTCGTCCCGCAGCGACAGCAGCAGCGCCAGGATCTCGCCCCGCACGGACGCGTCCAGGGACGCCACGGGCTCGTCCGCGACGAGGAGTTCGGGTTCGAGGACCAGCGCGCCCGCGATGACGACACGCTGCCGCTGGCCCCCGGACAACTCGTGCGGGTAGCGGAGGAAGAAGCGTTCCGGGGGCCGCAGCCCCGCCCGGGACAGCGCTGAGGCGACCGCCTCGCGTTCGTCGCCCGCGTACCCGTGGATCCGCAGGCCCTCCGCCACCGCGTCGTACACGGTGTGGCGTGGGTTGAGGGACCCGCTGGGGTCCTGGAGGATCAGTTGGACCCGCTTGCGGTGCGCCTTGAGGGCGCGCGACGTGTGGGCGAGCGTCTCGCCCGCGAAGCTGACACTCCCGGACGTGGGCGGCACCAGACCCAGCAGCGTGCGCGCCAGCGTCGTCTTGCCGCAGCCGGACTCGCCGACCAGGGCCACGATCTCCCCGGGGGCGATGTCGAGGTCGACGCCGTCGACCGCGCGTGCGGGCGCCCCGCCGCGCCGCCCGGGGAAGGTGACGTGCAGGCCGGTGGCCGAGAGCAAGGGGACCGTGGTGGTGGTCATGGGTGGCTCCTCAGGAGGCCGTGGGACCGCCTCATGCCGGGTCGGCGGAGGCATCGGCGGCGGTGGCATCGGCGGCGGTGTCGGCGGAGGCATCGGCGGAGTCGGACGCGGCGGAGTCCCGGAAAGCGTGCCCCGGCGACACGTGCACACACGCCGCCCGGCGGTCCGGCCCCGCCTCCCGCAGCACAGGATCGTCGTCCGCGCACGAATCCAGCGCGACCGCGCACCGCGGATGGAACGTACAACCGCCCGGCAGCGCCGAGGGGTCCGGCGGGTCGCCGGGCAGGCCGCGCGGCGCCCGCCGGGAAGCCGGGTCGCCGACGCGCGGGAACGCGGCGGACAGCGCGCGCCCGTACGGGTGCTCGGCCGCGTCGTACACCGCCCGCGCCGGGCCCTCCTCCACGACGCGCCCCGCGTACATCACGGCGAGCCGGTCGCAGGTGTCCGCGAGGACCGTCAGGTCGTGGCTGATCATCAGCAGGCTGATGTCCTGCTCGGCGACGAGCCGCTCGATGAGCCGCAGGATCTGCGCCTGGATCATCACGTCGAGCGCGGTGGTCGGCTCGTCGGCGACGATCAGCCGGGGATCGCATGCCAGGGCCATCGCGATCATCACGCGCTGGCGCTGTCCGCCGGAGAGTTCGTGCGGATAGGCGCCCGCGCGGGCCGCGGGCAGCCCGACCTGTTCGAGGAGGGCGCCCGCCCGGCGGCGGGCCGCCGCCGGGGTGGCGTGCTGGTGCAGCACCACCGGTTCGGCGATCTGGTCGCCGATCCGGTGCACCGCGTTGAGCGAGTGCATCGCGCCCTGGAAGACGATCGACGCCCCCGCCCACCGTACGGCGCGCAGCCGCCCCCACTTCATGGTGAGGACGTCCTCGCCGTCGAGGAGGATCTCGCCGGTCACTTCCGCCGAGGCGGGCAGCAGGCGCAGCAGTGCCAGCGCCAGGGTGGATTTGCCGCAGCCGGACTCGCCGGCGATGCCGAGCTTCGTACCGGCGCCGACGGTCAGGTCGACGCCGCGTACGGCCGCCGCGCCGGAGGCGTAGGTGACATGGAGATCCTTGATCTCCAGCAGCGTGGGGGCGGGTGTGGTCGGAGTGGTCAACGAGTCGCCCCTAGCTTGGGGTTGAGCACGGCCTCGACGGTCCGGCCGCAGAGTGTGAAGGCCAGCGCGACCAACGCGATCGCGATGCCGGGCGGTGCGAGATACCACCAGTGCCCGGAGGAGACGGCGCCCGCCTCCCGCGCGTCCTGGAGCAGGCCGCCCCAGGAGACGACGGTGGGGTCGCCGAGCCCGAGGAAGGCCAGGGTGGCCTCGGTGAGGATCGCGCTGGAGATGCCGAGGGTGGTCTGCGCGAGCACCAACGGCATGACGTTGGGCAGCACATGGCGCGTCATGATGTGCCGGTGGCCGCCGCCCAGCGCACGGGCCCGCTCGATGTACGGCCGGGACTCGACCGCGATGGTCTGCGCCCGTACGAGCCGTGCCGTCGTCGGCCAGCTGGTCACACCGATCGCCACGACGACGGTCCAGACGGACCGGGACATCACGGTGGCGAGCACGATCGCGAGGACCAGGGTGGGCATCACCAGGAACCAGTCGGTGATCCGCATGATGACGGTGGAGTACCACCGCCCGTAGTGCCCCGCGATGATGCCGACCAGGGTGCCGATGGCGACGGACAGGGCGGCCGCCAGCAGTCCGACGGTGAGCGAGATGCGTGAGCCCCAGACGAGCAGGCCGAGGAGCGACCGCCCGAACTGGTCGGTGCCCAGGGGGAACGCGCCGCTCGGCGACTCCAGCGCCGTCCCGGGCGCGTGGGTCACACTCTGCACGTCGTCGCCGACGAGCAGCGGTGCGAGGAGGGCGGTCAGTGTGATCAGCGCGAGGGCCGCGAGACCGAAGAGCCCGGCCCGGTGCGTACGGTACTGCCGCCAGAAGCGGGCCACCGAGTCGCGCCGCCGGGTCCAGGCGAGGGAGGACGCGGTCGGCAGGGCGGGACGCGGTGCGGAGGGGAGCGGAGGGGTCTTCTCCGGTGTCATCGGCCCACCCGGGGATCGAGCAGCGGATAGAGCAGGTCGGCGAGCAGGTTCATCAGGATCATCGCGCCGGCGAAGACGACGAACAGGCCTTGTACGAGGGGGAGATCAGGCACGCTGAGCGCCTGGTAGAAGAGACCGCCGAGGCCCGGCCAGGAGAAGACCGTCTCGACGAGGATCGAACCGGCCGCCACATGGCCCAGGTTGATGAACACCACGGTGACGGTGGGCAGCAGGGCGTTGGGTACGGCGTGCCGGCGCCGTACGAGATCGTCCCGCAGGCCCTTCGCGCGGGCCGTCGTCAGATAGTCGCTGCCCATCTCGTCCAGCAGGGAGGAGCGCATGACCAGAAGCGTCTGCGCGTATCCGACGGCGACCAGGGTCACGACGGGCAGCACCATGTGGTGGGCCACGTCGGTGACGTACCCGAAGCCGCTCGAACTGCCCGACGACATACCGCCGGTGGGGAACATCCCGGGGATCTGGCCGATGCCGACGGAGAAGACGATGATGAGCAGCAGTCCCAGCCAGAAGGACGGGACGGACCACAGGGTCAGCGCCACGCCCGTGTTGATCCGGTCGCCGAGGCCGCCGTTGTGCCACGCCGAGCGGGTGCCGAGCCAGAGCCCGAGCGCCGAGTAGATCACCGCGGCGACCCCCATGAGCAGCAGGGTCGCGGGCAGCTTCTCCCCGATCAGCTCACCGACCGGCGCGTGGAACTGGTACGAGGTGCCGAGGTCGCCGGTCAGGGCGTTGGCGCAGTAGTCGCCGAACTGCCGCCACATGGGCAGGTCGAGGCCGAACTGCCTGCGCATCGTGGCCAGTTGCTCGGCCGACGTCGGCTTGCCGCGTGTCATGGCCTTCACCGGGTCGCCGGGGATGATCCGGAACAGGAAGAAGCTGGTGACGAGCACGGCGATCAGCGAGACGACCGCGCCACCCAACTTGCCCGCCACATAGAGGAGATAGGCGGTCGCGGCGCCGGACGAGCGGCGGTCCGCCGCGTCCGGCGGCCCGGTCCTCCCCGGGCCGTCGGCGGCGTCCCGCACCGCACCGGGGGTGCTTGCGGTACTCATCGCTTATTCACGGTCTTCCGCGGTGGAACGGCGGCGCATCACGACGAAGAGCCCGAGAGCGGCCACGAGCACCACGGCTGCTCCGATCCCGATCACCACACCGGTGGAGGACGAACTGTCCGCGCTGCCGCCGCCCGCTGCCGGTACCGCGGACCACCAGCTCCAATAGCCGTCCTGGCCCCAGAGGTTGCCGGCGGCCTCCGGCATTGTCGTGATCGACTTGATCTGGTCCGTACGGTACGCCTCGACGGCGTTCGGGTAGGCCATGACGTTCATGTACCCGGTGTCGTACAGCCGCGACTCCAGCTGCTTGACCAACTCCGCGCGCCGGGCGGGGTCGTACTCCGCGGCCTGTCGCGCGTAGAGGCCGTCGTACGTCTTGTCGCAGATGAAGTTGTCGGTGGCGCCGCTGTCCTTGGGCGTGGCGGGCAGGGCGTCGCACGTGTGAATGGAGAGGACGTAGTCGGGATCGGGGTTCACGGACCAGCCGTCGAAGGCCAGGTCGTAGTCATCGGCGAGCCAGGGGTCCGAGACGTTGTCGAGGCACTCGACCTCCAGCCCGATGCCCAGATCGCCCCACCACTCCTGGAGGTACTTGCCGACGGCCTTGTCGTTGGGGTCGGTGGCGTGGCAGAGGATGCGGAAGTCGAGCGGCTTGCCGTCCTTGCCGACGCGCTTGCCCGCGCTGTTCTTCTTGTAGCCCGCCTGGTCGAGAGTCTTGGCCGCGGCGGCCGGGTCGTACGCGAGCACTTGGTCGGGCGAGGGCTGCCAGAAGTACGAGCCGAAGCGGGGCGGGATGTAGCCCTGGCCCTCAACGGCGTGGCCCTGGAAGACCTTGTCGATGATGGTCTTGCGGTCGACGGCCCGGAAGAGCGCTTCCCGTACGGCCGGGTCGAGGAGCGCCGGATGGCCGTTGCCGAACTTCTTGCCGTCCTTCGACCGCGCGCCGGGGTTGGTGGCGAGGGCGTAGAAGCGGCGGCCCGGCGCGTCGTTGACCTTGATGTCGGCGGTGGCCTTCAGTGAAGCGGCCTGCGCCGGGGTGAGGTTGGGGACGAACGAGACCTCGCCCTTGCGCAGCGCGGCGACGGCCGCGTCCCCGTCCTTGTAGTACTTGAGCACCAGCTCGTCGAACTTGGGCGCACCGCGCCAGAAGGTCTTGTTCGGCTTGAGCTTGATGTACTGGTCGACCTTGAAGTCCGTGACGACGAAAGGCCCGTTGCCGACGATCGGGAACTCTTTGTCGTTGTTGAACTTGGAGAAGTCGCCGACCTTCTCCCAGATGTGCTTCGGCACGATCGGCACGTCGAGCGCGGTCATCGTGGCCTGCGGCTTGTTCAGCTCGATGACGAGCGTCCGCGGGTCCGGGGCGGTCACCTTCTTGAAGTTGGAGGTGAAACTGCCGTTGGCGGTCGCCGCGTTGTCGTCCGTCATCATCTTGTTGAACGTCCAGGCGGCGTCCTCGGCCGTCGCCTGCCGGCCGTCGGACCACTTCGAGTTGTCGCGGATGGTGAACGTCCACGTCAGCTTGTCCGCCGACGGCTTCCACGCCGTCGCGAAACCCGGGACCGTGTGCGCGTCCTTGGGGTCGTAGTTCGTCAGGTACTCGTACGTCAGGCGGTGCAGTGTCGTACCGAGCAGCGTCTGGGACAGGAACGGGCTGAGGGAGTCGACACTCTGGCTGACCGCGACCGTGAGGACCTTGTCGCCGTCGGCCGCCTGGGCCTGCTGGGGCGCCGGGAGCAGTGGGGTGAACGGAATCACGGTCCCGGCGACGAGCGCGCCGGACAGGGCGCCGGAAGCCAGGAGCAGACGGGATCGGGAGGAGCGGGAGGAGCTGGAAGAGCGGGAGGAGCCGGAGGAGTGCCTCAGGGGCTGCGGCGTCGGGCGTGGGGGAACGCTGTGGACCATAAGACGGTGACCTCGTGTCATCACTCGCACGGAGAAGCCGGGTGGATTCTGGATCGCCAACTGGTGAAGCGCAGGTCTATCAGCGCTCGTCCGGCCGCGTCAACGGCGGCCGGACACCCCGTGTGGGCTGCGGGAATGCCCAGAGGGTCCGCTCCTCGAACCAGGAACGGACCCTCATTGGTATCTACCTCTGCCGCCTTACTGCTGAGGCGCTGGCGGTGCCTGCGGGGGCTGCTGCCAGCCGGGCGGGACGCCGGGGTGGCCTTGCTGGGATTCGGGCTGGTGGGGCGGGTGTTGGGGTGACTGCTGGGGTGCGTGGTGTGGTGCCTGCTGGGGTGTCTGCTGCGGCGGCTGCTGTCCCGGTTGGGCGTACGGCTGCGGGGGCTGGGGCTGCGGGGCCTGCCCCTGGTACTGGGGCTGCTGGGTCGCGTACTGCTGGGGGTACTGCGGCTGCTGATAGGGCTGTTGGGCGTACGGCTGCTGCTGCGGGTACGGCTGCCCCTGCTGCGGCTGCCCCGGTCCGCCGCCCGGCCCCGGCATCGGAGGCGCGTACTGCGGCGGCGGGTTGTTGCCGTCCGACGTCCACAGCCCCTGCGCCTGCTGGGCCCGCGCGAAGTCCTCCGCGACCAGCGCCGAGAGGTGGAAGTACGCCTCGCGCGTCTTGGGCCGCATCATGTCGAGGTCCACCTCGGCGCCGGCGGCCAGGTGTTCGTCGAACGGCACCACGACCACCCCGCGGCAGCGGGTCTCGAAGTGCTGCACGATGTCGTCGACCTTGATCATCTTTCCGGTCTCGCGGACCCCCGAGATGACCGTGAGGGAGCGCTGCACCAGATCGGCGTAGCCGTGCGCGGACAGCCAGTCGAGCGTCGTGGAGGCGCTGCTGGCGCCGTCCACCGACGGCGTCGAGATGATGATCAGCTGGTCGGCGAGGTCCAGCACCCCGCGCATCGCGCTGTAGAGCAGACCGGTGCCGGAGTCCGTCAGGATGATCGGGTACTGCTTGCCGAGCACCTCGATCGCACGCCGGTAGTCCTCGTCGTTGAACGCCGTGGAGACCGCCGGATCCACGTCGTTGGCGATGATCTCAAGACCGGACGACGCCTGCGAGGTGAAGCGGCGGATGTCCATGTAGCTCTGGAGGTACGGGATCGCCTGGACCAGGTCGCGGATGGTCGCCCCGGTCTCGCGCCGGACGCGGCGGCCGAGCGTACCGGCGTCCGGGTTGGCGTCGATCGCCAGGATCTTGTCCTGCCGCTCGGTGGCCAGCGTGGACCCCAGGGCGGTGGTGGTCGTCGTCTTGCCGACCCCGCCCTTGAGGCTGATGACCGCGATCCGGTAGCAGGAGAGCACCGGCGTACGGATCAGCTCCAGCTTGCGCTGCCGCTCGGCTTCCGCCGCCTTGCCGCCGATCTTGAAGCGGGAGGCGCCGGACGGATTGCGACTGCTCTTCGCCTTCGGCTTGTTGTTCCTCAGGAGCCGGTCGGAGGACAGCTCGACGGCGGCGGTGTAGCCGAGCGGCGCGCCCGGCACGGACCGCTCACGCTGGTCGTGCGACACGGCGGACGGCCAACCGGCCCCGGTACGGGGGTCGACGGGAGGCGCGGCCTGGCCCGGGGGCTGGGGGTGCGGCTGGGGCTGGTGGATCTGCTGCGGGGGGATGTACGGAGCCGCCTGCGCGGGCGGCTGGGGTACGGGGCCGGGCTGGGCGGGGTAGCCGGGATGCGGGAAGCCGTAACCGGCCTGCGGCGGCACGGGCGCGGGCGGGTACGGACCGGGCTGCCCTTGCTGCGGGAAGCCGTAACCGGCCTGTGGGGGTTGGGTGTTCGGCCCGGGGGCGGTGGGGGCCTGGGGTGCTGTGGGGCCGGGTTGCCCTGGCTGGCCCTGCTGGGGGAAGCCGTAACCCGTCGGCGGGGGCGGGGTGTTCGAACCCGGGACGGCGGGTGCCTGCGGCGCCGCAGGTCCGGCGTGACCGGGCTGTCCCTGCTGGGGGAAGCCGTAACCGGCCTGTGGGGGTTGGGTGTTCGGCCCGGGGGCGGTGGGGGCCTGGGGTGCTGTGGGGCCGGGTTGCCCTGGCTGGCCCTGGTGCGGGAAGCCGTAACCCGGCGGCAGGGGTGGGGTGTTCGGCCCCGGCCCGGCGGATGGCTGCGGTGCGGCAGGACCGGGCTGACCCGGTCGTCCCGGCTGCGGGAAGCCGTAACCGCTGGTGTCCTGGTGCGGCTGCGCGGGCCAGCCGTACGGAGGCTGGGGCGCGGGGGGCTGCGGCTGGGCCGGTACGGGCCACTGCGGCGCGGCCGTCGGCGCGGCGGGCTGGAACGCGGGCGGCAGCGGCGGCAGTGCGACCGCCTCGGGGGCGGCCGGAAGCTGCGGCGTCCGCGGCGACCACGGCGGGCCGGGCGCGGGGGCCGGGGGAGCGAGGGGGGCGGCGCCCACCGGCGTGGAGTTGTCGGGACCGTCCTGCGGTGCCGGGGCGCCGTGGGCCGGATCGTCCCCGTCGGACGAGGCGGCGGCAGCAGGCGTCTCCTGGCCGGCCTCGGCCTTGGAACCGGCTTCCTGCTCCGGTCCGGCCTCCGGTGCTGTTTCGCCCGCCGTCGTGTCCGGGGCCTCGGCCCCGTCCGTACCGTCGGCCGGTTCGTTTTTTTCGCCGTTCGCGGAGTCCGAGCCGTCCGAGGCGGCGGTGGCGGGAGCGCCCGCACCGGGGCTTCCGGTGCCTTCCCCGCTCGCCGCGGCCTTCGCCGCGTCGCGTTCCGCGAACTCCCGCTTGAGCGCGGCGGGGGAGAACCGCATCGTCGCCCCGCTGTCCAGCTCTCCCCCGCCAAAAGGCTCCGCCGCCGGGGGAGCCACGGGAGCCGCGGGGACGGCCGGGGTGGCGCCCGGGCCGGTGCCGGCCACCGGAGCGGGCCCAGAGGCCTGACCGGCGGCCGCGACCGGCCCGGGGCCCGGCGCGCCGGCCGGGGGCTGACCAGCAGGTGGAAGCGGACCAGCAGCAGGGTCCGGCACTGGTCCGGCGGCAGGTACGGGACCTCCCGTCCCGACCGGACCGGTGGCGGGATCGCCGGCGGCCACCGCATCGGCGGCCGGGGCCGAGTGGGGAGCCAAGAGCGCACCGGCAGCCGCATCTTGCCCCGGCACGGCGGCCTGCGGGCCCCCAGGCCCGCCCACCGGCCCCGTCGGAGGCGACGGCGTGGTGCCTGGTCCAGGCCCGGGTCCCCGGGCGGCACCGGAAGCCGGGCCGGCAGCTGACGCGTGGCCGGCCGCCGACGCGGTGCCGGGAACGCCGGCCGCGGCCGGGTCTCCTACCGGAGCCGGACCGGCGGCCGGGACCGCGCCGCCGGCCGATGCCGGCTCGGGCGTGGCAGTCGACGCGCCCGCAGGCGCGCCCGGTGGCGTCTCGGGCGACGGACCCGTATCCGTACCCGTACCCGGAATCCGCCCCGGTGCCGGAGGCGCAATCGTCCAGTTCGGCTCGAAGCCGCTCCCCGTCGGCAGCCCCGGCACCGCCACCGGCGCGCCCACCGGCGGCGGAGGCGGCGTCGGGTCGTACGCGGGCGCGGGCGGCCCCGCCGTCGCGGCGCCACCGGCCGTGTCCCCCGGCGTGTTCTGCGTGTACCAGGCGGGAGGGGTGTAGTCGATGGTGAACTCACCCGTCACCTCGGGCTCCGCGTCGGACTGATCGTCCACGGGCGGCCGGTCCCAGCCTCCGCGGATCTCGTCCCGATCGCCGTTCACTTTGCCTCCTGAGGTGGTCGAGCACCCTTGTGCCGTGGTGGGCGGGGGCGGTCGTCCCTGGTGTCCGGTCCGCCCGGCTCTCCCCCTGGGCCCTGTCAGGACCCGGTGACGCGGCATACGTGCCTGTCGGTTCTCCTCCCGCGCCTCCACCCACCCTAATCATCCCCGGTGTCGCTCCGGCAGGGCGGACGGGTCCGCCGGCGAGCGGCCCGTACGTCACGTCCTGCCCCCAAGTGAACACGTAAGGAACCCGGGTGGGTACAGCGATCGGTCAAATCGGTACATGTCTGGGGGAGATCGCGGCAGAACCCGCGCAGAACGGGCGTACGAAGCCGACTTTGGCCCGTACGTCCCCGCACACCCCCGCACGCCGGAGGGGCACGCCCCGGACGGAGCGTGCCCCTACCTGTTGCCCGCTGTTCGCCGCCGGCCCCGGGCCGACCGGGCTCAGCGCAGATCGAACTCCCCGTCGCGTGCCCCGAGGACAAAGGCCCGCCACTCGGCCTCGGTGTACCTCAGCACGGTGTCCGGGTCCACGGACGACCGCATGGCGACGGCGCCTTCCGGCAGGTACGCGATCTCGACCCGCTCCTCGTCCGCACTGGTGCCGGGCGCGCTGTGCCACTCGACGCCAGAGATGTCCAGGGCATACAGCTCGTCCTTCTCCTGCGCGCTCCCCATCAGACAAGCTTCCTTTCGGTGACGGCTCGGTGCTGCCCTCTGCCGGCTGTTCCGGTTTCTCCGGCATCTTAGGACGCTTCGCCGTACGTCCGCGACGGAACGATTACAGCGCGTGCGGGCCGGGTAGGAAGGCCGGCCGATCCGGCGGGCTCAGTCCATCCGGCGGGCCACGCCCAGCAACCCCGTCTCCGCGTCCGTACCGCTCGTCATCACCCAGTGGTGCTCACGCCCCGCGCACCAGAGGGTGACGCCGTCCGCCAGTGTGGGCAGCGCGTCGGTCTCGGCGCGCGACAGGCCCAGGATGCGGCCGACCTGTTCGGCCTCCTGCGGCGAGACCCGCTGGACGCCCACCAGCGTGGAGCCCCGCATCAACCGCGGTGCCACCGGGCTCATGTAGGGCAGCAGGGTCATCACCGACTGCCACGGTGAGGACACCACCCGGCCGCGCGGGGGGCGCATCCCGCAGTCCCGGATCACCACCACGGGGCTGCCGACCGTCGCGCCCATCGGCGGCACCCGGCCGACCTCGTGCAGTGTGACGCAGTCCAGGCCCGCGCCCGCGGCCTGCGCCAGCAGCGTCCAGGACGGGGCGCGCCCGGTCTCGACCGCGACCCGCGCGCCGGTGGCCGCCGCGCGCAGCGCCAGCACCTGGGCCGTCCACAGGCCGCCGATCAGCAGGATGTCGTACGGGGTCGAGCGGTGGAAGCCCACCATCTGCGGCCGGCCGTCGCCGTCGTCGCCGATCACCACACCGTCGTCCCCCACCGGCAGCGACAGCGCGCCGAGGTGGTCCAGCGCGATGGTGTGTCCCGCGTGGTGGGGGCCGCGCAGCCCCCGCAGGCCCCGCTTCGTACCGTTGGCAGCGGTCATCGCGCGCCTCCCAGAGGCAGTGTGGCCAGCACACCGGGCAGCTGCTCGCGGTCCAGCCGTACCAGACCGACCTTCGCGTGCCGCGCGGCCTGCTCCAACGTCCGCCGCACCCGCACCAGTTCGGTGTCCGAGCCGCCGGTGATCCGTACGTGCCCGCCGATCGACATCGTCCCCCGGTGCGCGCCCGGGCGCAGGGTCAGGCTGAACGTGGTGGCGTACGCGGGGGCCGAGGTCAGCAGCGCCACCAGCTTGGGCAGCGGAGTGGCGCCGCGCCCCAACTCGGGCCAGCGGCCCACGGCGTAGGTGGTGTGCCAGCGGTCGTCACACCGCCAGACCCGCGCCGTCTCGGCGGTGCGCCGCCGCGCCGCCGCGTCCGGCCGGCCCGCGCGGGCCGACAGCGCGGGGCTGGCGCAGGCCGAGGTGGCCACGGTGGAGTTCAGCTCTTCCTGGTCCAGCACCACGGCCCGGAACCCGGCGCCGGTGATCCGGCTGGCGACGTGGTCCGCCACCCGCACCAGACACCGCTGGGCGCCTTCGATCCCGCCACCGCGCGCGTCCACGGCCTCCCGGCACAGCTCGGGGTCCAGCTTGATCGCCACCCAGGTGAGCCGCAGCGCGGGGGCGCCGGTCTGTTCCTGGAGGGGTGCGTACGAGAGTCGGGCCACGGCCTGTTGGGGCAGGTGCGGTGCGGGCGCCGAGCGCACCTGCTGCACCAACTGCACCGATTCCAGGGTGATGTCGTCCACGGAGAGGGCGTCCGCGAGCAGGGTGAGCGGCAGCGAGCGCGCGCCGAACACCGGGCGCAGCCCGTCGCCGCTGGCCTCGACCCGTACCACCACGGTCAGGAACGTGCCGTCGCCGAGCATCCCGACCGTGCGGCGGTTCCGGTCGACGTAGGTGTACGGGCGGAATCCCGGCACACTCTCCGCGACAGGCGCCAGCAAGGGGTCGACGTCAGGCCCGCACGGCTCGGCGGGCCGGGTGCGCGCCCGCAGCGCGAGAGCCGTGGACAGCCAGTCCTGTACGGCGTGGCCCCGGCGGCGCGACACGGCGACCAGCACCAGCACACAGGCCACGGTCGCGGCCGGCACGAGCCAGAGCCCGCCGAGCGCCAGGCCGATCCCCGTCAGCGCGAGAGCGACTTCGATGAGCACCAACTGCCGTAGCTGGAAGGGCCCGAGGTGGCCGGCGCGGGGCCGGGAGCGCAGGGTCGTCCGCGCCGGAGCGACCCCTGGGGCCGTACGCACAGCGCCGGCCTCCGCGCGTCTGCCGCGCCGTCGTCCGGGTCGTCCGGACGGAGCGGGGACCCGCGCGGTGCTGCTCCGCCCGTCGCGCTCGCGCGTCGCCGTACTCATCGCCGCCGTGCCCCCTTGCGCCGTAACCGCCGTCCGCCCATGGGCGTTGACCGGTCGATCACCCTACCTGAGCGGTGGGACACGAGCGGCGGCATGCATAGTAGGGGGCCGGCGCGACACACTGGTCCCTCCGGTGCACGAGGGAACCTGGTCGCTCAGCGGGGGAAGAGGGACAGCGGACAGATGGCATCACGACGGGACGAACTCAACGCCTACACCTTCGCGAAACGAAGGCTGATCGCGCAGTTCGTGCAGCCGAACTCGACCGGTTCGGAAGAGGGCGCGCCCCGGCCGCTTCGTGCGGTGCTGCCCGGTGTCATCGTCGGTGTGGTGATCCTCGCGGCCTTCGGTGCGTGGGGGATGTTCAAGCCCGTGGCGCCCAAGGGATGGGACGCGGTGAACGAGAACGTCATCATCGCCAGCAAGTCCACCACCCGCTATGTGGTGTTGCGGACCGGGAAGACGAGTCAGCTGCACCCGGTGCTGAACATGGCCTCCGCCAAGCTCCTGCTCGACCAGGACAAGGGCAAGGTCATCAACGTCAGCGAATCGGTCATCGACCGCAGCGACCTCGCCCACGGCCCGACCGTCGGCATCCCCTACGCCCCCGACCGGCTCCCCGACGCCAAGGAGGCCGGGGGGGCCAAGCGTTGGGCGGTCTGCGAACGGCCGAGCGCGGGCGGCAGGGCCATCCAGAAGGCGGCGTTCGTCCTGGCGCAGCGCGAACAGGGCAGGACCGAAGGGGCAGATCGTCTGCGCGGCGGTGAACTCCTCTACGTCGAGGGCCCGGACAAGGTCCGGTACGTGGTGGACGCCGAGGGCAAGGCGTACCGCGTGAAGAAGGACGAGCTGCTCCTGCGCCAGGTGGTGGGCGCCGACCGCAGGCCGCAGCGTGTCACGGCCGCCTGGCTGGAGACCCTGCACCAGGGCGGCACCATCGACTTCCCGGCGATCACGGGCACCCCCGGCGCCGACGCGAACGCCCCCGGCGCGCTGCTGCCGAAGGAGGCGAACAAGGTGGGCATGGTCCTCGTCGCCCCCGTCAACTCCAAGAACCAGCAGTACGTGGTGCTGCCCGGCAGGGTCGCCCCGGTCACGGACTTCACCGCGAAGCTGCTGCTCAGCAGCAAGGAGCTGGTCACGGTCGGCCAGGCGGGCAGGGCCACGTCGGTGAGCCCTGGTGCCATCGAGCCGGGTGAGCCGTTCGGACAGGACAAGGACTGGCCGGAGAGCGACCCCGCACCGGTCAACGAGGCGGGCACCGGCGCGGGAAGCCGTAACACCGTGTGCAGTGTGCTGCGGGACGTGAACGGCGCCGACGGCGCCACCACACTGAGCACCTGGGCGGGCACGGACTTCCCGAAGCCGCTGCCCACCGGCTCCAGCGCGTATGTCACCCCGGGGTCAGGGCAGTTGTTCCGGCAGTTCCAGGGATCGTCGACCGCCTCGGGATTTGTTTTCCTCGTCACCGACACGGGCCTGCGCTACGGCATGCAGTCCAACGGCGACAGCGCCGGGGACGAGCCCGGCATCGGAGCCGGTACGGCCCAGGAACGGCAGGCGCGGCAGCAGGAGGCCCAGCAGGCGCAGAACCGGCTCGGCTACAAGGACGTCGCCCCGGCACCGGTCCCCGCCGCGTGGGCCACGTTCCTGCCGACGGGGCCCCGGCTGTCGACGGCGGCGGCCCGGCAGATCCAGGGCTCGTGAGAGGGAGCGTGAGAGTGAGGGGAAGAGCGCAGATGGCCGACCGGCGGCTCCTCGCCACCACCGCCACCGTGGTCACCGCGGCGGCCGCCCTCCTCGTCCTGCCCGCGTCCGCCGCGGCCGAGGGCCCCACCGACACCCAGTGCACGTTCCCCAGCAAGCCGTACGCGGGCCGTCCCTGGGCGCTGCAACGGGTGCTGCTCGACGAACTGTGGTCGCAGTCCACCGGCAAAGGGGTACGGGTCGCGGTCATCGACACCGGGGTCGACGTCAGGAATCCCCAACTCACCCCGGCCGTCGACGTGAAGAGCGGCCGCAACAAGATGAAACGGGGGCTGAAGGACGACTTCGGCGGCACGATCGAGCGCGGCAAGGAGGACGGCACCACGGACACCGTGGGCCACGGCACCAAGGTCGCCGGGATCATCGCGGCCCGCCCCAGGGAGGGCACCGGCTTCGTCGGCCTCGCGCCCGGGGCCACCATCATCCCCATCCAGCAGAACGACGCCGAGGGCCACGGCACCGCCGAGACCCTCGCCGACGCCATCACCTACGCCGTCGAGGCGCGCGCCGACGTCATCAACATCTCCCAGGACACGGCCAACGCGGTCGAGCCCGCACCCGAGTTGAAGCAGGCGGTGGACAACGCCCTCGACCAGGACGTCGTCGTGGTGGCCTCGGCGGGCAACGACGGCCTCGGCGGGAACGTCAAGGAGACCTACCCGGCCTCGTACAAAGGTGTGTTGGCCGTGGCGTCGTCCGACAGGAACAACGAACGGGCTGCCTTCTCCCAGTCCGGCGAGTTCGTCGGGGTCGCGGCCCCCGGCGTCGACATGGTCTCCACCGTTCCCGGCGGCGGCCACTGCGCGGACAACGGTACGAGTTTCTCCGCCCCGTACGTCGCCGGCGTCGCCGCGCTCATCAAGGGCAAGCACCCGGACTGGACGCGGGAACAGATCGTCGCCCAGATCGAACAGACCGCGGAACGCTCCATCGCGGGCCACGACCGCCTGGTGGGCTGGGGAGTCGTGGACCCGGTACGGGCCCTGACCGAGGACGACAAGCCCCTCGGCGCACCGGTCGCCGACCGGGGCGCCGACCCGGTGGCGGCGCCCGCGGCGGCCCGGTTCCAGGTCGGCGAGTCGCCGGAGGAACGCGCGACACGCCTCGCGACGTACGTGCTCGTGGGCGCGGGAGTGCTGGTGGCGGCGATAGCGGGCGGCGCGGTGGCTCTGCGCGACGCACGGAGGCGTACGCGGCGGGCCTGACGTGCCGCGTGCGGTGCCGTGTGAAGTGCCGCGTGAGGAGTTGCGCGTGCACAGTCCCCGCACCCCCGTATTGAAGCCGTAACAGGAAGTCCCGGCGCGGACAACGTCCTTGGGGCTGTCGGAGCCGATCGCTAGAGTGAGATGTACAGGTGCGGTTGTTGTGTGCGGCGCCACGATCGCAACGTAGGACCACTGAGGTGACTGAGGCAGTTGAGGTAAACGGGGAGAGGAACAAAGGCATGGTGATCCCTGCGGACGGCGGGGGAGGCGGGGGAGCCTCGACCGGTGGGAGCGACCTCGAACGCGGTGTCGGCGCGCTGAAACGCTTCCAGAGCCGGGTGAAGGATCTGCTGGCGGACCTGGAGCGCGGGGCGGCCGGAGACACGAAGGTGGCGGCACAGACGGTCGCCAGGACCTCGCTGAGCGGGAGCAACGCGACATTCGCCGAGGCGGACGGGCTGTACGCCCAGTACAGCCGCGTGCACCAGTCGCTCGTCTCGCTCTCCCGGACGCTGGGGGATCAGATCGAGACGCTGAGCATCGGGGTGCACGCGGCGGAGGTCGGGTTCGACAACGTCGAGGAAGACGTGCGGCGGCGGTACGCGAGGATCCAGACCCGCATCCTTGAGGACCGCAGGGCGGAAGAGAAACGCGCGCAGCAGGGCGAGCACGGGCCGGAGAAGAGCGGCAAGTCGAACTCTGAACAGGGGTGGTGACCCATGACTGACGGAAATACGGAGGAACTGACCCCCGAGGAACAGCACCAGCAGGACCAGGCGCGGGTCCAGGGTCAACTCGGTGCCATCGACATCACCCAGAAGGTGTCGTCGATCATCGGCGGCCTCTTCGGATCCGGCGGCGGCCCAGGCCCCTTCGCCAGGACCAGCTTCGAGGGCCACGACCTCAACGCCATGATCGACCTGGTGGAGACCGCGAACCCGGCGGATCTGGAGACCGCGGGCAACGCCCTCTGGAAGGCCAGGGACGCGCTCGCCGACGCCGCGCAGGAACTCCAGGACTACGTCGAGAAGGTCGAGTGGAAGGGCCAATCGGGCGACGAGTTCCGCTCGTTCGGCCGAGGGCTCGCCGAACACGCCCGGGGACTGGGCGCGTTCGCCGATGTGGCCGCGACGCAGATCACCGCCGCGGGCACGGGCCTGGCGTCGGTGCACAAGTCCATGCCGCCCCGCGACACCCGGCTGCGCAAGCAGAGTGTCGAGGACATCGAGATGGTCAAGCAGGTGGACGGCAATCCGGACTACGAGGCCGCGAAGAAGGTGGAGAGGGACCGCCAGGAGGCCATCAACCAGATGAACCGCCTGGCGTCGTTCTACGCGGTCTCCGAGGAGACCCTGGCGGCCCAGGAACCACCGAAGTTCGACCGGGTCCTCAAGGCGAACGTGCCCCCGCCGAGCAAGGTGGGCCCTTCGGTCCGCGCCAAGAGTGCGAGGGACGTGGGCGACGGCCCGTCGGACGAGTCCGAGGTCTCGTCGGTGTCGACGCGTTCGGATTCCCTCGGCGACGCGGACCGGTCGCAGAGGGATCTGGACACCGTCCGCCCGATCACCCCCGCGCCCGAGCGGGAGACGTCGGTGGAGATCGACAACGTGGTGGCACCGCCGGTTGCCCCCGCGCTCCCGGACGCGTCGACACTTCCGTCCTCGACAGGAGGACCTGGCTCCGGGGGCGGGACCGTGCCTCCCCCGGCCGGCGGACCGGCGAACCTCGTCTCCCGGGGCGGATCCGGATCGAAGGGCCCGCAGGGCTACGCCAAGTCCGTGGGCCAGAGCGCCGGATCGCTCGGCAAGGGCGGCGCGGCCGGACGTACGCCGACGGCATCGGGCGGTTCCGGTACGGCCGGCCGGGCGGGAACGATCGGCGGCGGCTCCGGAGCGGCAGGACGCGCCGGTGCGTCAGGTGCTGGTACGGGCCAGACCCCCGCCGGTCGCGCGGGAGCAGGCCGTGGGAACGGCATCGTGGGCGGAAACCCGCAGCGTGCTGCCGGCGCCACCGGCTCCCGTATGCCACGGGGGAACGTCATCGGCGGTGAGGGAGCGGCCTCCGGCCGTGCCACCGGCGCAAGGACCGGTCGGGGTGGTGTGGTCGGGGCGAACCCCGCGAACACACCCCGGTCCGGCGCGCGGGGCACCGCCAGTACGAACGGGGTCGTCGGCACGCCGCGCGGCGCCGCCTCCCGGTCCCGCCCCGGTGCGGGCTTCACCCAGGGAGGCTCGGGCCTCGTCCGAGGTCCCGGCGGACGGCGGCCGGAGGAAGAAGAACAGGACGATGCCGTATCGCGTCCTGACTACCTGACGGAAGACGAAGAGACATGGACGGCCGGCCGGCGCCCCGCCGGGCCGCCGGTGATCGATTAGGCGCCGAACAGGCACCGAGGAAGGTTCGGAAGCCAGGATGACGGCAGGAATGAGCCCCGCCCGGAAGCGTGGCAGCAGGTCCCGTCCGGTGCGGCGGGAACTGCTCTGCGTGGTGGCCGCGCTGAGCGCGTGGACCCTGGGCATCGCCGGTACGGCCCCGGACGCCTCGGCGGCGGACCAGCGGTCGAAGCAGTGGTACCTGGACGCGATGCATGCCGAGGACATGTGGAAGGTCACCACGGGTGAGGGCATCAAGGTCGCGGTCATCGACTCCGGCGTCAACCCGTCCACTCCGTCGCTCAAGGGCCAGGTGTTGAAGGGGGTCGACGCCACGACCGAAGGCGGCGGTGGCTCGACGGCGGACACGAACGGCCAGGGGACCACCACGGCCGAGCTGATCGCGGGTACGGGGAAGGGTGGCGGACTGCGCGGCCTGGCGCCGGGCGCCAAGATCATTCCGATCAAGCTGCCTCTTCTCAAGTACGACGAGGTGCCCCAGATCAACGATCCGTTGAAGCAGGCCATCCGGGCCGCGGCGGACAGCGACGCCCAGATCATCCAGATCTCGGTGGGAAACCAGTACGCGATCGGTCTGGACACCTTCGCCCAGACCACCGCGTTCGAATACGCCCTGAGCAAGGGCAAGCTGCTGATCGCGGGCACGGGCGACAACGCGAAGAAGGGGAACAAGCCGCAGTACCCGGCCCGGTTCTCCGAGGTTGTCGGCGTGGCTTCCGCGGATCGGAAGGGCGGTGTGGCCGACTTCTCGCAACATGGCGACGACGTCGACATCGCCGCTCCCGGAACCGACATCCCGCGCTGGTGCGACGCGACGTTCCAGAGCTACTGCGAAGACGGGGGAGGGGCGACCGCTGCCGCAGCGCTTTTCTCGGCGTCGGCAGCGCTTGTGTGGTCCCAGCACCCCGACTGGACGGCGAACCAAGTACTCCGCGTTCTGTACGACACAGCCAGTCGGGACTGGGACAAGAAGACCGTCAGCACCTACCTCGGCCACGGCCTGAT
Source organism: Streptomyces sp. NBC_01317 (assembly GCF_035961655.1). Taxonomy (NCBI): domain Bacteria; kingdom Bacillati; phylum Actinomycetota; class Actinomycetes; order Kitasatosporales; family Streptomycetaceae; genus Streptomyces; species Streptomyces sp. NBC_01317. The sequence continues at coordinate 2,298,969 of NZ_CP108393.1, read as the reverse complement.
CCGCCCCCGCGAGATCATCCTCAACGGCAAGGGCAACCCGGGCCCTCCCGACGCCAAGCTTCTCGCCGACGAGATCTTCCCCGTCGCCTCTGCGTCCCCCTCCCCGTCCGCACCGGCATCGTCACAGCCCGAGAAGGGCAAGCCCGGCTCCGAAGCCGTCGTGGCAGGCTCGGCCGAGAACACGTCGGACGGCGGGCAGTTGGGCCTGATCCTCGGCGGTGTCGCCGTGGTGGTCCTCGCGGGAGGGACCTTCGCCGTGCTCCGCCGGCGCCGTACGGCCTGACGACCGTACGCACGCGAGCCACGTACGTACACACACTCCTCGACCGGTGGGACACCGACCCACCGCGACCCCAGCCCCAGGAAAGGAACCATCGCATGGCAGTCCAGAAGGTGAACGGTGTAGCGCTCAAGTCGCTCCAGGGCGAACTCACCAAGAGCTTCGACGACGTCAAGGGCCAGCTCCACAAGCTCCAGGCGACGATCGACAGCCTCGAAGGCCACTGGGCGGGCATCGGCGCCGGGGCGTTCAACGCCAAGCAGACGCAGATCAACAACAACATGGTCGGTATCGGCAATCTGCTGCTCAACTTCCAGGAAGCCATCGAGGCGGCCCGCACCATCGCCGGCAACACCGACGACGAGGTCGAGGCGGCGCTGCGCGGTGTGGACGTGGTCGACGGCTACTCGGGCGACCCCGGCGCGGAGAAGGCGACGTCCAACCTCAACCACTACTGACAGCTGACCCGACCGAGTGAACCGGTAAGCAGAGAGGCAGGACTTCCATGGCGCAGAACGACGGCACGATGATCGTCACGTACACCCGGCTCGACGAGGCCGCCCGGGACATCAAGACCCAGGCCGACCGGCTCGACCAGAGCCTCAAGGCCATCCAGGCGAAGATCCGTTCGGTGTCGGACCTCTGGGAGGGCGAGGCCCGCGAGGCGTACAACGGCGCCCAGGCCAAGTGGGACAAGGACGCCATGGCCATTCACACGGCGCTCCTCCAGATCTCCCGCGCCGTGCAGGAAGCGGCTCCGGCGTACAAGGCCGGAGACCAGAAGGCGGCCTCGAACTTCCACTGAGCGGAAGAGCGGGGCAGGACCGGGGCAAACGAACGAAGCGAGACGAGGGCGGGGTGGGCACGCGCGGGAGGCGCCCACCCCGCCTCGTCTTCGTGTACGGGTGCGGCGGTGCGGCGGGCTACTTCAGCCTCCGCCGCGCACACTCGGCAGAGCCTGCCACGCCCTCGGTGAACGCGGTGATCAGCTTCTTCATCTCCGCTTCGCTGCCGGATTTCTTCATGACGCGTACAGAGGCGACAAGTTGCTGTTCGGGCCGTTTGGGATCCTGGCAGTCGACCAGCCCGATACCACCCAGGCGGGTATACGTATAACGCTTGTCCGGTGTGGTCGTGCTGTTCACGTCGACACCGTTCAACGGATCGCCCGCCACCTCGCGCAGCGAGCCCTCCTCCCACTTGGTGTTCGCGGACAGGACCCGCGTGCCGTCGACACCCACGTCACACAGCATCCATCCCTGAATGCTGTTGTCGGGGTGCATGGAGATCTTTTTCCCCGCCGGCAGGAAGGGCGCGACCAGTCCGGGGTCGACAGAGACTCCGCAGAGGGCGTCAGGAGTTTCGTACTCCTTCTTCGGCGGCGACGAACAGGAGGCCGAGCAGACCGCGAGGAGCAATACTCCGGCCAGTGCGATGGTTCCGCCCCGGCCGCGGCCGCGGGGTTTCTCCGGGTGCTTCAAGGTGTCCCCTGAGGTGGAAGGAGCGATTTCTCGGAAGGAGACGGTCATCCCGGCTGAATCTCCGTTTCGAGGTCATCGGCCATCTGGGCCACGTTCACGGAAGCGTCTCCGAAACCGTCCAGGGTGCCGATCCTTGCCCATTCGAGCGCCTGTTCGCCGTACGGTGCGCCATGGGCCTTGACCGCGGTTTCCGCTGCCAGCTGGCTGATACCCACATTGCTCTTCGTGCTGGCTTCCCAGATCGCCCCGGCGCTTTTGCCGGCTTCCTGGAGTTGGTCCGGCTCGGACTGCTGGAAAATGTGTTCAAGAACCACGCTGCTCACCGTCCCGGCGACGCCACTCGCGACAGCGCCACCGACGGGCGTCGCGATGAAGCTGACCCCTACGCCGACACCTGTTCCGATAGCACCGGACCAGGTGTTCTTCTTCTGGGCCACGGCGTCCTCGAAATCTCCGTCCGCCTGGCTCGCCGGGCCCAGCACCGCTTCCTGCCGGCCGACGGCGATGGTTCCGCCCACCTCACCCGACCTGCGCGCGATCTCTTTGATGGTGTCCTCGGGTGAGTGGGGATAGCGCAGATCGGCAGGTAGATCGGGATTCATGTGGTAGTCGAGGAGGTTGGCCATGTACGCCTTCTGGCCGACCTCCACATTCGCGAATCCCTCCGGGTTCTGGCCCACGCTGACCAGGAAACGCGTCACGGAGGCGTGACTCAGATCGGCCCTTTCTCCGGCGATGGGGAAGAGGTTCTTGGCACTGCCACGGGTGTCCTCCGTCGTGGCCAGCGTGATGTCCGGCAAGTACTCCGCCGCGATCTGCCCGATGCTGTCCGACATGTAGCCGTGCTTCGTCAGACGCTCCGAGTCGTCGGCGATGGACGCCACCAGGCTCTCGACCAGCTTCGCCTGCCGCGCGTTGTGGGCCGGCGTGTCCGGGCCCGGTAGTTCGCCGGCCGGGTGGCCCGTGGTGGCGGCCTCCAGGGCCAGTGCCATCGCGTTGCGGCCCGTGTCGCTCCGCTCACCCTCGCTGTTCTGTTCCTGCGGCCAGTCCCGCTCCTCGAAGAGGTAGTCGAAATTACTGAGCCCGGCCTTCACCTCCTTGCCGTCCGCGCCCTCACGCTTGAAGTCGTGGTCCTCGTCCTTCGTCACGAAGGAGTCGCTGAAGAAGTCGGTCGCCGCGTCCGGGCTGTTCGACAGGGCCTTCATGAAGCCCGTCATCGGGTCCGAGCCGGAGTCGGTCCCTGTGCGGTTCAGGAACGGGTCCATCCCCATGCGCTGCCAGGCCAGCGGCGCGTGACCGCCGTTGTCGGTGATCTTCTTCTCGGTCTTGATCAGCTCACCGCCGTAGCTCTTGAGGAACCCGTCGTCGAAGTCGCCCCACCGCATCAGGTTGCTCATGACCTGGAACCCCATGGGACCGCCCGGCCTGCCCACCGGCTGGCTGCCGAGGCCCGTCATGTCCCGCTTCCAGTCCGTCATGCTCTGGCTGTCGCTCTGGCTGGCCGTCGCGAGCGTCAGGCTGAGGTTCTTCTGCAACTCGCCGTACTGCCCGACCCGTTCATGGCCCAGCCGGGCGCCGTCGTGCGGATCGTTGATGCCGGCCCAGAACTCCAGCGTGCCCTTGGCGCCCAACTGCGCGGCGAAGCGCTCCGCGAAGAGTTCGTCGTCCGCGTACTTCTTGAGTCCCGCGTTGAGTTCGTCGAACTCCTTGACGCTGAGATCCCCCGGCTTCTGCCGTGCCAGCCGTGCCAGCCGGTCCGCTTCCTTGAGCGCGCCGTCCGCGGAGTCCCGGTCCTTGTACGCGGCCCCCGAGAAGCCGTACCTGCTCTGGTCGGCGAGCGCTCTGAGCACCGTGGCGGCCGAGTTGTCGCTCTGCGTCGCCCGGTCGAGGATGCCCTGGATCTCGTCCCGGAAGAGGGTGACGTCACTCTCGCTGTGTTCGGGAACGGTTGTTCCCTTGGCGGCCCGGTCGGGGTGGATGTTCATGGTGACCGTGAAACCGCCGCCCGCGGTCGACGTCACGGTGAGGTTCTTCTTCAGCGCGCGGTCGAGGGCCGCCTCCAGGGCCCGCTGATGCTCTTTCAGCTCGTCCCGCGTGTCGCTCAGAATGTTCTTGATCGAGGTTGCCTGGGTGTGGGCGTCCTTGAACTCCTCGGCCGTCCTGCCGATGAACTTGCGGGAGACAGTGGCGTTGACACCGGTCCAGTTGGCTTTGTTCGCCTGCCCCCTGAGCCCGTTGTCCGCCTCCGTCTCCAGGTCCACGAGGTTGCGCACCATCGCCGCCCAGTCGGCGATCGCGCCGTCGAGCAGCTTGAAGCGAGCGAAGCGCAGGTCCTCCAGGTTCATCAGTCGTCCCCCTTGTTCGTCTTGCCCGGTTCGCCGTACGCCTCGTCAAAGCCCTGGTCAAGCGTGGCGATACCGCTCAACTGACCCTGAATGAAGTGCTCGTCACCGGTGTGCGCGTTCTTCGTGTAGTCCATGTGGTTCGAAATATGGGCACACGCGTCCATCAGCGACTTCAGCTGGTCCTCCCAGCGGACCGAGACATGCTGGAGCGCCGCACCCAGTGCGAACCCTTGCGTCGTCAGGTCACCGGCGGCCTTGTCGCTGCTCGGCACGGCGACCCGCGCTTCCTTCCACAACCGGTTGTACAGCTTGAACGCCCTGTCCCCGATCGCGGCGAGATCGGACTGGGTGACCTTGAGATCGCCCTGTGCGTCGCCGGCGGTTCCGCCGCCCCCGCCCATGTCGGCCGGAAGCTGATTCAGTCGCATCTGCGTCGACCGGCTCTCGGCCGCCGCGGTCTTCAGCTGTTCCCACTCGTCCCACGCCATGTGCGGGCTCCTTCCCCCGTGCGCCCGGTACTCCGGTGCGCGCCATTCACTCGGACCGACCGCGTTCTCAGCTCATCCTCGGTCCGGCGCGCGCGACCACCCTCCGCCTCACACGCCCCGGCCTGCCCGGACCGCCTCCACCGCCGGCCCGTCACGACACGGGCCCCTCCGCCACCAGCCCCGTCTGGACCAGGGGATTCCCCCGCCGCCGGGAGACGAACACCCCGCGGCCCGCCGGCATCGGGCGGGGTCGTACGCCCGCCAGCACATCGCCCTCGTTCGGGTCGCCGGACAGCAGGACACCCTGGGCGCCCAGCTCCTGCATCCGCTGCATGAACGGTTCGTACGCCGCCCGGCTCGCGCCCGCCGTGTTGCGGGCGATGATGAACCGGACCCCCACGTCCCGCGCGAAAGGCAGCAGTTCGGCGAGCTTGGCCAGTGGATTGCCGCTCGACGTGGAGACCAGGTCGTAGTCGTCCACGACCACGTACACCGTCGGACCCCGCCACCAGCTGCGCTCGCGCAACTCCTCCGCCGTGACATCCGGGGACGGTGTACGGCGCTGCATCAGATTCACCAGCGCGTCGACGTGGTGCTCCATGTTGTTGGACATCGGCACGTACTCCGCCAGGTGGCTCGGCGGAGTGACACCCAGCAGCCCGCGCCGGTTGTCGATGACGAAGAGCTTGCAGGCGTCGCCGTCGTACCGCTCGGCCAGCTGCTTGATCAGCAGCCGCAGCAGGTTGGACTTGCCGGACTCGCTCTCCCCGAACACCAGGAAGAACGGGTCGCGTTCGAAGTTGACGAAGACCGGCTCCAGGTTGTTCTCGTCGATGGCGAAGGCGATCCCGTGGTCAGGCCGCTCCGCGCCCCCGGGCAGCTCCGCCGCCGGCAGCTCGCGCGGCAGCAGCCGTACGGCAGGGGCCCCCGGCGCCGTCCAGTGCCGGGTGACCTCCTGGGCCATCGCGGCGGTCGCCTCCGACAGGTCGCTGTCCGAGTTGATGCCGTCGATCCTCGGCACCGCGGCCATGAAGTGCAGCTTCTCCGGTGTCAGACCGCGTCCCGGCACCCCCGCCGGCACGTTGACGGCCGACTTGCGGTCCAGCTCCGAGTCCATCGTGTCGCCGAGCCGCAGCTCCAGCCGGTTCATCAGGTGGTCCTTGAGGTTGGCGCGGACCTCCATCGAGCGGGACGCGGTCAGGACGACGTGGATGCCGTACCCGAGGCCGCGCGCCGCCATCTCCAGGACCGCCTGCTCCAGACCCTCGTAGTCGGAACGGAAGTTGCCCCAGCCGTCGATCACCAGGAACACATCGCCCCACGGCTGCTCCGCCGGCGAGATGTCACCCCGCGCCCGCATCCGCCGGAACGTCGCGATCGAGTCGATCCCGGCGGCCCGGAAGTACTCCTCGCGGCGCGTCAGGATGCCGTACACCTCGGCGACCGTACGCCGCACCCGCTCGGGATCGAGCCGTGAGGCCACCCCGCCGACATGCGGCAGGCGCGCCACCGACGACAGGCCGCCCCCGCCGAAGTCCAGCCCGTAGAACTGCACTTCCTGCGGCGTGTGCGTGAGCGCGAACGCCGAGATCAGGGTCCGCAGCAGGGTGGACTTGCCCGACTGCGGACCGCCCACGATCTGCATGTGTCCCGCCGCCCCCGAGAAGTCCCGGTAGAGCGTGTCACGCCGCTGCTCGAACGGCTTGTCGACCACCCCGAGCGGTACGACGAGCCGCCCCGCCCCCTCGTACCCGGGCTGAGTCAGCCCCCGCCCCGGCACGTCCGCGAGCCCGGGGAGCACCTCGTCCAGCGGCGGCGGGTTGTCCAGCGGCGGCAGCCACACCTGGTGCGCCTCCGCGCCCCGCCCCTCCAACCGCCGCACGATCACGTCCAGTACGGAGTCGGCGAGCGCGTCGTCCTCCGCCGCCCGCGCCTCCGGTACGACGGGCCCCGGGGCCGGTTCCACGTACCGCACCGGTACGGGCGCCGCCGTGAACGCCACCGGCCTGCGGTCCACCGGAAGCGGCCCGCCGGGCACCGCGTCCCGCTGCGCGCCCGTGCGGTACACCCCGGAGACGTACGCGGCCTTGAAGCGCACCATTTCGTCCGTACCGAACTTCAGATACCCCGAACCCGGCACGTTGGGCAGCTGGTAGGCGTCCGGCACCCCCAGCGCCGCCCGCGACTCGGCGGCGGAGAAGGTCCGCAGACCGACGCGGTACGAGAGGTACGTCTCCAGGCCGCGCAGCCGCCCCTCCTCCAACCGCTGGGAGGCCAGGAGGAGATGGACACCCAGCGACCGCCCGATGCGGCCGATCTGCACGAACATCTCGATGAAGTCCGGCATGGCGGTGAGGAGTTCGCTGAACTCGTCGATCACCAGGACGAGCGACGGGATCGGCCGGAGCGGGGCACCCGCCGCGCGCGCCTTCTCGTAGTCGTGGATGTTGGCGTAGTTCCCCGCGTCGCGCAGCATCTCCTGACGGCGGTTCAGCTCACCGCGGATGGAGTCGCCCATGCGGTCCACCAGCGTCAGGTCGTCCGCCAGGTTGGTGATCACCGCCGCCACGTGCGGCATCTGCGACATGCCCGCGAAGGTGGCGCCGCCCTTGAAGTCCGCCAGGACGAAGTTGAGGGTCTCCGAGGAGTGTGTGACGGCGAGACCCAGTACGAGGGTACGGAGCAGCTCGGACTTGCCGGAACCGGTCGCGCCGACACACAGTCCGTGCGGCCCCATGCCCTCCTGCGCGGCCTCCTTGAGGTCCAGCATCACCGGACTGCCGTCCTCGCCGACCCCGATCGGCACCCGCAGCCGCTCCGCCTGCGAGCGGGGCCGCCAGGTCCGGGTGACGTCGACGGACGCCGCGTCGCCCAGGTTCAGCAGATCGGTGAAGTCCAGGTTGGCCAGCAGCGGTTCGTCGTCGTCGCCGCCCGACGCCACCCGCAGCGGGGCGAGCTGCCTGGCCAGCGCCTCGGCCGCCGCCACACTGAGCAGGTCGGGCTCCCCGTCGTACACCAGGCCGTTCCCGACCTCCAGTTGGAGCGCGTCCGGGCGTACGACCACGGAGAGGCTGCCGCGCGCGCCGGTCACCTCGCCGGGCACGACCTCGATCACCGTCACCCCCTGGAGCCCCTCGGCCGCCGCGAGCGCCGAGGCCGGCGGTACGGTCCTGCCGTCCAGGACGACCACGACGTGCGGCCGGTCCAGCAGGGGCTGGCCGCCGGGCTGGAAACGGGGGCGGCCTTCGAGGTGCCCGGCCAGGAGCGTCTCCAGCTCCCAGGGGTCCGGGGTGATGAGGCGGCGGCTGCCCGCCCCGTCGGTGGTGCCGGCGGACTGGACGTGCGGCAGCCACTTCGCCCACTCCCACGCGGCGGCCTCCTCACGCCCGGTGGCGAACGCGATCACCAGGTCGTCGGGGGAGTGGAGGGAGGCGAGCGAGGCGACCATCGCGCGGGCCGTGGACCGCACAGACCCGGCCTCGCCGCCCACCGTCACGTGGTAGAAGGCGCGCAGCGAGACGGCCATCGGCAGCCCGTCCAACGTGCCGTGGGCGGTGAGGAACTGTCGCATGGCGCCGGCGGTCAGCGGCTCCAGCTCGTCGACCGGCGCGGTCTCGGGCGCGATCAGCGGCGTGGCCAGCTCCTGGCTGCCCAGACCGATCCGTACCTGCCCGAAGTCGTGGTCACCGACCCGCCGTTCCCACACCCGGCTCCCCTCGGCGACCAGCGCCCACAACTGCTCGGGGGACGGGTGGAGGTAGTACTGCGCGTCGCGCTGGAGACGCGCCGTCCGTAGCACCGCGCGCCGGGTCTGCGTCAGGTACTTGAGGTAGTCGCGCCGCAGGTCGGCGAGTTGTCCCTGGGTGCCGCGCCGGTAGCGCACCAGCATCGCGATCGCCATGGCCACCGTCGACGCGATCATCACCATGCCCATGATCCGCATGATCGGATTCGGGGTCATGAAGAAGAAGACGACGGAGCCGCCCATCCCCAGCATCGGGAGCAACTGCATCAGCGCGCCCTCCTGCTGCCCGCGCGGGAGTTCGGGCGGAGGCTGCACCTGCACCTGGTCGCCGGGCACCTCGGACGGCAGGACCCGCGGTGGGCGCTTGACGACGATCTGACTCACAGCTCACCCATTCCCTCGCCGGACGGAATGTTTCTGTCGGCGCCCCCGTGGCGACGGGTTCCATCCGCGGCAGGGATCCTACTTGCGCCCGGACCCAGGGGTTGGCGGTAGTGTGACCCGACGCGTTCACCCCCCTCGCCAACTCGTGAACTACCGCAAGAAGAGGGGCATTCGGGGCGCACCCGCGAGGCCCCCGGGACCGGTGTCCCCACACCGCACACCACATCTCCACGGCGGGCACGACCAGAACCACGAGGGGAAGCAGCAGGTGAGTATGACGGCCCCAGCGGCGGCCACGGGAACCGGCCGCCCCACCTCCCCGGCCCCGTCCGGCGGCGGAACCGGCTTCTGCCGGGTCACGGTCGTCGCCCCGGACAGCCGCGTCGACGTGGCACTGCCCGAGGACATCGCGGTCGCGGACCTCTACCCGGAGATCCTGCGGCTCTCGGGCCAGAGCCCCGCCGACGGCGCCCCCGTCGGATACCACCTGGTACGCCGCGACGGCACCGTACTGGACAGCGCCCTGTCCCTGGCCGCCCAGCGCATCCTCGACGGCGAGCTGCTGTCCCTGCGCCCCTTCGCCGAATCCCTGCCGCCGGCCGTCTTCGACGACGTGTCCGACGCCGTCGCCTCCGCCGTCGCCCGCGACCGCGCCCTGTGGACCGACCGGCTGATGCGCGCCGCCGGACTCCTCGGCGGCGCGGTCCTCCTCGTCCTCCTCGGCTTCGTCCTCTGGACGGCCGACCCCCGGCACGACATGCACGGCCTGCCCGGCGTCCTCGCCGGCGTCACCGCTGTCCTGCTGCTCGCGCTCTCCGCCGTACGGGCCCGGGTGTACGACGACCGCGCCTCCTCCGTCGCGCTCGGCATCGGCTCCCTCGCGAACATGGCGGTCGGCGGATCAGGACTGCTGCCCCTCGGCGCGGGAGAAGGAATCGGGCGGCTCCAGTTCCTGCTCGCCTGCGCCGCCGTCCTGGTCGCCTCCGTGATCCTGGTGATCGTCTCCCCGGGCGGCGACGGCCCCTTCGTCGCCTTCGTCCTCGCCGCCGCCACCGGTCTCCTGCTCACCTTCGTCGCGATCACCCGCCACCTGGAGCCCGCCGAGACCGCCGCGCTCTGCGCCCCCCTCGCCGTCGGCGCCCTCGCCTTCCTGCCCGGCCTCTCCACCCGCTTCGCCCGGCTCCCGATCGGCTTCGAACCGCCCCGTACCGGCGTCGGCGGGTACGGCACCGACCCCGAGCCCCAGGGCACCGTCGACGCCGGGCGGATCGCCGCCCAGGCCCGGCGCGGCCACGAACTGCTCGTCGGCCTGGTCGGAGGCTGCGCGCTGGTGGCCGTGGCCGCCGCAGCGGTGCTCGGCTTCTCCGACGACGTGTGGGGACAGCTCCTCGCCCTCGCCACCGGCGTCGCCATGCTCATGCGCGCCCACCTCTTCCGCTACACCGCACAGGTCGGCTGCGCCCTGGCCGCGGGCCTCGGGGCGCTGGTGCTCCTCGTGCTCGGCCTCTGCCTCAACCCGCCCGCCGGCCTGATGCGCGAGGCCCTCGCCGGTGACGGCCGGGCCCTGGACATCCGTACGGTCTGGCTCACCACCGCGGTCGCCGCCGTCGCCGCGCTGATCACGGCCATCGGGCTGATCGTGCCGCGCAAGGGCGTCACCCCGTTCTGGGGCCGCTTCCTGGAGATCGCGGAATCCTGCGTGCTGCTCACGCTCGTACCGCTCTGCCTCGCCGTCTTCGACGTCTACCACTCGATCCGGGCCATGACGTCCTGACGCGGACCGTCCGAGCTGACGCGGACCGCCCGAGCCGGTGCCGTACCCGGGTGAGAAGTGCGTGAACCGGCTGGTACTCTGGGCGACGGCCGTCTGTGTACGTGACCCCGGCGCCCCGACGGATCCTTCACGGATCCCAAGGCTCCCCGGTCGGCACACAGCGGATCCCCAGCCTCCCGAGTTACGGAAGCTCCCCAGAGTATTCGACCTGGGGCACTCGATGGCCACGAAGACCCACGAGGAGTACGCGTGCCGCTCGACGCCGCTACAAAGAAGACGATCATGACCGAGTTCGGCCAGAAGGAAGGCGACACCGGCTCCCCCGAGGTCCAGGTCGCCATGCTGTCGCGCCGGATCTCGGACCTGACCGAGCACCTCAAGGTGCACAAGCACGACCACCACTCCCGCCGTGGCCTGCTGATCCTGGTCGGCCAGCGCCGCCGCCTCCTTCAGTACCTGGCCAAGAAGGACATCCAGCGCTTCCGTGTGCTGGTGGAGCGCCTGGGCATCCGCCGCGGTGCCGCCGGCGGTGCCAAGTAATCCCGACGCCGTGACAGGGAGCGGTTCCCCCATCCCGGGGACCGCTCCCTTCGCCGTATGACGACCCGCACCACGTAATCTGGTGCGGGAGCACCACAGAAGAGCACAACCGAAGCACCACCGAAGAGCACAACAGAAGAAGAAGAGGAGAAGCGAACTCCGCCGCCGCCGGTCCTCGGTAGTGGCGCCCGGAAAGGCGCGCGGCCCACGCCGCGGCCCCGGGTGCTTCGATCGAAGACCGGCCCGCACCAAGGAGCGCTTCTCCGCCACGTCCCCTGCCACACGGGCACCGGACGAAGACGAGGAGAGAACACTAGTGGAGAACGAGACCCACTACGCCGAAGCCGTGATCGACAACGGAACCTTCGGCACCCGCACCATCCGCTTCGAGACGGGCCGACTGGCCCGTCAGGCCGCCGGCTCCGCCGTGGCCTACCTGGACGACGACACCATGGTGCTGTCGGCCACGACCGCCTCCAAGAAGCCCAAGGACCAGCTCGACTTCTTCCCCCTCACGGTGGACGTCGAGGAGCGGCAGTACGCGGCCGGCAAGATCCCCGGCTCGTTCTTCCGCCGCGAGGGCCGGCCGTCCGAGGACGCGATCCTCACCTGCCGCCTCATCGACCGCCCGCTGCGCCCGTCCTTCAAGAAGGGCCTGCGCAACGAGATCCAGGTCGTCGAGACGATCATGGCGCTCAACCCCGACCACCTGTACGACGTGGTCGCGATCAATGCCGCCTCCTGCTCCACGATCCTCGCGGGCCTGCCCTTCTCCGGCCCGATCGGCGGCACCCGCGTCGCCCTGATCAAGGGCCAGTGGGTCGCCTTCCCGACGCACACCGAGCTTGAGGACGCCGTCTTCGACATGGTCGTCGCGGGCCGCGTCCTGGAGGACGGCGACGTCGCGATCATGATGGTCGAGGCCGAGGCCACGCCCAAGACGATCCAGCTGGTCAAGGACGGCGCCGAGGCTCCCACCGAGGAGATCGTCGCCGCCGGCCTCGAAGCCTCGAAGCCCTTCATCCGCTCGCTCTGCAAGGCGCAGTCGGACCTCGCCGCCAAGGCCGCCAAGCCCACCGGCGAGTTCCCGATCTTCCTCGACTACGAGGACGACGTCCTGGAGGCGCTCACGTCCGCCGTCCGCGGCGAGCTGGCCAAGGCGCTCACCATCGCCGGCAAGCAGGAGCGCGAGTCCGAGCTGGACCGCGTCAAGGGCCTCGCCGGCGAGAAGCTGCTCCCGCAGTTCGAGGGCCGCGAGAAGGAGATCTCCGCCGCGTACCGCTCGCTCACCAAGACCCTGGTCCGTGAGCGCGTCATCAAGGACAAGGTCCGCATCGACGGCCGTGGCGTCACGGACATCCGTACGCTCGCCGCCGAGGTCGAGGCCATTCCGCGCGTGCACGGTTCCGCGCTGTTCGAGCGGGGCGAGACCCAGATCCTGGGCGTCACCACCCTCAACATGCTCCGCATGGAGCAGCAGCTGGACACCCTCTCCCCGGTGACCCGCAAGCGCTACATGCACAACTACAACTTCCCGCCGTACTCCACCGGTGAGACGGGCCGCGTCGGTTCGCCGAAGCGCCGCGAGATCGGTCACGGCGCCCTGGCCGAGCGCGCGCTCGTGCCGGTGCTGCCGACGCGCGAGGAGTTCCCGTACGCGATCCGCCAGGTCTCCGAGGCGCTGAGCTCCAACGGCTCGACGTCCATGGGCTCGGTCTGCGCCTCCACGATGTCCCTGCTGAACGCCGGTGTGCCCCTCAAGGCCCCCGTCGCCGGCATCGCCATGGGCCTGATCTCGCAGGAGATCGACGGCGAGACCCACTACGTCACCCTCACCGACATCCTCGGTGCGGAGGACGCCTTCGGCGACATGGACTTCAAGGTCGCCGGTACGAAGACGTTCGTCACCGCGCTCCAGCTCGACACCAAGCTCGACGGCATCCCCGCCTCGGTCCTGGCCGCCGCGCTGAAGCAGGCCCGCGACGCCCGCCTCCACATCCTCGATGTGATGAACGAGGCCATCGACGTCCCGGACGAGATGTCCCCCAACGCCCCCCGGATCATCACCGTCAAGATCCCGGTGGACAAGATCGGTGAGGTCATCGGCCCCAAGGGCAAGATGATCAACCAGATCCAGGAGGACACCGGCGCCGACATCACGATCGAGGACGACGGCACCATCTACATCGGTGCCGCCGACGGCCCCGCCGCCGAGGCCGCCCGCGCCACGATCAACCAGATCGCCAACCCGACGATGCCGGAGGTCGGCGAGCGCTACCTGGGTACGGTCGTCAAGACCACCACCTTCGGTGCCTTCGTCTCCCTGCTCCCCGGCAAGGACGGACTGCTGCACATCTCGCAGATCCGCAAGCTCGCCGGCGGCAAGCGCGTCGAGAACGTCGAGGACGTCCTCGGGGTGGGCCAGAAGGTCCAGGTCGAGATCGCCGAGATCGACCAGCGCGGCAAGCTCTCCCTCATCCCCGTGATGGAGGACGAGGAGTCCGCCGACGGTACGGCCACCGAAGACGCGAAGGACGAAGCGACCTCGTGACAACCGGCTCCAGGGCAACGGCCCGCACCTCCTCGGAGGCGCGGGCCGTTGCCCGTACCCAAACGCTCCTCAAGGGCGAGAACGGCATCGGGACGGTCCGCCGTACGACCCTGCCCGGCGGCCTGCGCGTGGTCACCGAATCCCTGCCGTCGGTGCGCTCCGCCACCTTCGGCATCTGGGTCCAGGTCGGTTCCCGGGACGAGACGCCCACGCTCAACGGGGCCACCCACTACCTGGAACACCTCCTGTTCAAGGGCACGAACCGGCGCAGCGCCCTCGACATCTCCTCCGCCATCGACGCGGTCGGCGGTGAGATGAACGCCTTCACGGCGAAGGAGTACACCTGCTACTACGCGCGTGTCCTCGACACCGACCTGCCGCTCGCCATCGACGTCGTGTGCGACATGCTCACCGGCTCCCTCATCGAGGCCGCCGACGTCGAGGCGGAACGCGGGGTCATCCTCGAAGAGATCGCCATGACCGAGGACGACCCGGGTGACGTGGTGCACGACCTGTTCGCGCAGACCATGCTCGGCGACACCCCCCTCGGGCGCCCGGTCCTCGGCACCGTCGAGACCGTCAAGGCCCTGGACCGCGACCGCATCGCCCGCTTCTACAAGAAGCACTACGACCCCACCCACCTGGTCGTCGCGGCCGCGGGCAACGTCGACCACGCCACGGTCGTACGCCAGGTCCGCAAGGCGTTCGACCGGGCAGGCGCCCTGTCCCGTACGGACGCGGTCCCCCTCGCCCCCCGCGAAGGCACCCGCGCCCTGCGCACCGCCGGCAAAGTCGACGTCCTGAACCGCAAGACGGAACAGGCCCACGTCGTCCTCGGTATGCCGGGACTCGCCCGCACCGACGAGCGGCGCTGGGCCCTCGGGGTCCTCAACACCGCGCTCGGCGGCGGCATGAGCTCCCGGCTCTTCCAGGAGGTACGGGAGAAGCGCGGCCTCGCCTACAGCGTCTACTCGTACACCTCGGGCTTCGCCGACTGCGGACTCTTCGGCGTGTACGCGGGCTGCCGACCGAACCAGGTCCACGACGTCCTCAAGATCTGCCGGGACGAACTGGACAAGGCCGCCACCGAAGGCATCAGCGACGACGAGATCGGGCGCGCGGTGGGCCAGCTCTCCGGCTCCACCGTCCTCGGCCTGGAGGACACGGGTGCGCTGATGAACCGTATCGGCAAGAGCGAACTGTGCTGGGGCAGCCAGATGTCCGTGGACGACATGCTGGCGAAAATCGCCGCCGTCACCCCGGACGAGGTACGCGCGGTCGCCCGCGATGTACTGGGACACCGCCCCTCGCTGTCCGTCATCGGACCGCTCAAGGACAAGCAGGCGGCCCGTCTTGACGAAGCGGTCTCCTGACCGCGGTAAGGAAAGCAGAACGATGAACAAGCTGCGCGTGGCCGTCCTCGGAGCCAAGGGCCGTATCGGCTCCGAGGCCGCACGGGCCGTCGAGGCCGCCCAGGACCTGGAACTGGTCGCCGCCCTCGACCAGCACGACACGCTGGAGGCCCTCACGGCGAGCGGGACCCAGGTCGCGGTCGACCTGACCCACCCCGACGCGGTCATGGGCAACCTGGAGTTCTGCGTGGGCCACGGCATCCACGCCGTCGTCGGCACCACGGGATGGAACGACGAGCGTCTCGGGCGGCTGACCTCCTGGCTGGAGGCCTCGCCCGAGACCGGGGTGCTCGTCGCGCCGAACTTCTCCATCGGGGCCGTCCTCACGATGAAGTTCTCGCAGTCGGCGGCCCGTTACTTCGAGTCCGTCGAGGTCATCGAGCTGCACCACCCGAACAAGGCCGACGCCCCGTCCGGTACGGCGGGCCGCACCGCCCAGCTCATCGCGGCGGCCCGCGAGGAGGCGCAGCTGCCTCCGCAGCCCGACGCGACGGTCACCGGACTGAAAGGCGCGCGGGGAGCGGACGTCGACGGCGTGCGCGTGCACTCCGTACGCCTCCGGGGGCTTCTCGCCCACCAGGAAGTGATCTTCGGCGGCGAGGGCGAGACGCTCACCGTCCGCCACGACTCCCTGCACCACAGCAGCTTCATGCCGGGCATCCTGCTCGGCGTGCGGCGTGTGGTGTCCACCCCGGGCCTCACCTACGGCCTGGAACACTTCCTCGACCTGAGCTGACGAGACCGCACCCATGCGCGCGAAGATCACCTACTGCGTCACGGCCGCCGTCCTGGTCGTCTACTTCGTCCTGGTCGGCAGCCGTGGTGTGCTGCTCATCGAACAAGGCACCGCGCTCACCGTCGCCTTCGGGATCGCGGTGCTGATCCTGCCGGCCATCGGCCTGTGGTTCCTCTGGAAGAACACCCAGTTCGTCAGCCGCGCCAACCGCCTCGCCGAGGAGCTGGACGCCGAAGGCGGCCTGCCGGTGGACGAGTTGACCCGTACGGAGAGCGGTCGCATCGACCGCGACTCCGCCGACGCCGTCTTCGCCAGGCGCCGCGCGGAGACGGAGGACGCGCCGGGCGACTGGCGCTGCTGGTTCCGGCTCGCGGTCGCCTACCACGACGCCCGCGACACGCCCCGGGCTCGCAAGGCGATGCAGCGCGCGATCGCGCTCCACGACAACAAGCCCGTACGCGCCTGAGCGGCGCGGAACAGTCCGTACACGCCCGAGCGGGGCCCGGCCGGGTGGCCGGGCCCCGCTCGGGGTCGGTGATGTGACGCGGCGAGCCGTCAGGGACGGCGGTACTCGTCCCCCCACGCCTCGACCGTGTCCGCGGCCCGGTCGAACGCCTCCGTACGCGACAGGAAGTCCGCGTTGTGGTCCGTCAGCAGCGGCAGCGGCGTTCCCTGCCGCAGGACGAGGGAGAGCGCCTGGCCCTGCACGGTGCGCGGCAGGCCGAGCCACCGTACGGGCTGCTGGACGGTACGGACCTCGGTGACCTGGTCCCAGGCCACGGTCCGCGTCCTGAGCAGCAGGACACGGCGGACGCCGTGCCGGCTCACCCAGGCGCCCACCCGCAGCAGCCGCAGGGCGACCGCGATGCCCACGCCGGCGAGGGCGAGGCAGAGATAGGCGCCCGAGGCGCTGCCCGCGGCCGCGGTGACCGTCCCCGCGAGCAGGACGAACGAGGCCAGCAGCAGGAGCAGCGCCGCCGCCGCCACCCGCCAGGGGCCGGGGCGGTACGGACGCCGCCATTGATCATGATCGTCGAACGGCAACGCGACATCGTCCGTGGTCGCGTCAAAAGCCCGGTCGGCCGTCAGGAAGGGCAGGGGCACGACTGATCCTCACTCACAAGCACGCTCGATTGCTGTGCCCGGTGAGGCTACCGACCAGGTCCCCGCCCGGACCACCCCAGGGGGGCCGGGCGCGCCATCGGGGCCCGAACGGCTGCGGACCGTCGCCGTGAGGTGCGTATGAGTAGCCGTCCGATCCCTTGCCGGCGCGGGCAGTCCGGCGAACGGCGGTCCGAACGGCGGCGGTCCGGCGCGCTGTCGCGGGGGCGCTGTCAGTGCCGCGCCGTAGAGTGGGCGCCGCCCGAGCGACGTAACTGGAAGGACCCCGCCGGTGAGCGACACCCCCGCAGAGACCAAGCCGAGCTTCCGCAGCGATGTGACCGTCGAGTTGGTGAAGCACACCGCCGGCGACTCCGACGTGCTGTGGGCCGCGCGCGTCTCCACCGCAGGTGAGCAGTCCCTGGAGGAGCTCTCGAAGGACCCCGAGCGCTCGAAGGGACTCATCAATTACCTGATGCGGGACCGCCACGGCAGCCCCTTCGAGCACAACTCCATGACGTTCTTCGTCAGCGCCCCGATCTTCGTCTTCCGCGAGTTCATGCGTCACCGGGTCGGGTGGTCGTACAACGAGGAATCGGGCAGGTACCGGGAGCTCCAGCCGGTCTTCTACGTCCCCGGCGCGGACCGCAAGCTGGTACAGGAGGGCCGCCCCGGGAAGTACGTGTTCGTGGACGGCACCCGGGAGCAGCAGCACCTGACCGGCCGCGTGATGGAGGACTCGTACCTCCGGGCGTACGAGGCGTACCAGGAAATGCTCGCGGCCGGCGTCGCGCGCGAGGTGGCGCGGGCGGTGCTACCGGTCGGCCTGTTCTCGTCGATGTACGCGACGTGCAACGCGCGCTCGCTGATGCACTTCCTCGGCCTGCGCACCCAGCACGAACAGGCGAGGACGCCGTCCTTCCCGCAGCGGGAGATCGAGATGGTGGGGGAGCGGATGGAGGCGCACTGGGCGGCGCTCATGCCCCTCACCCACGCGGCTTTCAACGCCAATGGCCGAGTCGCCCCCTAGAACGATCCTGCGGCTCGGAGCCCGTTCCGTGGCCCGTCCGGGGCACAGATGTACGGTCGGCGGGGTGAAGTGTCCGTATTGCGGGGTTTCGAGAAGTTCATCTAGGCTGATCAAACGGACCCGGCACTGCCTGAACCCCCGAGCAGGCAGTGCCGGGCTCCTCTTGTCCCGTCCCCCAAGGGGACACGGCGAGCTGAGCAGCGAGTAGCGTGTTACCCATGGCTCCGATCTCCACTCCGCAGACCCCCTTCGGGCGGGTCCTCACCGCGATGGTCACGCCCTTCACGGCGGACGGCGCGCTCGACCTCGACGGTGCCCAGCGGCTCGCCGCGCACCTGGTCGACGCAGGCAACGACGGCCTGGTCCTCAACGGGACCACCGGCGAGTCGCCGACCACCAGCGACGCGGAGAAAGACCAGCTCGTACGGGCCGTCCTGGACGCCGTCGGCGACCGCGCCCACATCATCGCGGGCATCGGCACGAACGACACCCGCCACAGCGTGGAACTGTCCCGCGCCGCCGAGCGCGCCGGCGCGCACGGCCTCCTCGCCGTGACCCCGTACTACAGCAAGCCGCCGCAGGAAGGGCTCCACCGGCACTTCACCGCGATCGCCGACTCCACCGGCCTGCCGGTCATGCTCTACGACATCCCGGGCCGCAGCGGCGTTCCCATCGACACCGAGACGATTGTCCGTCTCGCCCAGCACCCGCGTATCGTCGCCAACAAGGATGCCAAGGGCGACCTCGGCCGCGCCAGCTGGGCCATCGCCCGGTCCGGCCTCGCCTGGTACTCCGGCGACGACATGCTGAACCTGCCCCTCCTGGCCGTCGGCGCGATCGGCTTCGTCTCCGTCGTCGGCCATGTCGCCACCCCCGAGCTGCGCCAGCTGCTCGACGCCCACCTCACGGGCGACGTCCAGAAGGCCACCGAGATCCACCAGAAGCTGCTCCCGGTCTTCACGGGCATGTTCCGTACCCAGGGCGTCATCACCACCAAGGCCGCGCTCGCCCTGCTGGGCCTGCCGGCCGGACCGCTGCGCCTGCCGCTCGTCGAGCTGTCGGCCCCCGAAACGGACCAGCTCAAGATCGATCTGGCGGCCGGCGGGGTACAGCTCTGACACCGGACTCCACACGGACTCCACCACCGACTTCACAACTGAATACTTCACAACTGAACAAGCGGGACAGCACGACAGCACGGAGCACGACAGCACCACACCGAGAAATCGGTCCACACAGACAACAGCAAGTGCACAAATGTCATGCGCGCCACGTGCCTCAGCGGCACGTGGCGTGCGTGGTGAGGAGAGTCTTTTGAGTCATCCGCATCCCGAACTCGGCGCACCGCCGAAGCTTCCCAAGAACGGCCTTCGCGTCACCCCGCTCGGCGGGCTCGGCGAGATCGGCCGCAACATGACGGTCTTCGAGTACAACGGCCGACTGCTCATCGTCGACTGCGGCGTCCTCTTCCCGGAGGAGGAGCAGCCCGGCATCGATCTGATCCTGCCGGACTTCACCACCATCCGGGACCGCCTCGACGACATCGACGGGATCGTGCTCACGCACGGTCACGAGGACCACATCGGGGGTGTCCCCTTCCTGCTCAGACTGAAGGCCGACATCCCCCTGATCGGCTCCAAGCTGACCCTCGCTCTCATCGAGGCGAAGCTCCAGGAGCACCGCATCCGCCCGTATACCCTTGAGGTCACCGAGGGCCATCGCGAGCGCATCGGCCCCTTCGACTGCGAGTTCGTCGCGGTGAACCACTCCATCCCGGACGCGCTGGCCGTGGCCATCCGCACCCCCGCGGGCATGGTGGTCCACACCGGCGACTTCAAGATGGACCAGCTGCCGCTGGACCGCAGGCTCACCGACCTGCCGACCTTCGCCAAGCTGGGCGAGGAAGGCATCGACCTGCTGCTGGCGGACTCCACGAACGCCGAGGTCCCGGGATTCGTCCCGCCCGAGCGGGACATCTCCAACGTCCTGCGCCAGGTGTTCAGCAGTGCCCAGAAGCGGATCATCGTGGCGAGCTTCGCGAGCCACGTCCACCGCATCCAGCAGATCCTCGACGCGGCCCACGAGCACGGCCGCAGGGTCGCCTTCGTCGGCCGCTCGATGGTCAGGAACATGGGCATCGCCCGTGACCTGGGCTATCTGCGGGTGCCGGCCGGCCTGGTCGTCGACGTGAAGACGCTGGACGACCTCCCGGGCGAGCAGATCGTGCTCGTCTGCACGGGCTCGCAGGGCGAGCCGATGGCCGCGCTGTCCCGCATGGCCAACCGCGACCACCAGATCCGCATCGTCGGCGGCGACACGGTGATCCTCGCGTCGTCCCTGATCCCGGGCAACGAGAACGCGGTCTACCGCGTGATCAACGGCCTGACCAGGTGGGGCGCGAACGTCATCCACAAGGGCAACGCCAAGGTCCACGTCTCCGGACACGCCTCGGCGGGCGAGCTGCTGTACTTCTACAACATCTGCAAGCCGAAGAACCTGATGCCGGTCCACGGCGAATGGCGCCACCTGCGCGCCAACGCCGAACTGGGCGCGATGACGGGGGTCCCCAAGGACCACATCGTCATCGCCGAGGACGGCGTGGTCGTGGACCTCGTGGACGGCAAGGCCAGGATCGTCGGCAAGGTCCAGGCGGGTTACGTGTACGTCGACGGCCTCTCGGTCGGCGACGTCACGGAGACCTCCCTCAAGGACCGCCGCATCCTCGGCGAGGAGGGGATCATCTCGGTGTACGTGGTGGTCGACTCCACCAGCGGCAAGGTCGTCGGCGGACCCCACTTCCACGCCCGAGGCTCCGGCATCGAGGACGCGGCGTTCGGCGCCGTCCTGGCGAAGGTCGAGGAGGCCATCGCCAAGTCCGCCGCCGACGGCGTCGCGGAACCGCACCAGCTCCAGCAGCTCGTGCGCCGCGTGGTCGGCAAGTGGGTCTCCGACACCTACCGCCGGCGCCCGATGATCCTGCCCGTGGTCGTCGAGGTCTGACGGTCCGTCCGACGGTCCGTCCGAGGCTCAACCCCGGAGCGGGGGGCCCGATTTGCATCGGCGCCCCCCGCTCCAGTACGTTTGCGTCTCCACCGAACGGGAACCCGGGTTAATCATGAGCCCGGAACGCTCCCCGACAGGTGGGGGAATCGGCCTCAGACACTCTGATAAAGTCGGTTCAGCCGAAAGGCAGAGAAACAAAGGCCCATCCAAAGGCCACCGGAATTCAAGCGGCAAGAACAGCCAAATGAATCTGGTAAGGTTGGAAACACGAAATACCGAAGGGAAGCGCCCGGAGGGCCCTGGAGACGGGACCGAAGGAAGCGTCCGTTCCTTGAGAACTCAACAGCGTGCCAAAAGTCAACGCCAGATATGTTGATACCCCGGCCTGCTCAACCCTTGTGGTTGGTGGGTTGGTGGTTCCTTTGAATGAAACACAGCGAGGACGCTGTGGATCACGGGTCTTATTCCGACCGGTGGTCCCGGCTCTTACGTGGTGTCTACCGGATTACCGGTGAACATTTACGGAGAGTTTGATCCTGGCTCAGGACGAACGCTGGCGGCGTGCTTAACACATGCAAGTCGAACGATGAAGCCTTTCG